>JAFAEW010000074.1 GCA_023423835.1 Bacteroidota bacterium | reverse complement strand
GATTCACCCGCCCGAACGTGCCGTTCGGTACGGGCGGGGGTTCGATTCCTGACGAGGCCACTTAAAAAACCGGCAGTTTCAGCTTCCGGTTTTCAGTTTAAAGATGGATCCTATAAATCGAAACAGAAACTGGATCTTCACACATTTTCCGTAATATCCCAAAACCGATTGAAAAATGCTTTTAACTTTTCTATCACCGTTTCTCTCTTTTGTGTTCTTTCTCCTGTTGGTGTAAACCTCGAAACCGGCGGAAGTATTTTAGCTAAACCAGTTCCTGTCGTTTGCACATATCCATCTCTGAAAGCATTGTTGATGAATTTATAGGTTTCTTCTTTATCCAGGTTTTCTTCTTCAATGATCGCATCCAATTCTTCCATCTTCTTTTCATCGACAAAGCTTTGCCAATCGTGGGTGACGTCTGCGCCGGCTGCAAGTGATTGAATAAATTTCTGAATCAGGTCTTTCTTGTTTCTCAATTCAACACTGGAATCAATCGCCTTGTTGATGCTGACGATGATTTCCTTGTCTTTCGAATTTCCATCATGATACTTCCGGATTAGTTCCAATATGTAATCAATATTGATCTCTACCTGCTTTATCAGTTCCATTTCAAATACAATGTCATCATTCACATTCTCTGCATCGCCAGTATTTCGGTTGCGGAATTCATGATAAAGATTGATGTACATGCTGTGATAATCCTGCACATCTCTTTCGCTTAGTATTTCTCTACCGGAAAACTCATCGAAAGTGGTAAGTATATTCTTTGCTTTTAGAACCGATCCATAAAGCTTTATAAAATCCTTTTGGTTTTGTTCTCCAATTATCTGTTGCCCAACTGGAAATTTTTCCGTGAGTTCATGAATCAGGGAAACATAACCGGGGAACGTTTTCTTGCCATCGCTGTACCCGTTATAATATTCATTAAAGGTTTTCAGCAGTACAATGCCGCCTGCTTCTTTATCGCCGAATAGTGCAATGCTTTCATTGGTTGCTTTTTCCAGGTTGCGAAAGCAAACAATATTGCCAAATGTTTTTACAGAGTTCAATATCCTGTTCGTTCTTGAATAGGCCTGCAATAAACCGTGCAAACGCAAATTCTTATCCACCCAAAGCGTATTCAAGGTAGTGGCATCAAAACCTGTGAGAAACATATTGACTACAATAAGTAAATCAATCTCCCTGTTCTTCATTCTAAGCGATACATCTTTGTAATAATTCTGAAACTTGTCTGTTGATGTATCGTAGTTGGTTTTAAATATTTGATTGTAGTCGCTGATGGCTGCTTCTAAAAAATCCCTGTCGGTCGCACTTAGTTGTTCAGTGCTTTCCGAGTTTTCATCCATTACGCCATCATCTTCTTCGTCATCGTTTACGCCAAAGCTGAAGATGGTAGCGACCTTAAGCCGCGAAATTTCCGGCAATGTTTGTTGCTGCCTTTTGAATTCATTGTAGTAAGTTTTTGCAAAATCGATGGAGCTTACGGCAAATATGGAGTTAAAGCCAGTGAGCCGGATCTTTTGTTTTACTTCTTCTATTTTGGTGCGGTCTTGTGCACTTGCTACTTCATAAATGTTTTTAAGCTGAGTAAAACTATAGGACTTGCTGTTGCGCTTTGTCTTTTGTTCAAAATGGTCGAAAATATATTTTACGTTGTTGCTGATTCTTTCCGGTGCTAGCAGTGCTCTTTCCCTGTCAATATCCCAAACCTTTGCATCTTTGATGTTATCCTTTTCTTTCATGGTTCGTATGTAATCAATACGAAACGGAAGAACGTTTTTATCATTGATGGCATCAACAATAGTATAGGTATGCAGCTTTTTACCAAATGCCTGTTCGGTTGTTTTTAAATCAGGCTTATTGCTGTTGCTGGCATTGATAGCAAATATGGGCGTGCCGGTAAAGCCAAATAAAAAATATTTCTTAAACGCTTTTGTGATGGCTTTGTGCATATCGCCAAACTGCGAACGGTGGCATTCATCGAAAATGATAACAACAGGCTGACTGAAAGCGAGATGATTCTTTTCCTTCTTTATTAAAATGGAAAGTTTTTGAATGGTAGTGATAATGATTCTTGCATTAGCATCACTCAATTGTTTTTTTAAAATGGAAGTGTTGGTATTGCTGTTAGCAGCTCCTTTTTCAAACTTGTCGTATTCCTTCATGGTTTGATAGTCCAGGTCTTTTCTATCCACCACAAATAAAACTTTATGAACAAAATCAAGTTTACTCGCTAATTGTGCTGTTTTAAATGAAGTGAGCGTTTTTCCACTTCCCGTAGTGTGCCATATATAACCACCTGCCTCTATTGTTCCGTAGCTTTTATAATTATTGGCGACGTTGATCTTACCTAAAATGCGTTCGGTGGCAACGATCTGGTAGGGACGCATGGCCAGTAATAATTTATCCGTTGTAAATACGCAGTATTTAATAAGTATGTTTAGTAGTGCATGCTTTGCGAAAAAGGTACCGGCAAAGTCCAATAGGTCGGTAATAGGTTTGTTATTCGCATCGGCCCACCAGCTTGTAAACTCAAAGCTGTTGCTGGTTCTCTTTCCTTTTTTTGCAGCGTTCTGGCTTTGCTCTTTAATGTGTGAAAACCTTGTGGTGTTGCTGTAATACTTGGTATAAGTGCCATTGGATATAACAAACAGTTGCACATACTCAAACAAACCCGATCCACTCCAAAACGATTCCCTGTTGTAACGGTTAATTTGGTTGAAAGCTTCTTTAATATCTACACCACGTTTCTTTAACTCAACATGCACAAGCGGCAAACCATTTACCAGTACCGTAACATCGTAACGGTTGGGACGCTGACCATCGTCCACGACATATTGCTTAATGACTTGCAAACGGTTGTTGTGAATGTTGGTTTTATCGAGGAGATAAATATTCTTTTTCGTTCCATCATCACAATCGAGTATTTGAATATGGTCTTCCTGTATGATGGTTGTTTTTTCTTCTATTCCGCTGTTTTGGTTTGCTATTTTGTTTTTAAAGAATTGATTCCACTCGTTATCGGTGAAGCTGTAATTGTTTAAAAGCTCCAACTGTTTGCGAAGGTTATTGATCAATGCTGCTTCGCTATTGATGGCTAAATATTCATAAGCCTGCGTCTGCAATTGTTGTATGAATGCCTTTTCCAGCGCATCTTCTGATTGATACGCGGTGTCTCTTTTGAAAGGCGACTGGTATTCGGCAACAACGGTACTTTCAGGGTTTTCGGCTACGATATTATAATTCATGGTTGTTGGTGATTTAATTTATCAGCATTCCAATTGGCAGGGTTGTTCAGAATATAATTGGATATGGTTTGATAGGATTTTTCATTACGAATAATGTGTTCGTAATAATTGCGTTGCCATAATTTGCCATTGAAACGCGGCCACCCGCAATTTTTAACACCACGGATATATTCGTTTGTTGACATGGTTTTGAACCATTGCACCACACAATGTAGGGGCGAACCTATGTGTTCGCCCAACGTTTCGCCCAACGTTTCGCCCGACGTTTCGCCCAACATCGTTTCGCCCAACATCGTTTCGCCCAACGGTTCGGCGGATGGTTCGCCCGATTCGGTCTGTTCGCCGGGTATGTTTTTGGGGCAGACACGCAGGTCTGCCCCTACGGCATCAACGGCCGCCCCGGTGTTTTCGACAATGCAATGAAAATGGTTGGGCATTACCACCATTTCGTGGCATTTAATTCCGGGGAATTTGTTTTCCAATTCATGGTACCATTTTACAACCATTTGTCCCGCACCGTTCAATATCATTTGGGGGCAGACACGCAGGTCTGCCCCTACGATGTTTTCAATACGGCCAAATAAACATTCCCTGTGCTGTACGCACAGGGTTATAAAATACAATCCTGCCTGTGCATAATCATATCCACGCAACCGTATGGAACGGCGATGATGTATATCAGGATTGTATTTATTCATCGTTTCTGTTTTTAAACGTCAACAACCGGTTCCGGTAATATTCATATTGCTTGCGGCGGGCTTCTATTTCGGCAGGTAAACCGATTGATATATCATTGACCAATGCATCAAATTTGTCTAAGATGGTTACAATTCTTTCTTGTTCGGAAAGTGATGGAATAGGAATTGGATATTTATCAAACATGGGTTTTCTTAGAGAGGTGACAGATGCATGAACCGAAGTAGTTGCGAGGTAACTTGCAAAGTTGTTTCGAATAAAATAGAACAGAAATTTAGGACTGAGCTTATTGTCTGTTACGTGGATTCGGTAAGCTCGTTGATGAAGTGCATATTTTTCTTCCACAAAATGAAAGACTTTACCAACGCCAACCCCGTCTCCAGCTGTGATGATTGCAGTTTCATCGAACTCACTTTCGTTAATTCGAAGGGGAATTTGAGAGCGCACAAAAAATGGATATTTACCTTCAGGTACAGCTTCGTTTGTATTTCTACTCCCAGTCCCAATAATTGCCACTTCACCAAGCTTTTTCCACTCAACATTTTTACCATCAAAAGACAAAAGCCTGTCTCTATAAAATTTATATTGCGTTTTCCTGGCTTCCAATTCAGCTTCCAATTCAGCTTCCAATTCTGTGAACAAGTCAAGAGTTTTTACAATTTCATTTTGTATTTCGAGCGGTGGGATGGGAATTTTGTAAGATTTGATCTTTTGACCATTAATATTTGATTGAGAACCTTCACCTAATGATCTCAAATGATTGTAATTATTACAAAGCCAGTAATAAACAAATCTGTAGTTTGCTATAGTATCATCAATTTCCAAGTTACAACAAGCCTGATTGGTGGACAACGGAATTTTATTGACTGCAACTTTTGCGGCAGTTGCACCGTACATCGCTACAATTACACAATTCTTTGGAATTAGCTTTGCTGAAGAATTCTTTAACCCAGCCTCTGTTATTTTAATTCCTGTATCATGGATATCCATCCAATCAACTTCCTGCGTTCTAAGCCACGGAATATTGCCGTTGTAGTACTCTGCTCTTGAAGTCAGAGGAGTTCCTCCTGAAACAATATTCTTGCAAACATCCTGTATCGTTTTCCACTCCACACCATCAGGACAAAGTTTTTCTATCAATTCATCAATCCTGCTCATAAACTACCTCCATTCAAATCAGCCACAATTTCATCAATGGCAGTGCGCAGCTTGTTTTGCTTAATTACTATTTCGGCGATATGGGCATTCAGCTTTTCTATATCTACAACTTCAGTAGTATTCTCCGCTTCCACATAACTGCTTACGGCAATATTGTAATCGTTGTCGGCAATATCTTTGTTTAAAACCAGCTTTGCAAAATGGTCATCGTCTTTCCGTTCTACATAAGCCTTCAGTATTTTCTCGCGGTTGGCATCTGTTAGTTTGTTCTTATTGCCGCCACGTACAAATTCTTCAGAGGCATCAATAAACAAAGTGGCATTGTCCTTTTTGCTTTTCTTCAACACAATAATGCAGGTGCCAATGGTGGTACCAAAAAACAAATCGGGCGGCAATTGTATTACAGCATCAATGTAATTGTTGTCAATAAGGTATTTGCGGATCTTCTGTTCGGCACCGCCACGGTACAACACTCCGGGAAATTCAACAATGGCAGCCGTACCCGAAGTGGAAAGCCAGTGCAGCATGTGCATGGTAAATGCCAAATCTGCTTTACTCTTGGGCGCCAATACACCTGCCGGAGAAAAACGCGGATCGTTAATTAAGAGCGGGTTGGCATCGCCTTCCCACCGTATGGAGTAAGGCGGATTAGAAACAATGGCATCAAAGGGCTCATCATCCCAATGTTTGGGGTCAATCAAGGTATCGCCGTGTGCAATATCAAATTTTTCATAGTTGATATCGTGCAAAAACATATTGATACGGCAAAGGTTGTAAGTGCTGATGTTCACCTCCTGGCCATAAAAGCCCTGTCTTACATTTTCCTTACCCAACACCTTTGCAAACTTCAACAACAAAGAGCCGGAGCCACAGGCAGGATCATACACTTTGTTCACCTGCTTTTTTCCCACTACAGCAATTTCCGCCAGCAGTTCCGATACTTCCTGGGGCGTAAAAAACTCACCACCACTTTTGCCTGCATTGCTGGCATACATGGTCATTAAAAATTCGTAGGCATCACCAAAAGTATCAATGGTGTTGTCCTGAAAGTCGCCCAGTTTTAGATCACCAATGGCATCCAGTATTTTTCTTAACTGTTCATTTCTTCTTTGCACAGATCCGCCAAGCTTGTTGCTGTTGACATCTATATCATCAAACAAACCTTTCAGGTCGTCTTCGCTGTCCGAGCCTTTTGCGGATTGCTCAATGTTTTTGAACACACGGCTCAATGTCTCGTTCAGGTTTTCATCTGTCTTTGCTTTCTTGCGAACGTTGACAAACAACTCTGACGGTAAAATGTAAAAGCCTTTTTCTTTCACCGTATCGGATCTTCCAAACTCTGCATCTTTATCCGAAATGTTGGCGTAGTTGAAGCCTTTGTTGCCGGTACGCTGTTCTTCCTGATCAATGTATGAAGTAAGGTTCTCCGAAATAAACCTGTAAAACAGCATACCTAAAACATAGGATTTAAAATCCCAACCGTCAACGCTACCACGCAAATCGTTTGCTATTTGATATATAGTGCGGTGCAGTTCCTCTCTTTCTCTTTCTTTTGACATTTGTTTTGGTAGTGCATTTTAGAAGGGTGAAAATAGGGTTTTTAAGACAGTTTTTATAGATTTTTGAAATGTTCCGACACAGAAAAGCCCTGCAGTACAATTCGACGACGACAGCCGCGAATCAAATTTGCAGGGGAATTTCCGCTTTGGAAAAACAGTTGCGTGATTAAGCAGTAAAACCGTTCTTACTCCTACTCCTTTCCCTTCACATCGTTTACCACAATGCTTTGAACGCCGCCTTTAGTCTTGAAGTCTCCCGAAACGGTGATTTGTTCTCCGGCATATTTTTTTGCGGAAGCGTAGGCATCCTGCTTATCGTGGTTCTCTACGAGAAGATAGAGTTGGCCATCATCGGTTAAAACGCCCATTGGTGAACCGCCCTTGATGCAGCCGGCAGCACAGCTTTTGTGTTCCTCTCCTTTGGCACCATTGGCCATATAGCAGGCCATATCCACCACTTCACCGGTAACGGTTTTGGTGGCAGCCGTCTGCGCCGTTGATGAAGAAGAAATAAAACAAAAGCAAATGGCGGCAGCTGCAACGAAAAGTTTTCCTTTTAATGTTTTCATGGTCAATATTTTTTGAGTTGGAAGAATAATTGATCAATAAATATAATGCTTTTTTAATTAGGCTGTTTTTAAATTTCCAGATTCCGTAAACGGATTTCCGCTTTGCATTGCTCTTTCCGCTTTCCACCATCGTTCTTTGCAACCTCACAGATCACAAACTGAATTACATGAAAAGATTTTTTCTCTTTATAGCGGCTACTGCTCTTGCAGCTTCCGCAATGGCGCAATCCACCATTTCCGGATCGGTTTTCAATGCCGATCATTCCGCTGCAGCCGGGGCGCTCGTAACTCTGCAACCGGGCGGTCAGAAAACCATCACCGATGATAACGGAAAATACATCCTCAAAGGGATTGAAAACGGAAGCTATGTGTTGAAGGCCGCACTCATCGGGTCGGCCGAAGATCAGAAACAGGTTACCCTTTCGGGAAAGAATCTCCATAACGTGGATTTTTCCCTGTCTGAAAATATCATGGAATTAAACGAGGTGGTCCTTCAGTCCCAAATCGGGCAAAATGAAACACCTTCCAACATCGGGAAAATAAGTATTAAACCGATGGATCTTCCGCAAAGCGTAACGATTGTGGGCAAAAATGTGATGGAACGGCAACAGTCATTGCGATTGAGCGACGTTATTTCCAATGTGTCCGGAATTTATGTTTACGGAACCTCCGGAGGCACGCAGGAAGAAATTGGTGGAAGAGGATACGCATTTGGCAGCAGCAGCACTTTTAAAAACGGCGTTCGGTACAACAATTCCGCAATGCCGGAAGTGAGCTCACTCGAGAGAGTGGAAGTATTGAAAGGAAGCGCAGCCATCTTATACGGAAACGTGTCAGCGGGGGGCGTGCTCAACCTCGTAACAAAAAAGCCGTCTTTCGTTCCTGGCGGAGAGGTGGCGCTTCGTGCCGGAAGCTACGGCTTTTATAAGCCATTTCTCGATCTTTACGGACCGGTATTCCACAGTGATCATATTGCATTCAGAATTAACGGAAGCTATGAAAAAGCAGACAGTTACCGCGATTTTGTTTCATCAGAAAGAATCTATGTAAATCCTTCCATCCTGTTTAAAGCAGGAAAAAAGACAACGGTTTTGCTGGAAGGCGATTATCTGAAAGATCATCGTACGCTCGATTATGGCACCGGGGCGATCAATTATGCGGTGGCCGATATTCCGCGCAGCCGTTTCCTCGGCGCCGAATGGAGCAGAAACAAGGTAGAACAATCGAGCGCTACGCTCACAATACAACATCAGCTCAATTCGAGCTGGAAGATATCCGGCGTTTCTTCCATCCAGAATTACCGGTCAGACCTCTTTGGAACTTCCCGGCCCAATACCGGTGGAAATATGGTAAAGGAAGATGGAACCTGGGTAAGGGGCATCACGAGATCGGCCCAGGAGGAGCAATATATGATTCTGCAGCTCGATCTTTCCGGACAGGTGAAAACCGGAAAACTGCACCACAACATTCTGATTGGCGCCGATGCCGATAAATATCTTACTGATGCGAGTGCGTACAGCTATTCAAACCCCAACGCCGGAAACAAGAATATTTACGACACGGTAAATATTTTCGATCCCGCAACCCTGCAAAGGAGAGGCGATATTCCACTTACAACCGCCACTACACTTACGCATACACCTACAACAAGAGTAGGTTTTTATGCGCAGGATCTGATAAGTCTATCCGAAAAAGTCAAATTTCTCGCAGGTATCCGTTATACCATTCAATCGACGCTCGATGGCTATGTAGATTCGGTGGGAAAAGACGTGCGTAAGATCAATGAGGGTAACAAAGACGCCGCATTTTCTCCGCGACTCGGATTGGTTTATCAGCCGGCTAAAACGGTTTCCCTGTTTGCAAGTTATTCCAATTCATTTACCCTGAACAGTGGAACCGATATTTACCTGAAACCGCTCGATCCTTCCTATATCGATCAGTTTGAAACCGGTATTAAAACCGAACTGTTTCATAAGCTCATTTCCGCAAACCTCACCGTTTATCTCATCAACAACAGCAATCTTGCTCAAATGAGCCTGACAGATGCTGAAGGAAATCCAAATTCAAATTCGAGCATAAAAGAACTGGCCGGCGAAGTAAGGAGCAAAGGGGTTGAACTTGACATTATTTCCAAAGATTTTAACGGCTTGCAATTGATGGCCGGATACAGCTACAACCAGTCAAAATACACAAAAAGCAATACCTATATCGTTGGAAGCAAATTGCGGTATAATCCTGAGCAAACAGCCTACGGTAGTGCGTACTACAGTTTCGATCCTTCAACCGTATTAAACGGATTTAACCTAGGATTAAAAGCCTATTATATTGGTGAAAGAGTGGCCGGAAGGTCAACAAGGGTGCAGGTTGAGAACGATACTTACAAACTGATGCCGGTACCCGATTATTTTCAGTTTGATGCTTTCGCCGGCTACCGTTTCAAACATTTTTCTGTTCAGGCAAAAGTGAGCAACATCTTTAATAAGCTAAGTTATTATGTTCATGAT
This sequence comes from Bacteroidota bacterium, assembly GCA_023423835.1. GTDB lineage: Bacteria > Bacteroidota > Bacteroidia > Chitinophagales > Chitinophagaceae > JAFAEW01. Next base: position 25,831 of record JAFAEW010000074.1, on the reverse strand, counting down.
GACAACAGTGTGAATCCGATTGCGCCACGGATGTTTTCCGCCTCTGTATCCTACAAATTTTAAGGCTTAACTCTATGAAGATTTTTTTCAGAAATATACATCTATACCTCGGATTGATTGCCGGCCTGGTAATTATGGTAACCTGCCTTACCGGCGCAATCCTCGTGTTTGAAAAAGAGCTGCAGCAGGCTTTTTTTCACGAGCGTTATTTTACCAGCCCGCAACAGGAAAGAATGGCGCTCGATGATATACAGGGCGGATTTTTAAAAGCGGTTCCCGGTGCGAAAATCACCGGCATTAAAGTCTATAACGATGCAAGGAGGAATGTGGAAATTTCGTTTTCCGATCCTTCCAAAAAAGACGTCCGGTTAACGGCCTTTATCGATCCCTATAACGGGGAGTTGAAGGAAATTTACAACTACCGCGAATCCTTTTTCTACAAGGTAATGGATCTGCACCGTTGGATGCTGGCGGGAGATACCGGAAAATTAATTGTTGGAATATGCACGCTCATTTTCCTGTTTATCATCCTTACCGGCATCGTCTTGTGGTGGCCAAGGAATAAGCAAATCCTAAAACAAAGACTGAAGATCAAAACCGGTGCGTCGTTTAAAAGGCTGAATCATGATTATCATATTGTAGTCGGATTTTACAGCGCCCTCCTGCTCTTCATATTTTCGTTCACCGGTCTTGCCTGGTCATTCGAATGGTTCAATAAGGGGATTTATACCGTTACCGGTTCTTCGATGGAAAGGCCGGAGCCACCAAAGAGTATTGCCGGAAATTCGTCGGAGGTTTCTGTTGAATCTGTCTACCGGATCATTTCATCGGAAGTTCCGCATGCGCAATATTATTCTATTTCAATTCCCAAGAAAGACGATGACACTTATTCGGTTTCACTCTTATCAAACACCGCTCCGCATGAATCGGCTTCCGATCAGTATTTTGTAGATCGTCATTCGGGAAAAATAGCAGGATCTCAGTTATTTGCCAACCGCAATACGGGTCAGAAAGTGAGAGCCACCTTCAAGCCGGTTCATATTGCCTCGATCTATGGAATCCCCTCAAAAATTCTCGGGCTATTGGCTTGTCTTGCAGGATTTCTTCTGCCGGGAACGGGCTATATTATGTGGTATAACCGCCTCCGCAAGAAGAGAAAACAGCAGAGAAAAAACAAGCAGTTGAAACAACCAATCAACATCGCTGTTTGACGGGTCATTTCCTTTTGGCGAGATATTTCAGTAAAACGGGCAACAGCAACAAATTGGTTAAGGTGCCCGTGAGCAAGGTAAGCGACGTTAACCATCCGAGAGCTCTCGTTCCTCCAAAATGGCTGATCACAAAGATTACAAATCCAGCGATCAATACGAGAGAAGTATAGATGATACTGATTCCTGTATGCCTGATCGTTTGTCGCAAAGTATCTTCTACCGAATAGTTGAAGGCCGGAAGCTCCTGCTTATAGTTCACGAGAAAGCGGATGGTAACATCAATCACAATTCCCAGTGCCACGCTGAAAATGAGCACCGTCGATGGTTTCAACGCAATGCCTGCCCATCCCATGATGCCCGCGGTAATGATCAGCGGCACTACGTTTGGAATTAGGGAACAAAACAGAATTCTGAAAGACTTAAAGAGATACAACATGGTGAGGGCTATCAGCACGAACGCCCAAAAAATGCTGTCCTTTAAACCATTGATGATGAAACCGGTTCCTTCCAAAAAGGTTACGCTTGTACCGGTGAAGGTGATTTTATAGCGGGAAGTATCAAAAATAGTATTGGCAACGGAATCAAACTCATGCAATAATACCGGCAGCCTTGCACTTCCGATATCTTTCATATTTACGCTAATCCTCGCCTGTTCCTTGTCTTTATCGATAAAGCTGCTCAGCATCTGATTTAAGGGCGAAGAGGTCGTTTGGGAGCTGTCGTTGGGATTTTGTTTGAGATATTTTCCCAGCAACGGCATATCAAACTCCGTTGGCGTGGTATAGTTTACGCTATCGCCATCATAATAAGCTTGTTTCGCAAATTTCAATCCGTTTACGAAAGAAAGCGGTTTGGAAGTTTCCGGTCTTGTGGCAATATACTGCTGAAAAGCATCCATATCTTCAATCGGCCGGAGAGAGCGGAACAGTCCGTTTTTACGTTTCGTATCTATCACAATTTCCAGTGGCATGATGCCGTCAAAATTTTTCTCAAACCATTTAAGGTCGGTATAAATTTTATCACTTTTCGGCAAATCATCCACAATATATCCTTCGCTTTTCAGTCTTGTAATACCGGCGATGGCCACTGCAAGCACCAGCGCCGTCACGATCAGTATAGCTTTTGAATGGTGAAAAGTTATTTTTTCAATCCAGCCTAAAAAACCTTCGATGATCCGGTTGTCGAGATAGCGGGTTTGATGCTGCTTCGGCGGCGGTAAGAAACTCAGAACGGCCGGGATGAAAATGAGCGAAATCACAAACAGCATCATGATATTTATTCCCGATACAATTCCAAATTCCTTCAACAACGCACTTTCCGTTAAAGCGAAAACAGCGAATCCGATTGCGGCGGCAATATTGCAAAAAAGCGTTACCACGCCCATTCTTCCAATCATCACTTCCAGTGCCTTATTTTTATCGCCTTGTTCCCGAAAGGCTGTATGGTATTTATTGAGAAAATAGATACAGTTTGGAATACCGATGACCACGATCAAAGGCGGAATCAGGGCGGTGAGCAAGGTGATTTTGTAATCCAGTAAAACCATCGTTCCCATGCTCCAGATGACGCCCATTGAAACAACGAGCAGGCTCATGAGCATCGCGCCGAACGACCTGAAAAACAGAAGCAGCGTAATCGCGGATAACAGGATTGATCCGATTAAAAACCAATACATTTCCTTTTGAATCTTATCTGAAACCACCGTTCTGATAAACGGCAATCCGCTCAAATGTACCTGTAGTCCTGTCGTAGATTTAAATTGCTTAGCTTCCTGCTCAATGTTGTTGATCAATCTCGTTCTCGCTTTGCTGTTGGCACTATCAGAATTGAGGCGCACGGCCATTAAGGTGGCATGGGTGTTGGCGTTATATAATAATCCCCGGTAAAAAGGCAGGTTTAGGAAAGTGCTTTTATCCGTTTGCAACGAGTCCTGCGCGGCGTAGGGCGGATGAAATATTTTTTCAAATTTCAACTGGTCCGAAGAATCCGCTTTCACGAGATTTGCGGACGAGGGAATGGATAAAACGCCGGTTACACCTGGTACTTTTTTGACGGAATTTTCCGTTTCGCTCCAGGCATTGAAAATCCTCGGGCTGTAAAAGCTGTCCGAGGCGAAGCCGATTACCATTGTGTTTCCGTCATCGCCAAATTTCTTTTTGAAGGAAAGATATTGTTCATATTTGGGATTATCTACCGGAATGGCCTTGGCGAAATCATATCCTATCTGAATTTTGGCGGCGTAAAATCCGATCCAAACGGTTGCGATCACTAAAATGGAAAGAAGAATATATTTATACCGTAAAATGAATTTCGCCAGGCTAAACCACATCAGCTTATGAATTTGTGAAAATTGCAAAGAAACAATAAATGATGGCAAATCGGATACCATTCGTGCGATGGGCAATTTCAACTACTGTGAAATGTTTATTTTAGGGGAAGAATTATGAAGACAAAACATACACTTCCCGCTGCATTCAAGGCCGCGTTTAACGGCATCCGATTGTTTTTTTGGAATGAGAGGAATGGAAAAATTCAGCTTGCAGTTTCCATTTTGGTCATCATCGCATCGGCCGTTTTACAAATTTCCCCGGTGGAATGGATGTTTGTTTGCATTTGTATCGGCATGGTTATTCTAAGCGAAATCTTGAATTCCGCTGTTGAAAAAATATGTGATCTGATCAGCGAATCCTATCATCCAGCAATAAAAATCATCAAGGATATCAGTGCGGCTGCCGTTTTGTGGGCGGCAATCCTGAGTGTAATCATCGGCTGTATTATTTTTATTCCGAAGATTTTCTTTTTCTGAGGACCGATAAAATCAATTGCTCCACATGGTTGAACTATACATTTTTCTGTTTATCTTGTAGCACCAAAACCGGCGAAAAATGGCATCAATCATTCTTGAAAGGACGAGCGAATCTGTAAACCGCTTTAGGGATTTTGGCGTTTATTTTGACGACAAGAAGATAGGCACGGTCTATAATGGAGAAACGAAAAAATTTGAACTGCCGCCCGGCAATCACACTATTTATCTTAAAATTGATTGGGCAAGCAGTGAAACTATAGCTTTTAATCTTACAGATCATGAAACAAAAACCTTTAGGGTCGGAGGGTTTAAGTACAGCAAATGGATCACCCGCTTAGCTTTGCCCATCATCTTTCTGGATTTTATTTTGAGGGTTTACTTTGACATAAGGTTTGTGACGTTCTTACTGTTTCCTGTTTTTATTTTTCTTATTTATTACCTGTCATTTGGACGGAAAAAATACTTAACGCTGGTACAGAAGAGCAGCGGAAACGATACAAGCATAGCAAACGAATAGGTTCAGATAAAACCTTATTGATCCGAGAGAAATCCGGCCGGATGCTAAAAGCAATTTACATTGAGCAGGAAGAAAAAAATAACATTTGTCATTCTGTTGATCATCCTTGCAGGACTCATCCTTCCGCAACAATTTGCGATGCCTGTGGAAGGTGCAACGAAGGCAGATTATAACCACGAATCCTTTTGGTATTATCCCTGGGGAAGATCGGTAACACATAAAGGCGTTGATGTTTTTGCAAGAAAAGGAACAAATGTTTTCTCCTCCACTCCGGGAATTGTGCTCTATACGGGCAAAATAAGCATGGGCGGGAATGTGGTTTTGGTCTTAGATCCTAAATGGCGTTTGCATTACTACGCACATTTGGACAGTATTACAACCTCGTTTCTATCACTTGTAAACGGCAATAAATCAATCGGAACCGTTGGGGCTTCGGGGAATGCAGCAGGAAAGCCGCCGCATCTGCATTATTCAATTATCACAATGATTCCTTATCCATGGCGGGTGGACAGCGAAAAACAGGGATGGAAAAAAATGTTTTATCTGAATCCCGTCAGTTTTATTGAACACAAGTAATTTTAAAATTTATTATTCTTAAAACCAACACAGATGACCCCAAACACTTTATTTACAGTTATCCTGAAGCTTTTCGGCCTTTATTTTCTGAAAGAAGTCGTCTTTACAATTCCGCAACTGATCTCCGGAATTTTTCTTTTGTTTGATCCCGGATTCACAGAGGATCCATCTGTACTTGCTCAGCTTTCGGTCCTCATTATTCCCGTTTTCATTCTCTGGTTTTATTTCTACCTGATCTATTTACTGTTGTTTAAAACGCAGGCACTTGTGCATCTGCTGAGGCTCGATAAAGGTTTCGGTCAGGATCAGATTTCAATAAACCTTTCAAATTCAAAATTGCTGACCATTGCGCTAATCGTAATTGCAGGAATTATACTGCTTCAGGAGATTCCGGATCTCACCGGGCGGATTTTTATCCTGATGAAAGAAATAAGACAAGCGGGAGGCGGAACCGCAACCACCTATTCAATTTTGATTTCATCCGCCGTAAAGGTGGCGATCGCTTTATTACTGATTGGAGAAAGGAAAAGAATCGTCGGCTTTATTGAGCAATGGCCTACAAAACCTGAGGACGAAAGCGAACGCATTATTCAATAACTTCAGCTCGCTTTTCGCGGCTTGTAAAACTTCTTTTTGCCTTTGAATTTTTTAAACATGCGGTATTCCGGAGTGGGTCCTAATTCGGGCGGAACGGCGGCTTTAGTAACCGGCTTTCCCAACAGTCTTTCGATCGTTTGAAATTTCCGGATCTCGTTTTCATCAATAAAAGTATAGGCGGTTCCTTCACTCGCGGCGCGGGCCGTACGGCCGATGCGATGTACATAATCTTCGCCGTCATTGGGCACATCGTAATTCACCACCAGTTCGATATCCTCAATGTCAATTCCTCTCGATAAAATATCCGTGGCTACCAATATTCTTTTCCGGTGGCTTTTAAACTGCTGTAATACTTCCTCCCGCTTTTCCTGCACAAGATCAGAGTGGATTTCTTCAACCGGGAACTTTTCTCTTTTCAATTCCCGCGTTAAGTTTTTTACCTGCTGTTTTTTTGAGCAAAATATCAACACGCTTCCGTAGTCTTTCTGACGCAGGATGTGTTTTATCAACGGAATTTTTTGCGGCTCATATACGACAAAGGCTTCCTGCACAATTTTTTCAGGAGGCTTTGAAATGGCAATATTAATTTCCTCCGGATCCTTCAAAATCCTTCTGGCGAGTTCCCGTATTTTAACCGGCATGGTGGCCGAAAACAAAAGATTCTGCCTGTCTTTTGGGAGGAAGGAAGTAATCTTTTGAATGTCGTCGTTGAAACCCATATCGAGCATCCGGTCGGCCTCATCCAATACGAGGTATTTCAGCCCGTTTAATTTTACATAACCCATGTTTAAATGGGCGATCATTCTTCCGGGCGTACACACAACGATATCCGCTCCGCTTGATAAGGCTTTTTTTTCTGTAGTAAACAATGCGCCATCGCTTCCTCCGTATACGGCAATGCTGCTGACCGGCGTGAAGTAAGATATTCCTTCCAGGGTTTGGGTTATTTGTATCGCAAGTTCCCTGGTAGGAACTATAATCAGGGCATTGATCGTGTTTGCGTCATGTGGCTGCGTGGTAAGTTTATGAATCAGGGGCAACAAAAATGCGGCGGTTTTTCCGGTTCCGGTCTGCGCCGAGGCAATGATGTCTTTTCCTTTCAAAATGGGGAATATCACTTTTTCCTGAACCGGCGTTGCTGTTTCGTACCCCATTGCATTAATTCCTTCCAGCAGTTGTTCGTCAAATCCAAATTCTTTAAACGTCAAGGCTAAATTTTAATTTTATAATGTGTGTAAAGATAAAAACGAACGTGTACATTATTTTGTTATTTTTTGACGCCGGATTTTCAGCTTCTGTTTTGAAATTGAAAAATGGCGGTGCTCAAGATATTTTAACTTAATTTCGGGCTCAGGAATTCTATTTCTCCCACACCAATTGTATTAAGCAAAAGCCACCAGATTTATTATGCACACAAAAAGAAGAGATTTTTTAAAGCTTTCGAGTCTCACGGGACTTGGTTTGATCGGATCCTCCATTTTAGGAAAAGCAAATTCCGGCACTGCTGAGCTCCACGCAAAATTTGAAACCGGCGATCCTGATTTTAATATGTGCGGATTTGCCGCTCCACGAATAGAAACCGTAAGAATTGGTTTTATCGGATTGGGAATGCGCGGTCCCACGCACGTTGAAGGTTTCAGTCACATTGAAGGAGTGGAAATAACGGCGCTCTGCGATATCCGTCCTGAAAAAGTAGAGGAGATGCAGAAAAAACTTGCCGGATCAAAACATAAACCTGACTCCTATAGCGGCAATGCCGATGCCTGGAAGAAAATGTGTGACCGGAAAGATCTTGATCTGATCGTTATTTCCACTCCCTGGGCATTACACGAGCCGATGGCCGTTTACGCAATGAATGCCGGAAAGCATGTGGCTATTGAAGTGCCGGCGGCAAAAACAATCGATGAATGCTGGAGCCTCGTAAAGACATCCGAAAAGACGCGGAAGCATTGTATGATGCTGGAAAATTGTTGTTATGACTTCTTTGAACTGCTAACGCTCAATATGGCCCGTGACGGATATTTCGGAGAGGTTTTGCACGGTGAAGGAGCGTATTTGCATGACTTACTCGGGCTGAATTTCGATAAAAACGGCTATTACGATATGTGGCGGTTGAAGGAAAATTATCGAAACGGAAATCTTTATCCTACCCATGGATTGGGACCGGTTGCACAGATTCTCGACATTAATCGCGGTGATAAAATGAGCAATCTAACTTCCACTTCCAGTGCAGATTTTTTAATGGCGAAAACGGCTGAAGAACTGGCCGCAAAAGATCCTTTTTATAAACAGTTTACCGGAAAGAAATTCCGGGGAAATATGAATGTGACGAATATCACTACCGATAAGGGAAAAACGATCACTTTGTTTCACGATGTTACTTCTCCCCGTCCCTACTCAAGGGTTCACCTGATTACCGGAACGAAAAATACCGCCAGAAAATATCCCGAGCCGGCAAGAATTGCAAATGGCGAAGACTGGGTTTCGGAAGCAGAATTTAAAGCGCTTCAGGAAAAATATACGCCGGAAATTGTGAAAAAAGTGGGTGATATGGCAAAGAAGGTGGGCGGACACGGCGGAATGGATTTCATTATGCAGTGGCGCCTGATTGATTGTTTGAGAAACGGCCTGCCGCTTGATCAGGATGTATATGATGCCGCTGCCTGGAGTGTGATTTCTCCGTTGAGTGAATGGTCAGTTGCCAACAAAAATAATTCTATCGCTGTTCCCGATTTTACCAAAGGAGCGTGGAAGACGAACAAGCCAGTTGAATTGACTTTGAAAGGCGGGGGAACAACACAGCTTGTTCAATAATTAAAAAAAAGGGAGGCGGCCCAAAGAAGCAGCCTCATTTTCATTTTACCATTCTCACTGCTATCAATTTCTCGTGATCATTTTCAAAAAGCTTACTTCTTCATGATTGTAGGGTTCGCCGTTGGGATGAAAGATGTCGTGAAACCAAACTTCGGGTTCTTTTCCATCTAAATAATCCCAGGACTCCCAGGCACAATTGGTTTGTGTTTTTCCGGCTACCAATCCCCAGTTATAAGCACCCACTTCGTGGTATTTCATAACGGGTAAAACATTTTGAAAAGTTGAATCAAACGGTCTTGCCATGTATTCGGTACAGAGCATCGGCCTTTTGAAGCGTAGGAGTTGCCGGATTTTGTTTTCCAATCCGGCTTTGTCTTCGTAGGAATGAAATGTAATAATATCTGAACAATGAAACATGTAATAATCAAGTTCTGAAAGGGTTTCATCATTTGTCCAATCGCCCTGCCAGGGTCCGGCAGTTACCGGATGTATGGGATCGATACTTTTGATCCATGTATGCGTTTTTTTAAGAAGGGTTAAAGCTAGGGAAGCCTTATTCAGATTTTCCACGGTATGTTCTCTGTAACTCGCCACATTCAGGTTATCAGGTTCATTAAACATATCCCACATCAGAATGCGGTCATCATCTTTAAATTTGCTTACCACTCCTTCAATATATCCTTTCAGGTTGTCGCAGGCATGCACATTTTTCAGCAGTTCCATACCCGGGCTTTGCACCCAGCCAGAATTGTGCACATTCTTTTTAGGATCTGATTGTTTACCAGGTTTGGGATATGGATTCCAAACGCCATCAAACAAAACCAACATTGGTTTGATGTGATAATTTGCTGCAACAGCGAGGAACTGATCCAAACGATTGATAAACCCGTCTTTATCCTGCTCCCATAAAAGATGATGCAAAAAGACGCGGATGGTATTAAATCCGAGCTCGTGTGCGAGTGATAATTCCTTATTAATCTCGGGGATATTGAAGCTTTCTTCCTGCCACATCTCCAGCTGATTGATGGCGCTGGCAGGAATATAATTACATCCGACAAGCCATCCGTTTTTCTGTTTCCAGTCATTTGCCCGTTGTTCTGACCAACGTCCTGAAAGATCGTGGAAGTATTGTTTGTCGTTTGAAAAGTGAATCATAGTAGCTGATAATTATTTCATAGTAAAATTGGAAGTTTCCGTTATTCCAACATCAACTAAATAATAATTTAAGCAAGTTTAAAGCGATTTTTAAACCCGGGCATTTCTGTTGGTGATTTTGGCGGCGCCAGACGCGTAGTCTTATAGTAAAGCTTAAATCCCGACTCTTTTTACGTCTTTTTTCCTATATTTGATTAAGATCTTTTAATAACTAAACGACGCAGGAACCCTTATGGCAAGATGATTTTAAATCTGAACACAATAGCTTATTGAAGCCTGCCAATATTGGTCCGGAGCAATAGGGTTTAGGAAACGGAGTTTTCGTTTGTGTCGGTAAGCCTCGCCACTGCGGGACAGTTCTTTTAGATTGTATCATGACTAATAAACCTACATCACAGCATCTTATGAAATGTCTTTTTACTTTTTGCAACTGTCTGTTGCTTTTGATTTGTGCCCATGCTCAAACGCCTAAAGGTTCCGTTGGATATGTTGAATATGCCTTTAATTCCGGTACTCCGAATGAAAGAATTGAAAGATTATGGTTTACTAAAAACAACATGCTTCTGACTTTGGTGTTTCCCAGCGTAGGCAAAACGCCACCCTTTGCCAACAAAAAATATGGCAGCCTTGAAGATTCATTGGCAGATCTAAAAACAATACAGGATTTGGACCGGATTCAGGAAAGGGACCGTCAACTTATTTACCGAAATATAGCGGACCCGTTTTATGTAAGAACCTCGCCCATCAATGGCAAAAGGTATTGCTATTATGATACCGTTCCAAACCGTGACTGGGAACTTACTTCTGACACAAAACAATCGTCGGTTTTGCCTGTGTAAAAGCAAATTTTACATTTAGATCTGGCGAAAAAGGATATGTTTGGTATGCACCGGCGATTCCTGTACCCTTCGGCCCGGAAACGCTATTCGGATTACCAGGTCTTATATTAGAAGTAGGCAGCTACGACACAACGTATAAAATCAGTCCTTTAAAAATAAAAATACCCTATGACGAAAAAATAGACATACGACCTTGTATAAATTCAACATTGGTTTCAAAGACTGAATATAATCGATTAATACAAGCAAATAACGATGAGGGAATCCAAAAAATGCTGCAAAGAATCCAAAAACAAAAAGATGAAAGTAATCAATAATAATGGTAAATGGTAAAGTCATTTGCATTGCTACTGACGATTTTATCTCCTTTTATACTTTTCGGGCAAGGTGATTCACTAATTTCAATTAGAGGATCTATAAAAGATTCCTCCGGCATCAATGTACCAAATGCGGTTATCAAATTTAAACCCGATACAAGCTTCATCAGGATTACAGCTTTTGGGTTTTCTGATCGTGATGGCAACTATTTAATACAAGTGCCGAAAATCGATTCCGGCTTTGTAGAAATATCTTGTATCGGATATGCAACCCTTATCGAAAAAATTATTTTCAAACAAAATCGTGAAGAAAAAAGAGATTTTGTTCTTTCATTGTCCGAAGCTTTTCTTTCGGCAGTTAGTGTAACTGCTTTGCCTAAAATTATACAGAAAAAGGATACGATTTTATTTAATGCTGAACGCTACAGAAAGGACAATCAGCAGAACATAGAAGACCTTTTGAAAAGTATGCCCGGTTTTCAGATATCTGACAATGGAGTTTCAATGGCCGGCCGATTGACAAGGTTTTATTGGAGAATGACGATTTGTTTGGCGGCGATTATGTACCTCTTACTCAAAACGTAACTCCTGACAAGATCCGACAAATTGAAGTGATAGGAAATTATAAGGATAATTCAGACCTTTCGCAGTCACTAACTGCAGGAAGTCAACAAGTAGTTAATATAAAATTTAATAAAACAATTGCAAAAGTATTTGGCAGTATTGATGCCGGCATACCTGTTCCACGGTATGGGTCGAAAGCAAACCTTATATCATTGATTCCTAAAGCTAAATTCGTAACGATCGGTAATGCAAATTCTCTCGGCAAATTAGCGTCTTTCGAGACAAATACAACCACTTCTAATTCCCCGACAGAAGCGAATATGGAGAATCTAGAGTCGCTGAAAAAACCTTCGATACCTGAGATTTACGTTCCAGGTGGTTTGGATCCAAAGTGGACGCGCTTTAACCGTTCTGCTTAGGTTTCTACCAATGCTCAATTCAACCTCACAAAGTCTTTTATTTTAAAGGCGATCGCCCAATTCGGAGGAAACCGATATAGGCAATCAGAGAATTCAATCCAATCACTTAATGTTTTTTCAAATCCATTGATCATTGAAGAATCCAATGATATTTACAAAAGAAACACCTTTAATCACTTTCAACTACTTGGCCGTTATAGTTCGGGTACAAGGTTTCAGTTAACAAATACAACGAATGTTTATAACAACAAAGAAACGGATAGCACAAAGGGTTTTCTGTTTCGACTACCGTCGCAACAATCCCTCTTTGGTAAATTATTTTATTTGAAAAATGAATCTAAAGCAACCTATCTGATTAATTCTAAAAGCCTGCTTTTTATAACTGATAATGTAAGTTACGGCACACAACCACAGCAATATGCTTTTTCACCTTTATTGGCAGATAGCATATTTCACATAATGGAAGACTACAACGCTCTTTTGCAGAATGAAAAAAGTAAAATCGCTAACCATAGCATAAGTTTGAATTATAGCAGAAAAATTGATAAAGGTAATTTACGGCTCGAGCTCGGCCATAAGAGTTCGCTTCAAAAATTTTATAGTACGATCCACGCGGTCGATTCTAGTGAGGCAAAAGTGAACTTGAACGCCGATTTTTCAAATAATGTCAAATTCTTGACGAATGAACTATTTGGTAGCGTTTCTTTTTCATCAAAGATTTTCGATAGATTGAATTATACATTAAGTATTAAGGCGAATGCTTTGAAACTATCTTTTGATTCGGTAGCTAGCAAAACTTATTATAGCAAAACCTACATTCTCCCATCGCTAAGCATGAATTATTCATTTTCCACCAATTCGGAATTGTCCTTTTCCTATGTGCCAAGCGAAAATTTACCCCAAATGGACCGACTTTACAATGGATATGCTTTTACAAATTTTCTTCGTTTGGAAAAGGGATCAGGTATTTTGCGATCTGCCATAAATCATGGGTTTAATCTCAACTATCATTCTTCAGACTTAGTAAATAAGGGTCTTCTTTTTTTCAGCGGATTGATCTTCCGGATCAATCAATCGCCTTACTTAACTAATCTCGACAATAGGGATGTATACTCATTTGTTCAAAACGATCTTTACGATGGCCGGATATCAAACTCCTTTCTAGCTGCCTATTCTATTGTTCAAAAAATAATACCTGCTATCAAATCACAGGTGACCTTTAATATCTCCGCTAATACTGGGAAATCAATGACGGAAAACAATGGCATCCTCCAAACAAATAAATTCAACGGTGCCGCTCTAAAGTTTGAGTTCAGGTCGGCTTTTGAAAAGAAATTTAACTTTGTATCCTCCGGTTCATATTCCTTGAATGATCAGAAAAACCTGCCTGCTGAATTTCATAATACTACCCATCAGGTAAGTTTAAGGCAAACATTGGATTATAAGATTTTCAAAAATCTACATTTAAATTCGTCTATTAGTTACTTATCTGCCTGGAGCAATTTAACTGAGACGGAACATGTCATTTTATTAAATGCCGGGGCGCTTTTACAACTGATCCCCAAAAAATTATCGTTAATGGTATCCGGAAATAATTTATTGAATCAAAAAGATTTCAGTAGCAACTCATTCACCCCGTTTTATTCATATACAAATAGATTTCAAATCCTCAGAAGTTTTGGGACGCTTAATGTGCAGTACAAATTCTAGGATGTTATCATACTATTAGAATGGAAATCGCGGCGATTATTCTAATATGTATCATTGTCTCTAGTTGAATAATCACATCAGTCATTGCATACTTCAATAGTGAACCTTACTGCAGGCCGTATAAAAAACTTTTCATTTCTTTTTGAGTAGGAACTGATTCCTCCGTTATTAACGATAAAAAATCCTGTTTCATTTTTATCTTTCACAAATTGCATCGACAATGACCAGCGGTTTTTCATGTCATTCAGCCATTGCAGTTTGGCGGCTTTATCCGTTTGCTCATCAAGCAGGTTTTTATATTCCGGAGGATAAATAAATTCCAAACCAAAAACAATCCAATCCTTTGGATAAAAAATAGCAAAATCAGGAATTGAAAAATCGTTCCAACCGTTTTTATAGGGATAAACGATCAGGTTTGTGTCGGTCAGTTCTTTGCCGGGCATCTTTCTTTCCAGATCCCATTCGTACCACCTTAACCGTATTGGAATTTTTAAATTGGTTGAATGTTCGTTCAACAAAATACTGATCTTTTTTATCCATCCGTTTCTCCCTGAATTATTGTCGTAACGGGCAAGAATTATCAATTGGGTTTCCGGTCCCGGACCTACGTATTCATTGATATTTCTTATTCTGCGGTTAATGACAAAGTTCCTCGTTCTCTGGCAATTGATCACCGTAACCGGTTGCAAACTTTCTACCGAAGGATCGAGTGAAATAACCATATTGTCCCGAAGCGAAGATGCAGGAAGTGAAACGGATTGATATCCGATAAACTGAATATGCAGGGTATCTTTTTTAAACAATGAATCGGTGCGCAGCGTAAAATAGCCAAGGGAGTCGGTATATACAATTCTTTGATGCGACAGGCTTATCACGGCATAGGGCAATGGTTTTTGATCGTGGCTGTCGGTTATCCTTGCCCGTATATGTTGGCTATAGGCACCGATTGCCGACAGAAGAAAGAAAAAGAAAAAGATTTTTTTCATGGTTCGAAGGTAACTTCAAAAAATAATTTGCCCTGCATTTCACCGGCGTTCCGTCAAATCAATTTTTGGGAGTTCGAAAAATAAAAATAAGATTGTTTCTTTGCAATCATCTTTTATTGAAAAAACAATTTTATGAGCAGTATTATCGACATTCATGCCCGCCAGGTCTTAGACAGCCGTGGCAATCCCACGGTAGAAGTAGACGTTATCACGGAAAATGGTAACCTTGGCCGTGCAGCCGTGCCGAGCGGCGCTTCAACCGGTATTCATGAAGCAGTGGAATTGCGTGATGAGGACAAGTCGAAATACAACGGGAAAGGCGTTTTAAAGGCAGTGGAGAATGTAAATGATACGATCGCGAAAGCCTTGATTGGACATCCGGTTTTTGATCAGGCGGGAATCGATCAGATTATGATTGATCTTGACGGAACCGGCAACAAAGGGAAATTGGGAGCAAATGCGATGCTCGCGGTTTCACTTGCCGTTGCCAAAGCAGCAGCCGAAGATTTCGGCTTACCACTTTACAGATACATCGGAGGCGTAAATGCGCGAACATTACCAATGCCGCTGATGAACATTCTAAATGGCGGCGTGCATGCGGATAATAAGATCGATTACCAGGAATATATGATCGTTCCGATGGGCGCATCATCTTTCCGGGAAGGATTGAGATGGGGAGTGGAAATTTTCCATCAGTTGAAGTCGGTTTTAAAGAAGAAAGGATATAGTACGAATGTGGGCGATGAAGGCGGATTTGCCCCCGATATTCAAAGCAATGAAGAGGCGATTGAAACCGTTTTAGAAGCAATAAAAGCGGCAGGATACAATGCCGGAACAGAAATAGGAATTGCACTCGATGCAGCAAGCAGCGAGATGTATAAAAACGGGAAATATAAATTTTATAAAAGCAGCCGAAAGGAATTATCCAGTGATGAAATGGTTGCCTACTGGCAGGAATGGGTTGACAAATATCCGATTGTTTCCATTGAAGACGGCATGGCCGAAGAAGATTGGGATGGCTGGAAAAAATTAACCGAAGTCATTGGTCAAAAAGTGCAATTGGTGGGAGATGACCTGTTTGTGACCAACACAAAAATCCTGAAGAAGGGAATTGACATGGGCGTAGCTAATAGTATTTTGATTAAAGTAAATCAAATCGGCACCCTTACCGAAACGATCAATGCGGTGCAGCTTGCGCAGATCAACGGATACACCACGATCATGAGCCATAGAAGCGGAGAAACGGAAGATACCACGATTGCGGATCTTGCAGTAGCCCTGAATTGCGGACAAATTAAAACCGGTTCTGCTTCAAGGTCTGACCGCACGGCGAAGTACAACCAATTGCTTCGCCTCGAGGAATTGTTGGGAGAAACGGCAAGCTATCCGAAAGGGCAATTGAAGTTTCTGAAGTAGAGCGGTCCTGAACCTCCGCAATTTTGTACTTTTATACTATCAACGTTCCGTTATGGGTACTGCAAAAAAAATATTTTCGATTGCCATCAACAAATACCTGCTGGCACTTGTGGTGTTTGCCGCCATCATGATCTTTCTCGATCATAACAATTTGTTTGAACAATATGATCGTCAAAGGGAATTGAAACAGCTTGAAGCGCAAAAAGCCTATTACGAAAAGGAGATTGAAAAAAGTAAAAAAGCCTTATCCGATCTCAAAAATAATCCTGAGGCAATTGAAAAATATGCCAGGGAAAAGTATTTTATGAAAAAAGACAATGAAGATCTTTTTATCATAGAACATGCCGACAGTACCAGCCGCTAACCCATAATTATTTAATCTTAAAATCAGAAAATCTTTTCTGCAAACCTTGCCATATATGAATAGAAAAATGAAACCCGAAAGCCTAATGATGTCGTATGGGTATAAGCCGGAATTATCGGAAGGCGCAATAAAATGCCCGATCTTTCAAACCTCCACTTTCGTCTTTAAATCTGCTGAAGCGGGTAAGGCGTTTTTTGAAGTGGCGTACGGACATCGTAAAGCCGATGAGGGAGAAGAGCCCGGATTGATCTATAGTCGTATCAATAATCCTGACCTGGAAATTCTGGAAAACAGGCTGACCCTTTGGGATGAGGCCGAAGAGTGTGCGGTTTTCGAAAGCGGCATGTCGGCCATTACCACCGTTTTCTTTGAATTTCTGAAACCCGGAGATCTATTGCTGATCAGCGGCCCGCTTTATGGAGGAACCGATCATTTCGTGAAAAAGATTCTGCCGAAGTTTGGAATTCGTATTGCCGAATTCAAATTAAACAGTACCAAAGAAGAAATTATTGAGCTGGTGAATAGTACCGGCATTGCCGATCATCTTGCGATGGTGTATATCGAAACGCCGGCAAATCCTACCAATCATCTCGTCGATATTGAAGAAAGTAAGGAAATCGCAAAGCATTTTTCAACTCCCTCAAAAGAGGTTTTGCTGGCGGTTGACAATACCTATATGGGACCGCTCTGGCAACAGCCTTTAAAGCATGGAGCCGATCTCGTGTTGTATTCTGCCACAAAGTATATCGGCGGTCATAGTGATGTAATTGCCGGTGCCTGTCTTGGTTCACACGCTTTGCTGTCGAGGGTAAAAGCGTTACGCACTTTTCTTGGAAATATGGCAGGTCCGAATACCGGCTGGCTTCTACTGCGGAGTCTCGAAACTTTGAAGGCAAGAATGGATATTCAATCCGCTAATGCGGATAAGGTTGCGGAATATCTAAATATGCATCCAAAAATTGAAAAGGTTTATTATCCCGGAAATCTGACCGAGAAAGACGGACATCAGTACGAGATCAAGCAAAAGCAATGTTTGACCAATGGAGGAATGATTTCCTTTGACGTGAAAGGCGGACAAAAGGAAGCCTTCGCCTTCTTAAACGCCTTGAAACTAATAAAGCTGGCAGTGAGTCTGGGAAGTACCGAAAGCCTTGCCCAGCATCCTGCTACAATGACCCATGTGGATGTTGATCATGCCTTAAAGCAGGAGCTTTCCATTACCGATAAGATGATCAGGTTGTCCGTTGGCGTAGAAAATTATGAAGACATCATCTATGATATTCAACAGGCGTTGGGGAAGGCATGAGTGGAGCGATGGAGTGATGATAGAAATACCATTTGAATTTGCATAGAAAAAAGCCGCAATTACCCTCAATGTTATTGCGGCTTCTTAGGGCCCTCTCGTGCCGTTATTGGCGTTATCACCGTCCACCTTTTGTTGTATTGCAGCGTCCTTTTCCGAGACAATGCTCGGATAATCTAGTACTATCTGTACGAAACCGTCTATGAGGAGCTGATCTGCGCTTTTGACCTGCGATTTCACACCCCAACAGACGAGATTCTAACGCCAAAGAATTTAACTTATACAACCATAAGATAACTTTGTTGAATAAATTCATAGAACCTGTCCAAAAAATTAGAAGCATAATCTTGGTAACCCTCTTTCTCTTGATTTTTTCAAATTATTTTTACTTTTCTTTAACTTTTTCCCCCTATCTTCGGTTTATCACTGCTGAGCTGTTTAGAGAACTGCAAAAGACTATAAAAATAAAATCCAATGTTATTTCTTAATCCCTAAATCTAAATCATGAAGAAAACAAAACAACCAATCCTGACCGTTTTCACCCTGAGCTTGATGCTTTTAGCGCTTTTATGGCAACTATCCTGTAAGAAGGCCGATATCGGATTAAATTCAGGAAAAATCTCCGCTTCCGATGAAGCATTTTTTAAAACTGTGAACGGTGTTCCGGATGAAGTGCGACGAGTGGCACAGGAGTTTAAACGACAAGGCAAGAACACGAATCTTATAACGGATTTGATGTACGCGGAAGGAATTCCTCTCTGGCAAAAAGCGAAGGTTAGCATTTCAAATAAAAATGGTCTTTCTGGAAGGGATAATGCATCTGATACAACTGTCGTCATTCCCTTAATTCAGGAAGGCGAAAACGAAGTTCGTTCTTATATTGAAGCTCATTTAAATAACCATGTATCGCTTCAACTGCGCCGGAAAACCGATTATGCATCTTATGCGTTTAGTAATAACGATACGGTGATAAATGAGGCAGAGAAATATGCCCTGCGGTTATGGATTTAAACCGCGATGTTTTTAATCATACAATATTTACGGTACTAGATAACCGGCTATTTGCCAAGGCCGCGATGGTGGATTCCTGTTTGCAGAAATCAATAGTCTTAAAAGACGAAACCCAAGGCGCAGAAAACGGGAAAATGGTATATAAACAACTTTGCGCCGATGTTATAATCACGGTTAATTCCTGTCCTTTTACATGGTGTAGCGGTGGAGGAGGAAGTTGCGATAATTGCAAAATTTGTACAACCTCGACAAGATACACGGTTTGTGAAAGTTGGTGGGAAGATGACGGAACCGGTGGAGCCGGCGGAGGTGGAAATGGAGATGGAAGCGGTGGCGGTGGTGGAAACGGAGGTGCGCCGCCTCCTAACCCCTGTGGAAACGGAGGAGTAATTGTAAATGGTAAAGTACCTTGTCCGCCTTTAGGTGATGATGATGGCTGGGTGCCGTCCGATGAAGATATGGGATATCCGCCCTTTATCTGGGCATTTACTGGAGATGATGGTACCACTTTTACAGATGGTAATCCTCTAAAACAACCTGAGTTTCGTTTTGATCCCGTTGATAACTACGAAATTCTTTACCCTAGGTTTACTAATATGGTTAAAAACCTGAAAACGTTTGTAAAAGAGAATCCAAAGGTGCTGACGGCTCTACAAACATATTCAGGTTTTACAAAACAGCAGATCATGGACCATCTTACTTTCGGCAAGGGACCGTTAATAAAAGTGGTAGAACTTCAAGACGTTTTTGCTACTTATAACGGTACTAAAATGCCAGAAATCCTTCAAATTAGGGCGAGTTATGTTAGAGGGCTTGAGCAGTCTCAGCTCCAGACCACAAAAGAGGCAACTGCGTTTTTATTGGCGGTAACCATCTTGCACGAATTCGTTCATTACGGAACAACTCATAATAATATAAGTGAAGGAGTTTATGATTTTGGATTTGGTTTTGAAAGGGATGCGTTCAACGTCATTGTCAATGAAAAGAATGCTGGAAAAATTGTTATCGAATTTCAAAAATATTTTAAATGAAAATCCTTCCCCTCTTGGTCGGCCTTGTTGTCTCAATATCCTGCAATCTGCAAAAAGAATCACGCTTTTGTGAAATAATAAACGATACGTTTCTTCAGATGACAGACACATTTGCATACAAGTATCATTCATTTTTTTTGATTCCAGGTGATTCAATGTCAAAGGATAAAAAAAGTCAACCTTTGAAGGTTTGTTATAATGAAAATGTGATAAGTTCCACCCGTTATATTGAGTATCTTATTCCAGCCTTGAAAAGACTTCATGAAGAAGAATACCTCAAGCTATTGGGGAAAAAACATGTCAGCTCGGTTATGAAACTTCCGACTCTATGTATTACAAACAAGGGAAAATATGATTTGATTTCTCATGCTGATACCGACTGCAATAAACTAGATTCTACCTATATCGGATCTATACAATTTGCAGAACCGGTGATGAATGACAATATTGCTGTAATATTTATGAGGATAATTTCAGATCAGAAAGCGGGGAAAGTTACTGCGTATTTAGTTCAAAAATCAATTGATAGATGGACTATTGTAAAAGAAATCGTGTTGGAGAGAAATTAAGTCAACGGATCAAAAAAAATTGCTCGAGCTTTATTGTCCCCCAGTGTCTTCGTAAGGACCAATGCTGCTGCAGGCGGGTAACATACCTTGCCCTCCCAAAAATGATGATGGTGGCTGGTACCGTCTGATGAAGAAGACCCTTCACAAAAAGATCGTGCTTTATGCAGAGAAAGTCTTTGATTTATTCAATTTTAAATAAGAACCGTTAAAAAAATAAATTGGTACTTCATGAAATCTTTATTTTTATTCCTGCTTGTAATCATATTTTCCGGGTGCAGCAAAATCTATTACTCCGAAGAACACCGGTTTATTCCTAATAAAGTCTTATTGAAACAATACAGTTTTTGCAGACGTCTGGAAAGCGCGTATCCCAATGATTCTTCATTACAGAACGATTATTCCCGTGGTGTTCTCTTCAACATTTCAAATTTTAGTTTCACTCCTGAGATGAGCAGTGAATTGGACGAATTCTCGGATTCATTTGCCGGGACCATATCTCCGCCTCAACTTGAAGACTTCCGAGGTAAAACGACTGCTATTCTCCAATGCCTGCATTTCTATGAAAGCCGGTCATTAGATAGCTTCGTTAGCCGGCTTTTAAAAGATAATGGTATAGAAAAAGATAATTGGGATAAGTCTTACATTAACAGGTGAGGGTTGTAATACCGGAAAAGACAAAACAAACAAGAGGCTGTTGAAAAATCTCCAACAGCCTCTTGTTCGCTTTCGAAAAAATCACTTCAACTCTTTCAAGATTTCCTGAACCGCTCTTTCAATTTGCGGATCTTTATTGGTCATTCTGTCTTTGAAGCTGTTTTCCACAAAAATATCCGGACTAACACCGGTCTTCTCAAGGTCTTTTCCGCTGAGGGTGTAACAGCCCCATGAAGGCAGGCGTACCGTTGATCCGTCCACCAGCCTGGCTCCGGAGGTAAAGATGATCCACCGGTAGGTTTCTGTTCCAATAATTTTCCCTAATCCTAATTCCTTAAATCCGGCGGAAGTAATTTCTGCATCACTCAAGGTTTGTTCATTGATTAAAAGAATAATCGGTTTTGAAGCCGGAGCGAAGTTGGGCTGAGGGCTCAGTTTTCCGTTGCGGTATTTCCATTTCAAATACGGCTGCCTGGATAAGAACTGAAGTACTTCATCGTGCACATTTCCGCCGGTATTGTACCTCAGGTCAAGAATGAGGGCATCTTTTGCAGCCACCGAATCGGAAACCATATTGAGCCGGAATTTCTCCAGAGAATTTGTACCCATGTCAGGCATGTAAACATATCCGATACGGTTGTTGCTTAATGCATTTACTTTTTGACGATTATCATTTTCCCAGGCCTCGTACAACCGCGATGAGGTAACATTATAACTTACAGGACGAAGTTTAACTGAATAGATATTTTCTCCTCTTTTAAAATCAAGGGTGATTTCTTCCGGAACCGATGTTTCCATAAAATAAAATTCCCTGCTCACTGTCGGATCCACTTTTTGACCATCCACCGCAACTAATACATCTCCGCTTTGAATTCTTTTTCCGGAGATATCTGCAGCGTCGTTTTTAATGATGTAGTCAACCGTATAAGGCTGATCGTTTTTAAACATTATTCCCACCGAAGCCGTTGTGGTTTTGTAAAAGGTAGTTTCGTCGGCTCCGGATGTGGAAAATCCATAATGCGAGCTGTTTAACTCACCCATCATATTATTTAGCAACGTGCGGATATCGTCTCGGGTTTCTACATAAGGTAAAAATGCCGCATAACGGGACCGAACTTCTGACCAGTTGACCATGTTGAAATTTTCTTCGTAATAGTTTTCATCCAGCACGGCCCATGCTTCGTAAAACATCTGCTCAAACTCGTCTTTCAGGTTCCTTGGGAAGGAGTAGTCGATGTCTACTTTTTCGGCGGAATTTGCACCTAAATTCAGTTTATAAATATCGCCCTGAAGAAGCAGATAATGGTTGCCTTTTTCGATACTCAGCCCACTTGCGAATCCTTCGGCGCCTTTTATTTTTTCTGTTTTCGGAGATTCAAATGGTTCTTCAGTTATCTGCCATAGGGCTGTTTTACCATTTTCGTGGTTAGATAAAAACAAGATGCGCGTTTTAGTACCATCCTGAATAACCTGCACGCCCGACTGCCGGCCAAATTCCGGTCCCAGAACTTCCAATCTATCCATCAGATTTGCGAAATCGATTCTCACCACCTTGCTGCTGTCTTTTGTTGCAGATTTTTTTGCGGTTGAAACCGAATCCCGTTGCGATTGCACAAACAAAGAATCATACATATCACTTTTAAACGGTTTTTCTATTCGTTCTAAAGCCATTCTGTAGATCTTTGATTCGCGAAGGCCAAACGGATAGGCCGGCTGCGTCCTGTTGCTGATGAAATAAATGTATTTGCCATCGGGCGACCAGACAGGATCCTGTTCTGATACACCGGTATTGGTGATATTAAAGACTTTTTTATCGCTCAATCTGACGAGCATAATCTCCGATTCAAAATTGCGGATCGCGTTGTACATCACATATTGATCGTCGGGAGAAAAATAAGGAGTCGCGCTGTTTAATCCCCAGATCTCATCGGTGTTCAAAACACTGCTTTTCATTGTGTTGAGATCAAGCATCCGCAGTTCATTATTTCCGCTCAGGTACACTGCCCTCGTTCTGCCCGTATCAAAGCTTATGCTCCGGTCATTGCGGGCTGCATTTGTGATCTGTCTTTCCCGTTCGCTTCCGCCGGCCTTAATAGTATAGAGATTATTGAAGCCCTTGTTGGTACGGGTGAATAACAGCGTTTCATTGTCCTTCAGCCAATACACGTCGGTAACTCTTTCTGTACTTTCTGTTTTTAATTCTTTAATGAATTTCCCTTTGCTATCGCTCACAAACAATCTTCCCCTCGATACAAAGGCGAGCTTTTTTCCGTCAGGAGAAATATTAAATCCGGAAATATTTTTGCTGATGGTAAACGGTTTATAAGCCGACAGGTTGTTGGTCTTATAAGCCTGCAGCGGAATCAGGTTGGATTTTTTGGAAGCAATATTATAAATGTATAATTGAAAATCCTTTTCAAATACCACTTCTGTTCCTCCCGCATTTACGAAGGGATGCATGACGGAGGAATTGAAATTGGTGAGTTGCACCTTTTTGCCGCCCGAGAAGGTATAGAGATTATATTTCCCGTTTCCTTCATCTGAAATGAAGAAGATGTTTCCGTTTTTGTCGATGGTTACCGACATGTCCTTTCCATTCCAGTTGGTATATTTTTTATATTCCGCCGTCCTGAAATTGTAGGATTGTACCTCCGGATTGAAAGCGCCGCGATAGCCGATCCTGTTGTAAAAATTCATGCTTTCCCAGGTGTCATCGAAAAATATTTCTCCTGTTTTCGGATGTTCGAAAGCGTCATGCGTATAGTCGAAATAATTAGAGCTGAAAATACGAACGGGCGTGCCACCTTCTACATTTACTTTATAGCTGCTCATCCGGTCGTACCGATTGCTGGTGAAATAAATCCATTTATTATCCCATGACCAGGAATCTACCATATCGCTACCGGAATGAAAGGTCAGCCTTCGGATTTCACCACCTTCGGCCGGCATCACATACACATCCGTATTTCCAAACTGTGAGTTGCTGAATGCTATCCATTTACCATCGGGAGACACTCTTGGCCGGTTTGATACGCCTTGTAAGGAAGTGATCTGAGAAGATAAGCCGCCGCCTGCGGAGGCCCGCCAAAGATTGCCATTGTAACTGAAAATGACAAATTTCCCATCGGGAGTAAGTGTTGGGGTGGATGTGAAATAAAGCGATTGCTGTGCAAATGCAAAAACCGATAACAGAATGGCAGAAGCCAAAAACAGAACTTTCTTCATAAACAATTTGCGTTTGGTTTAAAAGTAAAAAATGATTTAATTGCAGGCATGGAAAATGTTACGAAAGGCAATTACGAACGGTTGCGCAATAAAAAAGGATTGCAATCTTTCAGACTGCAATCCGATCATTTATTTTGAAATTTGGAATTATCCTTTTACTTCTTCCAGGACGGCTGTTGCCGCTGCCTGTGTTTCCAACAATTTGGATCTGATCTTTCCTTCAATTTCATTGGCAACTTCCGGATTATCCCGCAGCAGTTCTTTCACCGTTTCACGGCCCTGTCCGAGTTTATTGCCGCCATAGCTGAACCAGCTTCCACTTTTTTGTACAATCCCAAGATCCACTCCGATATCAATGATTTCTCCGATCTTACTGATGCCTTCTCCAAAAATGATATCAAATTCGGCACTTCTAAACGGAGGCGCTACTTTGTTTTTTACCACCTTCACTTTCACATGATTTCCCACGGCCGAATCGCCATCTTTTATTTGAGCGGTACGACGGATATCTAACCTTACCGATGAATAAAACTTCAATGCATTACCGCCGGTGGTTGTTTCCGGATTTCCAAACATCACGCCGATCTTATCGCGAAGCTGGTTGATGAAAATACAAACGGTATTTGTCTTGTTGATCGTGGCCGTTAATTTTCTTAAAGCCTGGCTCATCAAACGGGCCTGCAATCCCATTTTGCTGTCGCCCATTTCCCCTTCCAGTTCACCCTTTGGAACAAGTGCCGCCACTGAGTCAATTACCACTACATCCAAAGCGCCGGAAAGGATCAAACGATCGGCAATTTCGAGTGCCTGTTCACCATAATCCGGTTGGGAAATCAGCAGATTGTCAACATCTACGCCCAAACGTTTAGCATAGCTGCTGTCAAATGCATGTTCCGCATCAATAATGGCGCAGATGCCGCCTTTCTTTTGCGCTTCGGCAATGATATGAATAGCGATGGTGGTTTTACCCGAAGATTCAGGTCCGTAAATTTCAATCACGCGACCTCTTGGCACTCCGCCTACGCCAAGTGCAGCATCCAAACCGATGGATCCGGTTGAAATTACTTCCATGGGGCCGGTGCTCTTCTCATTCATCATCATTACGCTTCCTTTACCATAGTCTTTATCAATCTTGTCTATGGTGAGTTTAAGGGCTTTTAATTTATCTGTATTACTCATTTCAATAGATTTTCTTCAAAATTAATTGGTTGGTGAAAGTAAAAAGAAATAGTTATACACACTAATATTTTTAGTAAAATAAAGAATTTTTAATTACGGTTTAGGATTCTAATTTAGATAATTTAATGCAATAAAAATAAAAAAGTTAGCAGCGATGATTCATGCAATCATTTTTTCTGGCTTTAGAATTGCGTCAGTAGCCCAATAAACCGGCAATAGCAATGAAAAGAATAAAAATCCATTTTGAAGGACAAGACTATGAGCTGCAATATAAGGTTGAAACAGTAGATTTAAATGTGGCGGATCTTCCGTTCATTAACGTTTATTCTGTTTTTATTGAGGATGAGAATCTGAGAAAAATTGCGGGAGCTCATTTTACCCTTGTTCAAAATATGCAACTGAATATTCAGCCGGCTTATGAACGAAAAAATCCGGCCGACATTGAGGAAAATAACCTGAAAAAGCTGATTGGTCAGCAAATCATGAACGACAACAAAAAATAAAAGGTTCCTCGCGGAACCTCTTGTTATTTGCTCCTCAGACTGGACTTGAACCAGTGACCCTCTGA
>JAFAEW010000018.1 GCA_023423835.1 Bacteroidota bacterium | reverse complement strand
AAATCCATCCGCCCTCCAAAACCGCCCGCAGAAAATCCAAACCTGAAAAGGATTACAAAGAAAGATGAATCGATGCCGCTGAATAAGTTTATCGCCTATTCCGGAATTTGCGGAAGAAGAGAAGCCGCAGCGCTGGTAAAAGAAGGAGAGGTGAAAGTAAACGGATCGGTGATTGTGGAGCCGGGATTTAAGGTTTCACCCGACGATAAGATTACCTTAAAAAATAAACCGCTTCACATTCAGAAAAACCTTGTGTATGTGTTGATGAATAAGCCCAAAGATTATATCACCACGGCAAAGGACCCGCAGGGACGAAAGACGGTTTTGGATCTGATGAAAGGCGCAACCACAGAACGAATTTATCCCGTTGGCAGACTCGACCGGAATACAACCGGTGTTTTATTGCTCACAAATGATGGAGAACTGGCACAAAAGCTTACACATCCTTCATTTGAAGTGAAGAAAATCTATGAAGCAAAACTGGATAAGCCGGTTACAAAAAAGGATATGGAGACGATCTTGACGGGCTTGCAACTGGAAGATGGTTTTGTAAAGGCAGATGCTGTTTCCTATGTTGATCAGGATCATTCTCAGGTGGGTATTGAAATTCACAGCGGAAGAAACCGCATCGTCAGAAGGATATTTGAGCACCTGGGATATGATGTGAAGGGACTCGACCGGGTAATGTTTGCCAATCTTACCAAGAAAAATGTTGACCGCGGTAATTATCGTTTCCTGTCAGAAAAAGAAGTCCGTTTGCTGAAATATATGAACCGCTCTTTTGTGAAACATAAAAACGATTCCCAACCATCGTAATATGCAAAAAGGCAAACCCGAAATTCTGTTTGAGCACGCTGATTTCATTGTAATCTCCAAACCGTCCGGATTATTGAGCATTCCCGATCGAACGCAGTCTTCAATTTCACTTAAGGAAGTGTTGACTGAAAAATATTCGGAAATATTTACTGTTCACCGGCTGGATAAAGGAACAAGCGGCCTGATCATTTTTGCCAGAAATGCCGGTGCACATCAGAAATTATCGCTGCTTTTCGAGGGAAGAGAAGTGGAGAAATTTTATGAAGGACTGGTAGTCGGTCAACCGGATCCGGCAGAAGGGACGATCGATCAGCCGATTATGGCCCATCCCTCCAAAAATGGCAAAATGGTAATCAATCAAAAAGGGAAACCGGCCATCACCCTTTATGAAACGATTGCCGGCTTCCGCCATTTTTCAAGAATGAAATTTCAGATTCTTACCGGCCGGACACACCAGATCAGGTTGCATATGAGTCACCTGCAGCATCCCATAGCTTGCGATGATTTGTATGGAAAAGACGAACCGATCTTGCTTTCGACCTTTAAGAAGAAATTTAAGTTGTCAAAATCCGCGGAAGAAGAGCGGCCGTTATTAAACCGTCTCGCCTTACACGCCTTTTCCATCCGGTTTAACTATGATGGAAAAGAATATTACTTTGAAGCGCCGGTTCCAAAAGATTTGCAGGCTGTTTATAAGCAACTGGAAAAGGTGACAAAGTGAAGCGTGCAGAAATGGAAATCCTCTGCCTCTAATTCTCTCTTTCATTTCCAACAGCTTTTTTTAAAATATAAATGCCTGAAAAGGCAAAAGCAGAAACAGTCAATCCGAAAAAACCGCAATGCTGTTCCTGACATTTTACCTTTTCCTAACCGGTTTGAACCATCCGAACGGTCTATTTGATATAATAGACAGCTCCTGCGCCTCCAACTGTCTCACCACGCTGATTGCGCTGCGACACATCTACTTGCATTGCTCCGCCTTTATTTAGGTTTGAGGGCAACTCTATTTGTACCGACATCGGATAAATTACACCGGGTTCTTTTTCCAGTTGCACGGTCATTTTATTTCCCGTCATTTGCACCATTCGTTTACCATTTCTGATGACGATCTCGCCGCCATATATTTTAAATGGACTGAGTTTTCTCCGGTGATGGCAGTCGAAACGGGAACCTTTGCCTAAAGTAAGCACTCCGCGACAACAACCCAGGCTGGTTTCAACCCTCGTCGTTTCGAGAAACACCAAACCACTTTCGTCGTCCTGGTCCGGCAGCCTCGGATTTACCTCGTCGAACGCTACCTGCGGAAATATTTTACCATCCTCGTCAAGGTTCAAAAACAGTTTTGTTCCTGAAAGCGGTTTGCTGCTTTCCACTATGATATCCATGAACCGTTCGTCATTTTTGAGGTGACCGGCGATAAAAGGCATAGAAATCGGAGATGCTGCTGCATCTTCTATTACATCAATTACCGTAAGATTACGCTGCGCCAGGTTGTTATTGAGTTTTGAAATCGGATCTGCATTGAAGGCGGCGGAAGCAAAAGCATAATCATTGTCTGAAGTCACGCTGGCCAGCAAGCAGGGATGCCACGGATTTTCGTACTCCCATCCGTAAAGCGTTTCTGTTTTTGCAGCCGAAACGGAAAACTTCGCCATTGCGGTTGATCCGGCAGCCACAACCGGAAAAGTCGCGGTAACGGGCGTAGGTTTCACATGCATGCCATCGATGAAGGTCCAATCGTCGGGGTATTTAAACTGCGTGCCTACGAAGGGAGTGATTCTACAATCCACTACTACATTTCTTGCATCACGGGGACCATTATTGGTTACCTTGACATAGATATAGTTTGATTGTCCTCTTTCAACATTTTTTGACTGACTGGGATTAGAAGGATTAAACACATCGTCATCATTTATTCTTACCACGATGTCTGCAAAATCCCAGAAATTTCCTCCGGGAGGATTGGACGGTTCAACGCCAACGTCGCCTGACCAGTCCTTTATCATCACGTCAGCGTGGTCTAATGCACGAAAAACATCAATTCTTCCATATCCCATCTCGGTATTCCGGGTGCCGTTAGGAAAATCAGGATCATTTGCATAGGCAAGGTTGCCTACTTTTGCGGCGGATCGTTCAATTGTATTCCTGACCTCCACATTGCTGAGTGAAGGGTATTCGCTTCGGATCAGGGCGGCAAGTCCGGCCACATGCGGTGTGGCAGCCGAGGTGCCATCAAAATTCAGCACATAGTTGCCATCGGAGGGTTGACCCGGATAAGAAACGCATGCCCAGGGATCAGGGTTTAACGTGCCATTATCGTTGTACCCGTCTGCTCCCTGCCGGTCGGTTGTAGGACAGGCAACACAAGGCGCCACAACAGACACTCCTGTGGTAACTCCATCGTACACATCTTCACCATAATTTGCTCCCCAACATTCTCCGTCCGGCGAAGCCGGCGTTTTCCTGTTATCATCGGTTGAGGATCCTCCCACTGCAATCACCAATGGATGTCTTCCGGGATATCGGTTGGTCGTACCGTCATCTTCATTTCCCGTGGCGGCACACATTACAACATCGTTGGCAAATGCATTCTGAATTTCCGGATCAATGATGGCATAGTCCCATCCCCACCCGTCGTAAACGCCGAAGCTCATACTGATAACCGAAGCGCCATTAGTGGATGCGTAGTTGATACCATTTGCGCATTCCACGTCTGTCCAAAGGCTAAATGCAACCGGCATAATCAAACAGTTACCCGCAACGCCGGTCACACCTTCATTGTTATTAAAAGTGGCGGCAACAATACCTGCACAAGCCGTTCCATGATCGCCGGTGGGCGATCCCGGAGGCATCATTGTTTCCAGGTTAATTCCATCTTCGGAAAATGCCAGATCCGGATGAGTAAGATCACATCCTTCATCAAGCATGCAAACCACCACTGAACTGTTACCAGTAGAAATGTCCCATCCATCCGGTGCATTTATTTGCACCATGTTCCACTGTTGCGCCCAGAGCGTATCGTTAGGATTGGTGGTTGCCAACGGCTTCCGCATCGGCATGTTTTCAAATTTTACCGTACCGGGAGCAGAAGCGGTTCGGGCCAGCAAAGCAGCCAGCTGATATACATTTGTTTCCGTATCCTTTAGCTTAAAATAACGGAATTTTTGCAGGTACTTTGATTTTTCCGGAACCTCAACCAGCTTATATTTCCTGATGATCTCATCCTGCTGTGCCTTCTGCTTTTCCGATTTTTCGATTAGTAAAACGTTTGGCAAGGGACAGAATTTGGAATTCTCACTTTCTCCTTGCAGCGAACTGTAAACCGGTCCGATCCATTCAATTTGTGATTTCAATCGTTCCCTGATGGCCGAATAGACCGCATCGGTAATGTCAATTCCGGATGCTGACCTTACCCAAAAGTGGGTGGGGGTGTGATTGACCTGGTTCCAATGTTTATTTTTTTCCTTCCGGTCATCAAGGTCCTGCACAACGAGACCAAACTCCTTGATCGCCGAAGCGACTTCGTTTATCGTCATCGGCTTCTTAAATGCGAGTAATAATCTTTTTTTGTCGAGGACAACTTCACTGCGCGAAGTGGTAGCGAGAGTTGCGGGAAACTGTTTCATATAGTTATTTTTTTTGCCTACTCTTAAAAAGGATTTTCGGCTTACTCCTGCGTTTGTTTTTGTGACACAAATCTGTGACTTTCAGCCGCCCGTTCGGGCAGTATTTCTTCTGATTATTCATTGGTAATTTGCCGCTTTTTTTTCGTGATAATTCACAGGATTAGTACGCAGGGGAGAAGGGAACAGTCCGCAACACGTTAGCGCATTTACCGTCTCTGGGCACAACATCCCGGTTGCACGGCCTCTGATTTGTAGGCATGCTATCGGCAAAAACAGTTTCAAAGCGAAGAACTTTTACAATGTGGAACAATAAAACGATAGATCATCTTTTGCAGGTAAACGAGATTTACCTGGAGCCTGAAGTGAGAAATTACCGGAGGGGGCAGGAAATCCTGGATAAATATCCTGACGCAAAGCTGATTGAAGTGGCTTCGCATTGGAAGATTCCTGAACTTCATGGTAATCAAGGATCGGTAGAAGACTGGATTTCCAACAAAAAACATATTATCGTACTCGGTATCAAAAAGTCGTTGAGCTGCCGGGCCAATACCAGAAGTTCGCATTGGGTAGCACCGTCTGAGTCGAATGGTTGCACCATGTCTTGTTCCTATTGCTATGTTCCGCGAAGGAAAGGATTTGCAAACCCGATTACTATTTTCGTAAACATTGAGCAAATCTGCAATTATCTCCGTTGTCATGCGTCGCGACAGGGCCCGTTTCTGATACCCGATCAGATTGATCCGGCGTTCTGGGTTTACGAGATCGGCGAAAACGGCGATTGCAGTGCAGATGCCGCCATTTGCGATAATGTGAAGGATCTGATCAACCTTTTCAAAGAAATTCCAAATGCTAAACTGACGTTTGCCACGAAATTTGTGAATCGGGAAATGCTCTTGTATGATCCGCAGGGCAGCACCAGAATAAGATTTAGTCTCATGCCGCATAAGATCAGTAAACTGGTGGATGTACGCACTTCTCCTGTGAGCGATCGGATCAACGCCATGAATGATTTTTACCAGGCAGGATATGAGGTAAATGTGAATTTTTCGCCCGTCATCTTTTATGAAGGCTGGAAAGATGACTGGCGTGGCCTTTTTGAGGAACTAAATGACAAACTGGATGAGAACGTAAAGAAACAGCTCGTCGCGGAAATCATCTTTCTCACGCATAATGAACAATTACATGAAGTGAACATGTCCTGGCATCCTAAGGCCGAAGAAGTATTGTGGAAACCGGAATTGCAGGAAGTAAAATACAGCCAGACCGGTGGAAGAAACGTGCGTTACAAACGTGGATTCAAGAAGGAATTGGTGGATGAATTGCTTGACCTCTTACATGCCACGATGCCTTATTGCAAGGTGAGATATGCGTTTTAGCAGTTTAAAAATGGGTAATCTCAATCCCGAACTTATATGGCAAATGAGGTTCCGCATCCGCAGGTACTTGAGGCATTCGGATTGGTGAAGCTGAATCCGCGGTTGTTTAAACCATCCTCCCAATCGATCTGCATTCCTGCGAGATAGATCTCATGGGCCTTGTTGATAATGAATTCAATGCCATCGGTCTCATAACTGTTGTCGTTTTCAGCCGCTTCATCAAATCCTAAAATGTAGCTCATTCCGCTACATCCGCCGCCTTTAACACCAATCCTGAGCTTTTTACCAGAATCAAACCCGGGCTGATCCATCAAGCGCTTCAATTCTTTTAAAGCAGAACCGGTAAACTGAACGGGTATTTCAACTGTGGTGTCCATACAAAATCTCGTTTTGCTGCAAATTTACAAAACCAACGGGAATGGAGACGTTAAACCATTTAGGGTCAATATGCCCGAACAATCTAACTGTGCCTAAATCCGTTACTTTTGTAAAAAATTCAAATGCTTTCTGTTACAGATATCATTTTGCTGGTTATTGTAATCATTTTCGTAATCGGCGGGGCCACTTATATTCTGTTTTCTAAAAACGGTAAAGAAAAGAGTACGCCTGGCCCCGTAAACCCTTCGCTTCAAATGCAGTTGAACGCTTA
>JAFAEW010000134.1 GCA_023423835.1 Bacteroidota bacterium | reverse complement strand
CCGGAGTTCTCTCCATTGCTAAAGATCACCACATTCCTTTATTACTGATTGAACGGGAACGCTTTTTCAAAGGCGAAGGTTATGTGTCGGAACTCAGGCGTTTGAAGATTGACTTTTTGGTGCTCGCAGGTTTTTTATGGAAGATCCCTTCGGCATTGATCAATGCTTATCCTGAAAAAATCATCAATATCCACCCCGCGCTGTTGCCGGCATTTGGTGGAAAAGGAATGTATGGGAAGAACGTGCATGAAGCCGTTCTTCAATCCGGAAACTCCGAAAGCGGTATTACTATTCATTTTGTAGATGAAAAATATGATAATGGGAAGCACATTTTCCAAACCACCTGTCCGGTCTATCCGAACGACACCGTTGAAACGCTGGCAGAGCGCATTCACTTACTGGAACACACCTTTTATCCAAAAGTGATTGAATATATCCTTTTAAATAAAGAAATTTGCTGAGGGATTTGCCGGAGATCTGATTCAGGCATCGTTTTTTCAGTAAACCTGAAGAAAGAAATCTGTAGTAGGTTCTGAATTAAAATTTTTCATTTATCGGCAACTACTTTTAGTTGAACAAGCTGTTTGAGTGAGGGTTGATAAAATCGGTTGTCGTATTCCAAATATTGCAACTATGAAAAAAACTTTAAACGTAAAACCCGTCTTTCTAAAGGAAAACAATGCAGCCTTGTTCTTAAAACTTCGCAGCCGGGTCAATGAGATTGTAAAAAACCTCGAGCCTCGAAAAAAATCAACCATCATTTTAAAGGCAGTTTTATTCCCGGCATTTTACATCCTTACCTATTCGATGGTTTTAATTTGGGGAAACGTTCCGGCAGTACTGTATGGAGGTTACATTGTTCTGGGACTGCTCATCATCTTAAATTTCCTGAATCTCATACACGAAGCTGTTCACCATACCCTCTTTGCGGATAAGCGGTTAAACAACTGGTACGTACATTTCTTTGATTTGCTGGGCGCCAACAGTTTTATCTGGAAAATAAGACATATCCGCCTGCACCACAATTATCCCAATGTGATGGGTTGGGACAGCGATATCGAGCAGAGTCCCATTGCCAGAATATTTCCCGAGGGAGATTACGAACCCATTCACCGCTATCAGCATATTTATCTTCCATTTCTGTATCCGTTTTTTTTATTGAACTGGCTACTGATCCGGGATTTCAAAGACTTCTTCAGATCCGACTCAATCGTGAAGAAAGTTGTAGTCATTCCAAAAATTGAATTTGTAAAGCTGTTTTTATTTAAACTGCTTTTTCTTTTTTATATCCTCATCGTACCAATGCTGGTCTTAAACATAAGCTTCTTCCAGGTGTTTTCGGCATTTTTGGTGATGATGTTTTCGGCCAGCTTTCTTGCACTGATTGTTTTATTATCGCCTCATGCAAATATTGAAAGTGCTTTTCCACAACCCGATGAAAACGTTCACATGCCCACCTCCTGGTTTATGCACCAATTGATGTGCACGAACGATATAAAGGAAGACAATCGTTTCACAAGATTTTTCATGGGATGCTTCAATTATCATATCGCACATCACCTGTTTCCCGGTATCAACCATGTTTATTATCCGGAAGTGACGAAGGCAATTGAAGAATTTGCAAGAGAAAATAAACTGCCCTATCGAAAATTTTCCTTATTCACATCCTTAAAAAATCATTACACACTCCTGAAACGGAATGCTTTTCACGAAAATATTTTTGAGGAAACGATGTAGATGCAATCAGAAACATCAAACTAAATCATAGCATCAATGCGACGATGGCCGGTTTTCACTGGCAATTTTACCATCTTTCTTCCTCCGATATGGCTGCACTGTTGCCCTTATCTCTCCCGGATCGTTTTTGTTGTTGGCGTTCAATCAATAAGCGGGCAATGATGGTACCTGCATCCTGATCGGAAGTTTTTAGTAGTTTTTTGATTTTCGATTCATCAACATCTATCCTGTAAAGAAGTTGAAGCAGTTTTTCAAAATCCTGTTCTATAAGATAATTGCAATAGTCCGCCAGTTGTTTTACAAAATCTTCCGTCGCCGGCAAGTCTGTTTGCAGTAGTCGTGCTAAAGCATCGGGAGTTGTACTGTCCATACCGGTTGCTTAATAATATTTTTCAAATATTCCCAATCCAAACAAAGCTAAATCATATTTTACCGGATCAGAAGGATCCAGCCTTCTAAGATTTTCAGTTATTTCTAAAGCCGCCTGCCAGTCCGTTTGTTTTTTTTGAAGCAGACCAAGCTTTCTCGCAACTCTTGCCACATGCAAATCAACAGGACAGATCAGATCTTTTGGCTGAATGGTTTTCCATAACCCAAAATCAACCTCCCCGCCTCTCACCATCCAGCGGAGATACATATTTAATCTTTTGCAGCTCGCATTACGATCCGGTGTGGCAATATGTTTTTTCGTACGCAGAGGAAAATCGGGGAGTGAAAAAAAGTAGTCATGAAAGTTAATTAATCCCGATTCAACTAATTTGTTCTCTGCTAAGGGAGGAATCAAAAACGCAGTCTCTAGACTGTCATAATTTGAATAATGATATTTCAAAAAGTGAATGAAATAGAGGAGATCCGTGGTATTGAATGTGCGATGCCTGAACGCTAGCAGGTTTTTCAGATCTGCATCTGAATGATGGAGGATAAAATCGAAAGGAGCATTATCCATTAAATGCAACAGTTCCCGGCATTTATTAATAATGATCGAGCGCTTACCCCAGGCGAAGATAGCGGCGAAAAATCCGGCGATCTCAATATCCTGCTTATGTGAGAATAAATGAGGAATGCTAACAGGATCATCGTAAACAAAAGCCGCCCGATCGTATTGCTCCACCTTAGAATCGAGAAAGTCATTTAGTTGTCTGTCATCCATAATCAAAGATTAGCCGATCGCCTGCCTCAGATCTTCTATCAGATCTTCTGCCGCCTCAATGCCAACACTTAGTCTGATTAATGCGTCTGACAATCCATTCCTGATTCTTTCTTCTCTGGGAATGGAAGCATGCGTCATGCTAGCGGGATGATTGATCAGCGATTCCACTCCTCCAAGACTTTCGGCAAGTGCAAATAATTTTGTGGTGCTCAAGACCCTGCGGGTATCATTTTCATCTTTCAATTCGAAGCTTATCATTCCACCAAAATCCTTCATCTGACTTTTTGCGATTTCATATCCTTCACTATCGGGAAATCCCGGCCAGTACACCTTCGACACTTTCGGATGCTGCCTCAGAAACTCCGCGATTTTCGCACCGTTCTCACAATGCCGCTGCATTCTTACATGCAATGTTTTTATGCCTCTTAACACGAGAAAACAATCCATCGGACCGGGAACCGCACCGCAACTTTTTTGAATAAAGTACAACTGCTCTCTCAAATTCGCATCATTCATCACAAGTGCTCCCTGAATAACATCGCTGTGGCCTCCAAGGTATTTGGTGGCGCTGTGTAAAACGATATCAGCACCAAGATCGAGCGGATTCTGGAGATAGGGTGAAGCAAAGGTGTTGTCAACCACCGTTATGAGATTATGTTTCTTTCCCAGGCTCGCCACCGCTTTAATATCGGTGATTCGCATTAACGGATTGGTAGGCGTTTCTGTCCACAGTATTTTCGTTTTTTCATTGATCAATGATGCAATACCGGGAAGATCCTGCATGGAAGTAAAATGAAATTTTATTCCCATCTTGTCATACACTTTCATAAACAGGCGATAGGTGCCCCCATACATATCATTGGCGGCAATGACCTCATCTCCAGGCACCAACAGTTTCATTATCGCATCTGAGGCAGCTACTCCGCTGCTGAATGCAAGCCCAAATTTTCCGTTTTCAATTTCGGCCAGCGCATTTTCCAGTGCTGTGCGTGTGGGATTTTGTGACCGCGCATATTCGTATCCTTTATTTTCCCCGGGAGCCGATTGCACAAAAGTTGAAGTTTGATAAATCGGTGTCATGATTGCGCCGGTTGAAGGATCGGGCTCCATTCCTGCATGTATATATTTCGTGCCTTTTTGCATGTGTTTATCTTTTTCTAACGTTTATAATGTGAATGAAAATTTTCAGTTTTAATTTTAATTGAGATTTCGGATCAGTGTCTTTTTTCAATCTGATCGTAAAATCCTCCGTAATTATTTAAACGCATATTGTCTTCCTTAAAAAACTCACCCGGAAATCCGAGATCAATCTTACTGATCTCATCGAGCTGTTGCATGTCTTCCGGCGGAATTTGAACATCGAGTGTTTGCAAATTCTGTTTCAGTTGCTTTGTGCTTGTTGCCCCCACAATCGGGATGCAGGAAAAATCTTTTTGCATCATCCATTTCAGGGCAACATGTGCCGGTTCAACGTTTAGCTTTTTTGCGAGATTTACCACTTCGGTGGTTATTTCGCGGCTCTTTTCATCCAGTCTTTTGCTGTTTGCCTTGATTCTGCCCTTTTCGCCCCTCAGGTATTTTCCTGTGAGAGCGCCTCCCGCAAGCGGTGCCCAGGGAGTTACCGTTATTCCAAGATGTTTTGCCATTGGAATCAATTCTCTTTCGGCCGACCTTGCGAGCAGGCTGTATTCGATCTGCAACGCGATGAATTTGCTCCATCCCATTAATTCTGCCAATGTGTTTGCTTTGGAGACAACCCAGGCAGGTGTATCGCTGATGGCAATGTAATTTACTTTTCCTTGTCGAATCAGATCATCCATTCCCCTCAAAATCTCTTCAACCGGAGTAAGATCATCCCAGCAATGCAAATACAACAAATCAATAAAACCTGCATTTAATCGTTTTAAACTGCCTTCCACACTGCGCATCAGATTTTTCCGGTTGTTGCCTGATGCATTCGGATTTACGGTATTGTCTCTCAGAGAATATTTGGTTGCTATGACAAAATAATCGCGGTCATGATTCTGCAGATATTCTCCGATAAATTTTTCGCTCGTGCCCGTCTTATAAAGGTTAGCGGTATCAATGAAGTTTCCTCCTGCATCTGCAAATTCCCCGAGAATTGCAAAGCTTTCGTCACGATCTGCTCCCCAATCGTTTTCCGTTCCAAAGCCCATTGTACCGAGACAAAGTTCACTTACTTTCAGTCCCGATGGCCCCAATAATTTATATTTCATCTGTCAAACTTTAAGTGGTTACAAATCTACCTAATAAAACATTGGGATATTTATGATTTATGGAATCAATGGGACGAAAGCATTTCTGATCCGGTGATTTCTCCAAAAAAATTCCGGCACTAATTGAGGAAAACCACAATCCTTTCACTTTAAAAAATTCTTAAACACAAACAAGCTCCTGCAAATTGCCGTATTTTGCCCCGAAGTTAGTTTTACAATTAAAGCAATAACCCGGTTATTCTATACCAAAACAAATGAAAACGCTTTTGAAAATATTTTTATTCATCGCCATCACAACTGTAGGCGCCGAATATATGGTAAACCGCCAATCGTCAACTGTATTGTTTGTATTATTTATAGTAATTGAAATCGTTGCGCTTTATTTTTTGATTTATAAACCGCTAAAATCTCTTTTTAAATGATCACTGTCGTTTTTTTAGTTGTTACTGTATTATTGACATTCGCGCTTTACCGAAAGCAAAGAGGAAATCTGAACACGGGTTCGTGGGCAAGGCTTCTGTTTATCCTGCTAGCCGGCGTGGTAATCGCATTGGTTCAACCATTTATTGTGAAACGGGTTGATGCGGGCCATGTTGGCATTAAAGTAAACCTTACGGGCGATAATCGCGGTGTGAGCAAATTTGAATATAAAACGGGATGGGTGTTGTATAATTCATGGATAAGCAGATTGTACGAATTTCCGGTGTACCAGCAACACATCGATTATCCTGAACAACAGGTAATCACGAAGGGAGGATTCAGTGCCAGCATTAAGCCATCCTTCAATTATGCCTTGAAACCGGGAGATGTTGGGGATATGTTTCAAAGTTTGAGGTTAGACATCAAAAGTATCGAACATCAATGGTTGCAAACCGCGATTGTGGGAACCGTCAATGATGTGGCCAACAAGTGGTCGGTAGACAGCATTTTCAATGAGCGCGAACATTTTGAATCAGACATCATTCACGAAGCCAATAAGCGCGTATCGAAATGGTTTACAATCTCACAGTTGCGCACAAACATTACACCGCCGCCTGCTTTGCAACAATCAATCGAAGCAAAGACCAAAGCCATTCAGGAAGTACAGGTTGCGGAAAATCAAAAACTCGTGGCAATAGCTGAAGGAGAAAGAAAGATCGCACAGGCAAGAGCCGATAGTGCCGCAATGGTAATTGAAGCGGCAGGAGAAGCGGAAGCCATCAGAAGAAAGCAGGTTTCGCTTACGCCCAACTACATTGAATATCAGAAGATAAACAAATGGGATGGAAAACTGCCGCAGGTACAATCGGGAAACGGCCTTATTTTAAGCATGGATAAACCTTAGTCATAACGGACCAATAGAAGAAGTAACCGGAAAATACCGGAAGTCCGCTGACCTTCTGCAATCTTCCTTTCAGAAAAATAATCGGGCCACACTGTCGTTTAATTCATTGCCACTAACGGGAATAAAGAAAACGCTTTAGGCAGAAACGTATAATTTCGCAGGAAAGGAATCGTGCAATAAATGAGCAATCCAAATTTACATACCGAGAAATCGGATTTGAATGAAGCGGAAAAAGAATTTGAAAACCGGATCAGACCGAAGGAAATCATCGAGTTTGCCGGGCAGGATCAGATCATTGAAAATCTCATCATCTTCATCAAGGCGGCGAAATTAAGAGGAGAAGCGCTGGATCACGTGCTTTTTCACGGCCCGCCCGGACTCGGCAAAACTACTTTAAGCCGCATTGTTGCGAATGAACTGGGGGTAAACATTAGAGAAACCTCCGGCCCGGTGATTGAAAAGCCCGGAGATCTTGCCGGATTACTGACTAATCTTGAACCAAACGACGTCTTATTTATCGATGAAATTCACCGCTTAAGCACGGTGGTTGAAGAATATCTATACGCGGCGATGGAGGATTTCAAGATAGACATTATGATTGATACCGGCCCTAATGCGAGAAGTATTCAACTCAACCTGAATCCATTTACTTTAATTGGCGCAACCACTAGAAGCGGATTATTAACCGCGCCCCTTTTGTCACGCTTTGGAATAAAATCGCGACTCGAATATTACAATTCGAATACCCTGAAAAATATCATCAAACGAAGCGCTGAAATTCTTAAAACGCCAATATCTGAAGAAGCTGCAGCCGAGATTGCCGGTCGAAGCCGCGGTACTCCGCGTATCGCCAACGGCCTGCTCAGAAGGGTGAGAGATTTCGCTCAGGTATTGAATGACGGACAGATAGACATTGGCATCACACAACATGCATTGAAGGCTTTGAATGTTGATAAATTCGGATTGGATGAAATGGATAACCGTATTTTATCAACCATCATTGAGAAATTCAAAGGTGGTCCGGTGGGATTAACAACGATTGCAACCGCGGTGGGAGAAGAACCCGGAACGATTGAAGAAGTGTACGAGCCTTTCCTCATTCAGGAAGGATTTATTCAACGAACCGCAAGAGGAAGGGAAGTGACCGTGAAAGCGTATAATCATCTCGGAAAAAATCATCCGCAAAACCCGTATATGGGAAGTTTATTTACAGATCTTGGGGCCTGAAAAAATTTATCGAATGATCTCTCTGAACGAAACAGATAATATTTTCTTTATCGGAATAGCCGGAACGGGCATGAGCGCTTTGGCACAATGGCTGGCAGCATCAGGCAAAAAAGTGTATGGAAGCGACCGCTATTTTAAACCGGGTTTATACAACGAAACAAAAGAAAAACTCGAAGCCGAAGGCATAAAATGTTTTATCCAAAATGGCGAAGGAATAACGGCGGAAACGCAACTCGTTATCGTTTCAACCGCCATTGAAGATTCAGTGCCCGAAGTTCAGAAAGCGAAAAGCCTTGGAATTCCGATTTTAAAAAGATCAGAAATGCTTTCGCTGATTGCGGATTCAAAAAAGACCATCGCAGTGGGTGGCACTTCGGGAAAAAGTACAACCGCCGCCATGATCTTCGATATTCTTGAGTTTGCAGGACTTAATCCTGGAATTATCAGCGGGGCGGGACTCATAAAACTGATTGAGCAAAATAAAATCGGAAACGCAAAATACGGGACGGGCGAATGGCTCGTAATTGAAGCCGATGAAAGCGACGGCTCGATTGTGCAATACCACCCTGAAATCGGCCTGCTGCTCAACATCGATAAAGATCATAAGACCGTAGATGACCTCGTGTCGATCTTTACAACTTTCAAACAAAATACCAGGGAAAAGTTTGTTGTAAACCGTTTACATCCTCTCGCTGCCTCGCTTTCACAAAATGCAGCCCATGATTTCTCAACAGAGGAAGGCGAGGAAAACCCTGGCTATAGGGCTTCCGGCTTTTCACAAAACGGATTAAAAATTTCATTCGCAATAAATGGTGTTCCGTTTGAATTGAATCTGGTGGGAAAACACAATATGGAAAATGCGGTGGCAGCCGTGGCGGTTGCCCATCAGATAGGAATTGATCTGCAAACCTGTTCTGAAGCGCTGAAAAGCTATGAAGGAATTTACCGCAGGCACCAACTGCTTGCAGAGAAAAACGGTGTTTTACTGATCGATGACTACGCGCATAATCCCGTGAAATGTGCAGTGTCAATAAAAGCTTGTCAGCCTTTGGGATCAAAAGTTATTGCATGGTTTCAACCGCACGGCTACGTTCCAACAAAGTTCCTCGAACAGGAATTTATTGAAGAGATTGCCAATGCATTGCGGCCGCAGGATGAAATCTGGATGAGCGAAATATTTTATGCCGGCGGAACCACCACAAAAAACATTTCCGCCAATGATCTGATTGCCGGAATCAGGGAAAAAGGGAAGAACGCCTATTTCGTTGAAAACAGAAACGATCTTTTTGATGCAATAAAACCGCATTTGCAGGAGAATTGCGTTTTACTGCTGATGGGAGCAAGAGATCCTTCCTTGTCTGATTTTGCTCATTCCGTTGCCGCACAATTGCAGAATTGGGACTAGGATATTTTGCCGCGGCAGAAAAATCTTTCTTCTATTTAACCCGGTCCGGCAACCGCCCAAAAGAAAATCAGGATTAATGCGGCAATGACCGTATTAAAAAAATTCACGCCATCATTGCTCATAATGCCTTTCCGCTGAAACAGGAGTCCGAGAACAGAATCGGCAAGATTACCGCCGACACCTGAAATAAAAATCCACCAAAACCAGCTATTCCATCCATTCATTGCACAAAAAATTACAGCAATCAGCGCAGCACCGATGACGCCGCATAAAGATCCTTCCAAACTTACAAGGCCATCGGCGCCCGGCCATTCCTTTTTAAAAGTCAGGAGGTTGTAACTGTTTTTTCCATAAATAATTCCAAGTTCTGAGGAAAATGTATCTGAGGTAGTGGATGCAAAAACCGCTGCTATCATCAGGGGCAAAAGCATCGTTTGTTCATGTGTAATGAGATAAGTGATGCTGATAATTCCGGCAAGACCGCCATTCGCCAATACCTGCGAAGCCGTCCTTTTTTCCCTGTAAACCGTCTTTCTTCGTTTAGATTTCCACAGGCTGAAAGAGGTAACCGCATTGCCAAAAATGAAGAAAGCCGACATCAGACAAAGACCGGTATAACCAAAACAATAAAAAAGCAGCAAGGCGATAACCGTTCCCCAAAAAGCCGCAAAGCCGGTAAGCAACTTCAGTTGATACGAAAAAAATCCAGCTAAAAGGATGAGAAAATTTACCAAGTAGAGGTCTGCCATTACTTCTGAATTTACGGCTACAAAAAACCGGCTTTTTTAAGGAAAGAATAAAAAATTTAAAATCGGCTCGCTTTAGCCTTAAATGTAATAGGTTTGCGCCGCTTTTTAAAATCATCATTATGTCGGTATTGGTAGTAGGAACAATGGCTTTCGACGATATTGAAACGCCTTTTGGCAAATCAGATAAAACGATTGGCGGATCGGCAAGCTATGCGGCTTATGCTGCCAGCAACTTTGTGCAACCGGTACAACAGGTTTCAATCGTAGGATATGATTTTCCCCGGACCGAACTCGATGAACTGGAGGCAAGAGGTGTGCAACTGGATGGCGTAGAGATGATTCCCGATAAAAAATCATTTTTCTGGAGCGGGAGGTACCATATGGATATGAATACCCGCGACACCCTTGTAACCGATCTGAATGTTCTGGCAGATTTTAATCCCGTTATTCCCCAACAGTTCAGAAACTCAGAATTCCTGATGTTGGGAAACCTCGTTCCTTCCGTTCAGCAAAGTGTGATCAAACAAATGGCAACACGGCCGAAACTGATCGTTTTGGATACCATGAATTTTTGGATGGAGGTGGCACTGCCTGACCTGAAAACCGCCATTACCATGACCGATGTTTTATTGGTAAATGACAGTGAAGCGCGGCAACTA
This sequence comes from Bacteroidota bacterium, assembly GCA_023423835.1. Classification (GTDB taxonomy): domain Bacteria; phylum Bacteroidota; class Bacteroidia; order Chitinophagales; family Chitinophagaceae; genus JAFAEW01. The sequence continues at coordinate 8,920 of JAFAEW010000134.1, read as the reverse complement.
ACCGGAGAATATTCGCTGGTAAAAGCGGCAAAAAAAATACTGCAGATGGGCCCCCAATATCTGATCATTAAGAAGGGAGAGCACGGAGCCTTGCTGTTTCACAAAAACCAGGTTTTCTTCGCGCCGGCCTTACCACTTGAGGAAGTTTTTGATCCCACCGGCGCCGGCGATACGTTTGCAGGAGGATTTATCGGATTCCTGGCGAAGACAAAGGATATTTCGTTTGAAAATATGAAGACGGCCATTATTGTCGGATCGGCAATGGCAAGCTTCTGTGTTGAAAAATTTGGCGTGCTGCGATTGAAGGAAATTTCCAAAAAAGACATAGAAAACAGAATCCGCCAATTCGTGCAACTGGTTAATTTCGATATTTCCCTGATCTAGACCGGGTCTGCACCAGTTTGTAATTTTTTCCATTCGCGAATGATCTGTTTCGCATGATCACCTGATTTCGGCTTGCCGATGACCTTCACGATCTTCCCTTTTTCATCAATCAGAAAAGTGGTTCTTCTAACGCCCATATATTTGTGACCAAACAATTTCTTTTCGACCCAAACACCATATTTTTCAAGAATTTTATGCGAGGGATCGGCAACCAGACGAAACGGAAGGTCGTGTCTTGACTCAAACTTTTTATGACTTTTTTCATCGTCCGGACTAATGCCGATTATTTCAATGCCATGTTCTTTCAGCAATGAAAAATTATCACGCAGATTACAGGCCTGCACCGTACAGGTGGGCGTCATGTCTTTCGGATAGAAGTAGATGGCTAGTTTCTTTCCTTTAAAATCGGCTAATGAAATATCCTTTCCATCCTGATCTTTGGCTTTGAATGCCGGCGCTTTTTGTCCTTCCATTAATTCCATCATCTTAAAATTATCGGGTAAAATAATAGGTCGCTTCCTTCACATTTCCGGCGATGTCGGTAGCTGTTACTTTCAGCTCATGCTTTCCTTTTGCGCAATGTTCATCAAATGTGTAAATAAATCTGTCCCGGTTCTTGGCAAACAGCAACCAGTTTCCATCCAGTTCGGCCGTGAACGAAGCGATTTCGCCCATATTATCAGAACCTTTGAAGGTCAGGTGACTTCCGGAAACGAGAGATCCCGGTTTCCATCCTGAAGGATAGATTACAGGAGGAACGGTATCGATCACGAGTTGCAAATTTCCCAGCCGGTTAAACCGGGCAGAGAGCCAGTCGCCATTCCATTTTCCTTTTTCAACGATTTTGCTGCTGCCGCTCGTTAATTCCATTACCACCTTTTCTCTCAGGGGATTATTGGCAGGAAGCGTGGTTTTTACCTGAACATCGTAATAATCATGAACCGGAATGGTATAATTACTGAAGCTGATGCGTTTTGAAGCAGCATTGGCACCGCTGTTTTCTGATTCTTTAATGATGAAAGGCACGCCATCATAGAATGCATTTTTACTGAAGTTACCGGTTACATTTTCACTCTCTACCCGGCATGGATAATTGGGCATACAAGGCTTTGCATCTGCGGGATAATCGTAATGGGAAAGGGCGCTTCCCAATTGCACTTTTGTCGAGAGGATGGTGGCATTGCCCGTAAAATCTTTCACGGTAATTTCGATATCGTGCGGAAGGCTGTCGGTCAGAATCACTACGCCATTTCCGTCTGTCGGTGAAAAAACGGGAAGACCATTTCCAGGCAAATAAGATAGATGAGAAACAAAAAATTTATCCTTCAGGTACTTTGAATAATCGATACAAGCGTTTAAAAAACGCGTTTCATCATAGGAAATTTCATTCAGTTGAAAACTGTTGATTGGTTTTCCATCCAGTTTTATTTCGGCCGAATAAATGCCCCAATGAAAAGGAGAAGAACTGGAAACATCATCGGATTGAATGCCGAAACTTATCAAAGGTGAATTCACTTTTATCACTTTGTCAACAGATGCATATTTCCCGTTTGAGTAAGCAATAGGAACGTGATTACCGGGCAATAAATAGGTGCTGTACCTTCGGTCGTACCAATACAACTTTGAAATTACAGGAGGCCTTGTATCGGTAACACCAAATCCAAATAAAAGCGGATTCAGATTGCTGCCGGTTTGCGTGTTTCTTATTTCAAAATGCACGTGCGGACCGGCAGACCCACCTGTGTTTCCGCTATAAGCGATGAAGGTTCCTTTCTTCACCGGAAACAGATCGGGTTGCAATTCAAAATCCTGTTCCCAGGACTGCTCGCGGTACTGCTTTTCCCTTACATATTTAGCAAGTGCAGGATAAAACGCGTTTAGATGCGCATATAAGGTAGTATATCCGTTAGGATGTGAAATGTAAATGGCATTGCCGAATCCGTATTTCTCGATTTTTATTCTACTCACATATCCTTCAGCAGCCGCGTAAACGGGAAGATTTTCCCTTTGCTGCGTACGAATATCCAATCCCATGTGAAAATGGTTTGAACGCAATGCGCCGAAATTTGCTACAAGCTGCAGCGGAATATCAAGCGGATTTCTAAAATAGTTTTGAGGAAATGCGTCTTTGTTTAAGCGTTGTGAATTTGAAATTGTAAGAATGCCCGAAAATATAAACAACAAAACAATCCGTTTCAAACTTTTCATGGTGCAAATGTATCACTAATGGATAACTATTAGTTTGGATTTACATTTGCTTTACTTCTTCCATAAAATCATTGTATCATGAAGATCGTATTGGCACAGCAAAACTATATTATCGGTGATTTCAATTATAACTCTCGAAAGATTATTGAAGCGATAGATCAGGCAAAAAAGGATAGTGCAGACCTGATCGTCTTCAGCGAGCTGTCGGTTTGTGGATATGCTCCGCATGACTTTCTCGAATTTGATGACTTTATTGAAGAATCTTATAAAACGCTGGATGAAATAAAACGCCATGCGGACACCATTGGCGTAATCGTAGGCGCTCCCGCAAAAAATCCGGTTAAAGAAGGAAAAGATCTGTTTAATTCCGCGTTTTTATTTTATCGGAACGAGGTGAAAGCAGAGATTCACAAAACGCTTTTGCCTACTTATGATATTTTTGATGAATACCGGTATTTCGAACCGGCAACCGATTGGAAGGTTGTTGAATTTAAAGGCAAACGACTCGCGATAACGGTTTGCGAAGACATCTGGAATGTGGGAGACAATCCGCTTTATGTAAGCTGCCCGATGGATCATCTTATCAAGCAGGATCCGGATATTATCATCAATATCAGCGCATCGCCGTTTGACTATACGCACGACGAGGATCGAAAAGCCATCATCAAATGGAACGTGAAAAAATACAAGCTTCCTGTGATCTATTGTAATTGCACCGGAAGCCAGACTACAACAGTTTTTGATGGCGGATCGCTTGTTTTCGATAAGGATGGAAATATGGCTAAATCGCTTCCGTTATTTAAGGAATCGATAGAATCAGTGGTTTTACAGAATGACGGAAAATTTGAAGGAGAAATAGAACGAAATCATTTTGAGATTCCAGACCGGGAGTTAGATCCGGAAACTTTCATTGCAGATTTGAATATCGAACAGGTTTATGATGCCCTCGTACTTGGTATCAAAGATTATTTTGAAAAAATGCGCTTTTCATCCGCTATCGTTGGTTCTTCCGGTGGATTAGACAGCGCCGTTACCATTGCGCTTGCCTGTGCGGCGCTTGGAAAGGAAAATGTACATGCACTGCTTATGCCGTCCGAATTTTCAACCGGACATTCGGTAGATGATGCAGTTGTATTAAGTGAAAACCTTGGTAATCCTTATACTACCGTCCCGATTAAAGGCATTTTTGATACTTACCTAACTGCGTTGCAACCGGTTTTTAAAGAAATGCCTTTTTCCGTTGCAGAAGAAAACCTGCAGGCCAGAACAAGAGGAAGTCTCCTTATGGCAGTTGCGAATAAGTTTGGGTACATTCTGCTAAACACCTCCAATAAAAGCGAGCTTGCTACGGGATACGGAACGCTTTATGGCGATATGGCCGGCGGAATCAGTATATTGGGTGATTGTTATAAAACACAGGTTTATGCACTCGCGGCATATATTAACAGGAAGCGTGAAATTATTCCCAAACACATCATTACAAAAGCGCCGAGTGCTGAATTACGACCCAACCAGAAAGACACGGACAGCCTGCCCGACTACGGCGTTTTAGATAAATTATTGTATCAGTATATTGAAAGAAGGCAAAGCCCGGAAGCTATAAAAGCGATGGGATTTCAATCGGATCTCGTTGTCAAAACAATCAGAAGGGTAAATCAGAATGAATACAAACGACACCAGTTTTGCCCTATCATCAGAATTAGTCCCAAGGCATTTGGTCCCGGAAGAAGAATGCCCGTAGTGGCGAAATACCTTGGATGAAAAAAGCCCCGTGATGCTAAACGGGGTTTTTCTTTCTCACTTATGCCTGAAGCGGCACATGCCTCCCTTCTCGTATTTCTTCTATCATTTTCTTGTTGAATTGCGGCAGGTCTTTGGGACCGCGACTGGTAACAAACCCGTTATCGGTAACAACAGGGAGATCCTTCCAGTTTGCACCGGCATTTTGAATATCGGTTTTGATATTCGGGGCGGAAGTCATTTCCCTTCCCTGGAGCAATCCGGTTTCAATGAGCAATTGCGGACCATGACAGATGGCCGCCACCGGTTTTCCGGATTCCATAAACGCACGGGCGAGATTAACATATTGTTCATTCACCCGCATCTTGTCGGGATTCATTACACCTCCGGGAATCATCAAAGCATCATAATCATCCACGTTTACCTGTGCTAATTGTTTGTTGACAGGATATTCTTTTGACCAATGATCATGATCCCAGGCTTTTACAACTTTCGGCTCGGCAGAAATGATGTCGACCATCGCTCCTGCATCTTCCAGTGCCTTTTTAGGACTTGTCAACTCCACTTCTTCAAACCCGTTTGCGGTGATAATTGCTACTTTTTTTCCTTCTAAATTTTCCATTTTTATCTCCTTTATTTCATTTTATAAATGCAAAAGCCGTTTTCGAAAACAACTCTTGCATTATCAAATCAACAATAAAACCATTCATCCTTATTCTACATCGAATCTCTGTTCATCGGGTTATTATTCATCAGCGTATCGCGGTTGGTATCATTCATATTATTCATCGAACTATCCATGCTATTGTTATTGTTGTTCATATTTGTACTATCGCTGTTCATTTCCGTTGAAGGACTCGAATTTGTCGGATAGGTTTCAGTTGGTGATGTACTTGGTGAATTACAGCTTAATACTAAAGCTGTAAGGGCGGCTGTGGCTACAATTGCTAGATGTTTCATAAGTTAATTTTTATTCGTTTTATAATACAAAAACGTTCAATTCTGTTGCCAGCTAAATAGCCGCTGCAGAAAAAATCCGTTCTGAAGATTGAGGAAATTCCCGCCCAGAATGTGCACATTTTCACACACTGCTCCCTTCGCTTTTCAAGGAAGAAGGAAGAACAAAGAAATTGAATAAATATGCCCGTTACTTTTCATAACCTGAAAAACAACGGGCATCTGGAAGCTTCCTTTTATTGAAAAACGGTCGGGTTAACCTATCTGAATCAAAGCATCGATTTTACCTCCGGTTCGTTTACTTTAACAGGATATTTCTTTCTGAGCTGCTCGATCCATTTCTGTTCCAAAACCTGTTGATAATCATTGATTACCATTCCTCTTGCATCTTCAAAACTTCTCACCGAAGGTTCCGGATATACCTCAAATACATAAACGACTGAATAGCCGTCCTGGTCTTTGTTTCCGATAACTTCTGACAGGAAGCCTTTCTCCTTTTTAACCTCCTTCGGGTAAGGAATCTGACCATCTTCGAGATGGCTGCTGTCGGCCATTACCAATTGATTGTAGCCGGCAATAATCTCCCGCCAACGGGAAGGGTCGTTTTTCACTGCCTTACCAATGCTGTCGAGAATATCGGGCGTGGAAGCGGAAACCATTAATACAGAAAGGCCGGGTTGCCATTTGTATTTAGACTTGTTTTGCGCATAATATTTCTTCAGACCGGTGGAATCGGATGCGGCCTTTCCCCACACATGTTTATCCATTACTGAAAAAAGAAGATTTGCTTCTTTAAATTCCACGACCTGCTCGGCTATGGGCGGATAAAATTCTTCAATATGACCCCGGAAATATTGCCTTGCAGCATCCTTCTTGAATTCATTATACAGGTCTCCGAAAGTTCCGTTAAGAAAGCTTGCTCCCTGTTGTCTGGAAGTAGTAAAGAAGGTAAACCAGTCCTTCACCGTAAAATTCTGACTCTTAAACGAAAATAAAACCGATTCGGGCGTCATGCCGTTCAGTTCTGCAATTTGCTTCCCGGCTTTGAAAGTAGAATCGGTATAATGAAACAGATCGTTTGAGCTAAACTTTCCCGGTTTAAATCCGCCTTCTTCCATCCACTTTTTCAGCAGTTGGTCCTTGGCCCGGCTCAACCGGCCGTCTTCCTGAACCGAGGTTTGAAGTTTCGCCCGGTTAACAACGTCTCCGGGGTCGGTAACAACCGGAATCTTTTCTATCAGTTTGAGAATGTTGTAGCCGTAACCGGTCAGAAACGGCTTGCTGATATCGCCTTTATTCTGCAGGGTAAACACCTGTTGTTCAAAATCGGGTTCGTATTGTCCTACGGAAACCTCTAATACGTTCTGATCTCCCCCGTAATTGGAAGTGGGAACGCCGAAATAGGCAACCATCTTATCAAAAGAATCGCCTTTCATTAAACGGTCATAAACGGAATCCGCGAGACTTGCGACCTTCTGTTTTTCGGCTTCAGAAAACGAAGCCGGAACGGTAAACAATATCTGCTGTACTTTTCTTATTCCCAGGGCCGGTCGTTCGGCCACCGTTTTAAAAATATGATAGCCAATCGCACTTTTGTAGATCTCAGAATAACTACCCGGTTGCAGCTGATACACGATATTTTCTATTGGATAAGGAAGGGTGAAAACCGTTATGTATCCGATATCGCCTTTTGTCGCAGCTAAAGCCGGATCTGTTGAATATGCAGTTGACACTTCGCCAAAATCAGCTCCGTTTTTCAATTTGTCAAAAGCTTCATGAATCGACTTATAAGATGCGGCGGTATCATTACCTTTAAATTCAACAAACACCTGTGAGATCCGCAGATCCTTTTGACTGCGGTTGAAAGCCTCCTGAATTAGTTCGCTGATATTTGCCTGCTGATTGATATAATTGTCTATCAGTTGATTCTTAAATTCAGTGACCTCCGATTTAAACTCGGGTTTTTGATCGAGTTTCTCATCGCGGGCCGCCTGTGTTTTGAGCTTGAAGTTGATATACAGGTCGAGATACTGCCTCAGCTTTTCATTTTTATCGCCGGAGGTATCCGGATTCTTATTGAAAGCGGCTAAAAACTCCTTCTTTGAAACTGTATTATTTCCGTAGGTGAACAGCGTTTGTGCCTGTAGCAGATTCACGCTTAAGGCTATCGCCAAAATCAGGCTGACCCGTTTTTGAAACATAATTTATTAATTTCAGTTTACTTTTTTACATCGATCAGGGCATCGTATTGCTCAATACTCAGTTTTTTTGCAAGGATGCGCTTATCCTTGTCGAGCAGATACATTGTGGGTGTTTGCACCACATCATAGAGTTGTCTGAAATTCGGTCTTTGGGCCAGTTCATCCGCCTCCTTTTCCTTTTTAGGTTGCCAAAGGTGAGTCCATCCTGTCAGATGATGTTGGTTGATAAATCCCTTCCACTCTTCAAAAGTATTATCATTTGTATTAACACCAATTATTTCAACACCTTCTTTTTTCCACTTTGCACGATAGATTGAATCAATCAAAGGAATTTCGGTCTTGCAATGCCCACAGGTGGGATCCCAAAAAACCAGAAAAGTGTAATTTGATTTAATGTCGTAAAGCGAAACATTTTTTCCGGAAGTATCTTTCAGCACCAATTGGGGAGCGGGTTCATTTATCTGGTTGGCCATGATGCTGTAGGCCCGGTCGAATATGTACTTTTTCTGCTTTTCATTCAGCCAGGCAGTATCTCCTTTTGAAAAATAATTATTAAACAAAAACAGAAACACCTTATCCTGTCCCATGATCTCGGGATTGATGTATTTATCGGTAAATTTTCCCAACAAATATTGATGAATATCTTTTCCCGCACGGGAAGCAAGCAGCAGGTAATTCACTTCCCTGATGACAGAATCAGGATCGGGAGAAACATAATATTTGAAATAATCATCCAATTTCGGATCGAAGAAAGGCGTGCGGATCAGGCTGTTATTTGAAAAATCGACCTCATCCCAAAAATGCTCTTTCATGTAATTCCACGCGGCTACGGAATCGATCCTGCCATCGGCAAGGCGTGGCATTTCCCTGATCTCCGGAATTTTCACCGCATTAAAAAATCCGGCCATCATACTTTCAGGCTGTTTCTCCACAATTCCCTCGCGGTAAGCATTCATTTGCTCATTAAACTCCTTCATCTTCGATTCGGCTTCTTTTTTTTCTGCCGCACTTGTTGCAGCTTCTGCCTTTTTCTTCCATTCAATTATCTTCGGCGTAATGGATGCGAGAAATTTGGAATAGTCAGCGAAAATGGCATTGTCGGCAGAACCGGTAACCGCAATTTTTTCAGGATGTGCGCTGTCCGCAAAAACCGAAAAATGCTGACCCTTATCCATCAATATTTCAAGCAAAAGCGAATGCGACGGCGTTACAAAAAAGTAAATGCCTTCCGGCAGCTTTTTATCTCCCCGGAATAAACCTTTCGCCTGTTCGTCAAGCTGCGTTGAGTCTATCAAAACCTTGTTCTTACCGTAATAACTTCCCAGATACATTTTAGAATTTTTAAACGGCAAAATCTGCACTTCAACCGAATAGCCCGAATCGGAAACATTGGCTTTCTGAGCAATAACAGGCGGAATAATAAATAACAG
>JAFAEW010000102.1 GCA_023423835.1 Bacteroidota bacterium | reverse complement strand
TTAAAAGGAATGTTTTTTGAAGCCATACATTCTAGCAGCAAGAACTGTACTGCCAATTATTAAAAACATCGTTATTCACACCATGTGGAAATAAAAAAAGAGACTGCCCTTTTGAGACAGCCTCTTTCTCTCCTTTATCTGTCTGATATTATTTCAACCCCCAAAGTTCCACATGCGCTTTATCAACCTTAAAGTTTGGAACCGTCTGGTAGTGAAATACCACTTTTTTCAGGCTTCTTTCACCTCCGTTTAAATCAACGATCCGGCTTTTGGTGCCCGCTTTAAAGTTCATATTCACCGCTACATCCTGTTTGTTGTCATTATCGAAATAAACTTCTGCATCTTCCATTCGTAAAGGTGCGTCGGTTACTTTGATGAAAAGAGATTTGAACTTGTCGGCTCCCACCACGTAAATAACATCTTTATCGGACCTGAAATCAACCGTTGTTTCTCCTATTTTGTGCCAACCCGGTTTGTTTGATGCCACCACGCCAACTTTTTGCGCGCTAACAATTCCCGAAGTTAAGAGGGCGAAAACTGCAATAAAAAGTGTTTTTTTCATAATGAATGTTTTTAGCAATAAAATCAAAAGTCGTTCCATCCGGAATTTATTGGTAAGACTGTTTCATTGCCTGTTTATTTAATACTGAACGGTATTTGCCGGTAATTTAACTTTGCATTGAGAGATGAGTTGGCAACAAGGAAAATTCCCGTCCCGGAGGACATCTTGTCGGAAAAAATTGCTAAATTCAAAAAATTATTAAAAGCCTTATTTATGGTTTCTTTTTTAATCTTCAAACTAATTGTTTTCATCGGACTTTTCTTTTTTCTCACTTACTATTTTGTGTACAAGATCATCTTAAAGTTGTTAGACAGGAGGAGGACCCGTATCAAGGGCGAACTTACCACTGCTACTATAATCAATTATAAGACGATTAAGGATTCGGCCGGTGCTATCCGCTATTATCCTGTATTGCAGTACAGCACCAAATCTGGCGAGATCATTACAGCGCAATCGAAAAAAGAACGATATAAGAAATATGAAGTTGGAAAATCACTCGCTGTTTATTACCTCCCGTGGGAACCCTCGGAGTTTTACATTTCAGGATTGTTTCCCTACATTAAGCTTACCGGGCTGATTTTCGGAGTTTTCGCAGGGCTCATTTTGCTGGTGGAAATTTACAGGATCGTTAACCGCTTGTTTGGACTGTAGTTCATTCAAAATCGAGTATTCGCAATTGAATAGATTTGACGTTATTGAATTCATTGATTTGCAAATGATACACAATATTGAATTCAGAACGGTTTTGCAACAATTCAAACTTTTCGGCCATATTAAATGCGATTCCGCCAAAGGAGTAGCCATCCTGTTGGAACACAAGGCGAATGTGCTTTTCCTTCACAATTTTCGAATAGCCGGTTTCTTTAACACCTTTCGTCAGGAAAGTTGGTGGAAGGTTATCCGGCCCAAAGGGCTCCATCTGTTCAATAATCTTCAGAAACCTGAATGAAATATCAGAAAATCTTATCTCCGCATCAATGTTTATTTGTGGAATCAGCATATGAGGTTGAATCGTTGAGGCAACTGTTTCTTCAAATTTCCTTATAAAATTGGAAAGCTGTTCCTCATTCATGGTCATTCCGGCAGCGGCAAAATGTCCTCCATAACCCAACAAGTGGTCTTTGCAGGCATCAAGGGCATTGTATAAGTCAAACCCTTCCACACTTCTGGCGCTTCCCGCAATAATTCCTTCGCTTCTCGTAAGCACAACGGTGGGGCGGTAATAGGTTTCCATCAGGCGTGAAGCGACTATTCCAACTACGCCTTTATGCCAGTTTTCGCGGAAGACGACGGTTGTTTTCCGGCCGATCAGTTCCTTATCCTGGCTGATGATTTCGAGCGCTTGCCGGGTAGTAGCCGAATCAATGTCTTTTCTTTCGAGGTTGTACTGGTGAAGGGCACGCGCAAAAGGAAGCGCCTCCGCATAGCTTTGAGCAATAAAAAGCTCCACCGCCTTATATCCTTCGTCCATTCTTCCGGCAGCATTTATTCTCGGGGCCAGCAAAAAAGCGAGGCAATAGGTATCAATGGTTGATCCCGATTCACTCAAATCAAGCAATGCTTTAATTCCGTGACACGGTTTTTCCCTGATCCTGCACAAACCCATATGCGCCAAAACCCGATTTTCACCGGTGAGCGAAACAATATCCGCCACCGTTGCAAGCGCCACCAGGTCGAGATACTTCAGCGCCAGGTTTTCGTCAAGCTGCCACCGCAGGCAGATCGCCTGTATAAACTTGAACGCTACCCCACATCCGCAAAGTTCCTTAAAGGGATATGCACAATCTTTTTGCTTTGGATTGAGAATGGCTTTTGCCGCCGGCAGCGTTTCGCCCGGAGTGTGATGGTCGCAAACAATAAAATCGATCCCGATTTCAGCCGCATAGGTGATGAGATCTGTTGATTTTATGCCACAGTCTAAGGTAATAATGAGCGAAAATCCGTTTTGGTGTGCAAAATCGATTGCTTTTTTTGAAACACCATAGCCTTCCTTATACCGGTTAGGGATATAAAACCGGAGATTTTTATGGATATTTTTTAAAAAGGAATAAAACATTGCAACGGAGGTGGTGCCATCTACATCATAATCACCCAGTAATAAAATTTTTTCGTCCGATGAGATTGCCTTCTCCAGCCGCGTGACGGCCCGTTCCATTCCGCACATTTTAAATGGATTGTGCAGTAATTCAAGGGTAGGACGAAAGTAGGATTTGGCAGATTCAAAAGAATCAACTCCTCTTTGTGCTAAAATTCCACACAGGGAAGGATGAATGCCGAGGCATTCTTTCAGCTTAAGCGCCGTTTTTTCAGGGGTTGGTATGATATTCCACTTTTTTTTCATCAAAATTTCCGATCGGTGGTAAAGCGAACCAATTGCTCGAGATTGTCTTTTACCGGTCCGGCTTCAAATTCATCCAAAATGGCCAATGCTTCATCTCTGAACTGATACATTTTTTGATAGGCGTAGTCGATCCCGCCTTTTTCTTTTACAGTGTCGATGACAAATTTAATTTTTTCCTTCTTAGTGTTTTCATTTTTTACGATATAAATCAGTTTTCTTCGAAGCTGTTTATCCGATTGGTTGAGGGTATAGATGAGCGGAAGGGTTATTTTTTTTTCTTTCAGGTCGTTTCCGGTTGGTTTGCCCACGTTTTCGTTGCCATAATCAAAGAGATCGTCCTTGATTTGGAATGCCATACCGGTCTTTTCGCCAAACATTCTCAGTTTATCAACTGCCCCCGGATCTTCAAAAGTGGTAGCTGCTCCGGCTGCACAGGCGGAAGCGAGCAAAGAAGCGGTTTTCCCTTTGATGATTTCATAATATATGGCCTCACTTAAGTTTAAATTGCGTGTTTTTTCTATTTGCAGCAGTTCTCCCTCGCTCATCTGCTGAACCGCTTCGGCCAGGATTTTCAAGATCGTGAAATCGTTGTTGTTGAGCGATAGCAACAGTCCCTTGGACAGCAGGTAATCTCCGACAAGAACAGCGATTTTATTCTTCCATAATGCGTTTACAGAGAAAAACCCCCTCCGTTCCGAGGTGTCGTCAACTACATCGTCGTGTACAAGCGTGGCGGTGTGTAATAATTCTACAAGCGCCGCTGCCCGGAAGGTCGCATCATTGATGTCTCCGCCGAGTTTTGCCGATAGTAAAACAAACCGCGGACGCATCTGTTTCCCTTTACGGTTTACAATATAGCGCATGATACGATCCAACAGCGGAACCCGGCTTTTAACAGCCTCTTTAAAATAGTTTTCAAAGGCCGCCATTTCCTTATTTATAATAGGAGTATCTTTTTCCATTTCAGCTTGTAGGGTGCAAGATAGGCGCAAATATTATTTTTTTCTCATGCAACTTTTTATGTTTGGCATTTGTCTTGTATAGAAATAACAAAATAAATTACAAAAATTTGGTATTTAATTACATTTATTTACATTTGTTAAAAAATTGAAAGGGAAACAATTACAAACAAAATTAATTTTACCTATGGCAAGCAGAAAGCAAATTACACTCTTAGCCCTGGCGGGACTAATTGCAACTGCATCATTCGGACAAAAAAATGATGCGAGCTATAGTTGGGTTTTGGATTCTTCAAAAAGGTCGGTGAAGAATATGCCCCAGCAGAATGAGTTTATGAACAACACGTATCCGTATCCATCTAAGCC
>JAFAEW010000100.1 GCA_023423835.1 Bacteroidota bacterium | reverse complement strand
GGTTAGAACGGTTATCATAAATACCGTTTGAGCCCTGACCAAAACTGTTTTGCATTTCAGGTTTTGCGAAGATGCTTTCAATTCCCATAGTAGAAGAAATGGTCAAACCGAGTCCGGTGGTTTTTCTTCCGGTTTTGGTGGTAATTAAAATTACACCATTACCGCCTCTTGATCCGTAAAGGGCGGCGGCGACCGGTCCTTTCAATACCGAAACGCTGGCAATATCTTCCGCGTTGATGTCAGAAAGACCATTACCCATGTCGAGGGAAGGATTCCAGTAATCGTTGTTGCCCGAACCGGTAAAATTCGCGATCGGCGTTCCGTCAACCACAATGAGCGGCTGATTGCTTCCGGTAAGAGAGTTGTAACCTCTCAAAACGATTTTGGAAGATCCGGCCGGACCGTTGCTTGAGCGAACCACCTGTAATCCTGCAACTTTTCCGGTAAGAGAATTGGCAAGATTTGGTTCCCTCGTTTCTGCCAGCGCGTCGCCTTTAATTTCCTGAACCGAATATCCGAGAGATTTCTTTTCTCTTCTGATTCCTAAAGCGGTTACTACCACTTCATTCAGATCAGAGGTAACCGGCTGAAGCGCAATTGCCACATTGGTCTGGCTTCCAACGGGCACTTCCTGCGACGCGAAATTGATAGCTGAAACCACCAGTACCGGATTTGATCCCGACACGGATAAGGTGAACGTACCATCCTCTTTAGTGGTGGCACCGATGGTGGTACCTTTAACTGTAACGGCCACATCCGCCAGGGGCTGACCCACATTATCAGTTACAGTACCGGTAATCTGTCTTTGCTGCGCATTGGCCAAAACCATTGTAAGGCTCAGGCAAACCAGTAGCATCAACCGTTTTGTAATTGTTTTCATTGTGTTGATTTTGAAGTGAAAATTCTAATAATTAACGTTTGCTATTTAAAGTGAAAAAATACAGTTCAAAGTTTTTCAGCCAACGGATTTTGAATTCTAAAGGATTTCAATTTTTCGAAATTTTCCATCACCAGCGCTGCGGCACCAAACAACCCGGCTTCCTCACCCATTTGTGACACTTCAATTCCCGTGTTCATCGACAACCGGGGAATACAATGTTCGTTCAATGCCTGCTGGATCGGCGCCTGCCATATCTTTCCGGCTGCAGCGCCTTTTCCACTAAGGATGATGGTTTCAGGATTAATTAGGTGGATTAAAATGGCTACGCCCCTGCCAATCAGGTATCCCGTTTCAGACAGCAGCTCAATACTGAACTGATCGCCTTCACGCGCAGCCTTTAGGATGGCACTGCTTTCTTCTACCAACGAATCGTAGGAGTTAAACCGGAGTTTCGACATCCTTCCCTTGGAGAGACCCTTTCTGGCTTTTTCTATCACTACCAGCATCGAAGCTTCGGTTTCAAGGCAGCCCCTCTTACCGCAATTACAAAGCTTTCCATTTACAAAGAGGGGAAGATGACTAAATTCGCCGGCAAACCCGTTATGACCTCTGAATAATTCGCCATTTAAAATCAATCCCAATCCTATTCCCCAATTAATATTGATAATCATCGCATTTTTCTTGCCCCTCGCTGTACCGAACCGCAGTTCAGCCAGAGCAATCAAACTTGAATCGTTATCGATGAAGACCGGCAAGCCCGCATTTTGGGCGATGTAATCAGAAATGCTTTTACCCTCGTTATGCAGAAAAGTATGGTTAAGTCCTTTTTTTACTTCAATAAATCCCGGCATGCCGATACCGATTCCTAAAATCCGGCTCTTACTGATGCCCGTTGCATCTATAAACCGGTTAATCTCATCCATCAGTTCAGGCAGGCTGTTATTGTTTTCCTGCAGATTCAGTGAGATCTGATGCACTTCCGACACATAGCGGTTATGCATGTCCAAGACTGCCATTTTGGTGATCATCTGATCCATAGAGATCGCAAGAATGTATCCGAGACCGGGACTAAGGGAAAATATCAGCGGCCTTCTTCCTCCACTCGAAGGAGCAAACCCGTTTTCCACCACTAAGCCGCCTTCTATCAGGTGGTTTAACAAGACCGACGTAACCGGTAAACTCTTCCTGATCTTATCGCTGAGGTCAGATGAGGGAAGCTCTCCTGAAAAATAAAGGTGTTTAATAATTTTCTTTAAGTAAACTTCTCTTCGTTCTGCCATACTTTAATTAAAGAATGTTAATGTTTTTCAAAGATAATCTTAAATTGAAATACTTTATGACAATTTTTAAGAAGTTTTAAGAAAATTTTAAAAAGTTTTATCCGTATCGGGATAGGTGCCACCAGAAGAAATGATGGGAGAATGACAATAAAATGACATTCAAATGATGTAAATCATGGGAATAGACAAAAGCGAAAGGTACTTTTGCGTTTTCAACTTTTGAGGTAGCATGGGAATTGAAAACTTCTATTTGGCCGGGATCAATTATAAAAAGACCGATGCAGCGATAAGGGGCGAATTTGCAGTGAATAACGAACAGTATTCGGCTATCCTCAATCGTGCTTCTGAATTTGGGTTGGAGGAACTTTTTGTGGTAAGCACCTGCAATCGCACCGAAATCTACGGCTTTGCTGACAAGATGGAACTGCTCACGGGTTTACTTTGCAGCGAAACAGCCGGAAAAATCGAGGATTTTGAAAAAATTGCCTACAAAAAGCAAGGCCTCGACGCCATCGATCACCTCTTTTCAGTGGCCGCAGGCCTCGATTCACAAATTCTCGGCGATTATGAAATTATCGGACAGATAAAAGCTGCAGTAAAATTTGCAAAAGAGCGCGGTTTTGTAAAAACGGTGACCGACCGGCTCGTAAATTTCGTACTCCAGGCTTCACGGGCAATAAAAAACCAGACTTGTCTGAGCGAGGGAACGGTTTCCGTTTCGTTTGCTGCCATTCAGTATTTAAAGGAAACGGTGAAGGATATCCACAGCAAAAAAATCGTCCTGATCGGAACCGGAAAGATCGGCAACAATACCTGTAAAAACCTTGTGGACTACCTGCAGACAAAAAACATCGTGCTGATCAACCGGGATGGAGAAAAAGCCCGTGTTCTTGCATCCGAGTTTCAGTTGCAAACCGCTGCTTTTTCTGATCTCAGCGCAGAACTCGACACCGCCGATATCGTAATTGTGGCTACGAACGCTGAAAAGCCGGTGGTAACAAAAAACGATGTCAAGGGAAATAGGATTTTGATAGATCTCTCGATTCCAAATAATATTGATCCCGCAGCGAAAGAAATCCCGGGTGTACAATTGGTAAATGTGGACGATCTCTCCAAACTCAATGATCTTACACTTCAAAAGCGGCAGGCAGAGGTTCCGAAAGCGAGAAAGATTATAGAACAATATACCGACGATTTTATTGAATGGCTGCATTTACGAAAAAACGTTCCTTTTTTCAAGGAAGTGAAGAAAAAGCTCATGGATCTGCAGCACACTTCGACTGGCAGTCTTCATCCCAATTTCGGATTTGACAAGGAATTATATTCGGCCGACATTCAAAAGGTGATCAACACCATGGCAGTAAGAATGCGCCATCATCATCGTCCCGGATGCCATTATATTGAAGCGATTAACGAATTTATTAACAGCCGGAACAAATAAATAAGGATCTTATGCTAAAAATTGGCACTCGTGAAAGTGAACTTGCGATGTGGCAGGCAAGGCTTGTGGCAAATCTGCTAAGCGATAATGGAATTGAATCTGAGCTTGTTTTAATAAAATCCGAAGGCGATATTGATCTTACAACACCCCTTTATGCAATTGGCGTTCAGGGCATCTTCACCAAAACGCTGGATGCGGCGCTGTTGTCCGGACGGATCGATCTCGCCGTTCATTCCGCTAAAGATGTTCCTGTTCAACTGGCAAAAGGATTAACGAAAGCCGCCGTTTTAAAACGGGCAAATAATAAAGACATCATTGTTCCACGGGATAAAAGCTTGTCGAAAGAGTCATTTGAGGCGATTTTAACGGAACGAACCAACAATCCTTTTGTGATTGCAACAAGCAGTATCAGGCGAAAGGCGCAGTGGCTAAACCGGTATTCGAACGACAAGATCGAAAATTTACGCGGAAATGTGAACACCAGATTGAAAAAACTGGAACAAAGCAATTGGACGGGTGCAATCTTTGCCGCCGCCGGTTTGGAAAGAATCGGCCTTCGTCCCGATAACAGTATTGAACTCGACTGGATGCTGCCGGCGCCGGCGCAGGGCGCGATAATGGTGGTTTGCAGGAAAGGCGACGAAAGCGTGCGGGAAATGCTTTATGCCTTAAATGATGCGGCAACTGACATTTGCACCACGGTCGAAAAGGATTTTTTGAAGGCACTAATGGGAGGTTGTTCAACTCCGATTGCTGCTTTTGCAAGCATTCAGGGTGAAGTGTTGCAGTTCAAAGGGAATATTCTTTCTCCCGACGGAACCGAAAAATACGAAATTGAGCAATCTTTCGATCTGGAAGATTACCGTCAGGCGGGAACACTGGCTGCAAACGAAATTTTGGATAAAGGAGCCGGAAAACTGGCGGAAAAGATTAGAAATGTCGGAAAAGAAATATAACATATTGTCAACCGGACCACTGAGCGATCAAACGGTTAAAGCATTTCAATCAACAAATGTTAAGCTAACCGTGCGTCCGTTTATCCGGATCATTCCCGAAGAATCTGAAGAAGTACAACTACAGATCCGGCAATTGGCGGATGAGAAGATTACTGCAATTTTTACGAGTCAACACGCTGTAGAAGCCGTAACGAAACAAGTTAAACAGGCAGACTGGAAGATTTTTTGCATCGAAGGAAATACCGGCCGAAAGCTGAAAGAGCAGTTTGGAGAGGAAGCCATTGTTGCATCTGCTCCAAACGGCGCGCAGCTATTGCCAAAAATTCTATCGCGATCAGACAGCGGTTCCTTTTATTTTTTTTGCGGCAATCAAAGATTGGATCTTATTCCGGACGGATTAAGAGAAGCGGGAAGAGATTTAACGGAAATAGTTGTGTATAAGACGGTTGAAGAGCCGGTGCTGATCGATGAAAAACCGGATGGGATATTGTTTTACAGCCCGACGGCTGTGCGGAGTTTTTTTTCTGTCAACCGTCCGGAGGAGGAAACAGTGCTATTCTCAATCGGTTTAACCACTACCGAAGCGATAAAAGAATTTACTGATAAAAAGATCATTACCAGCGAAGTGGCAGACAAGACCCGCATGGTTGAGTCGGCCATCGCCTACTTTGGAAATTTAGTTGAGCGGAAATAAAAAATTACACATGAACGATCTGTTTTTAAGGGCATTGAAAGGAGAAAAAGTTGAACGAGTTCCCGTTTGGATGATGCGACAGGCAGGAAGATATCTACCGGAATATCGCGCCATCCGGGAGAAATACGGATTTTTTGAGCGTTGTCAGACGCCGGAACTCGCCTGCGAGATCACGCTTCAGCCGGTTGACATTGTAGGCGTAGACGCAGCGATCTTATTTTCAGATATCCTCGTAGTGCCGCAGGCAATGGGAATGGAAGTACAATTGATTGAATCAGTGGGTCCGAAACTGCCGCAGCCGATTCATACCGAAGAAGACCTTAAGCGGATATTGGTTCCCGATGTCCAGGATAAACTGCATTATGTTTTTGAGGCCATTCAAATGATAAAAAAAGAACTGAACGGTAAGGTTCCGTTGATTGGATTTGCCGGATCACCCTGGACATTGCTATGCTATATGGTTCAGGGAAAGGGTTCCAAAACTTTTGATGAAGCGAAAGCATTTTGTTACACACAACCGCGCCTGGCAGCTCAACTGCTGCAAATGATAACCGATACCACCATTGCATATTTGAAAGCCCAGATAAAAGCAGGAGCAGATGCTGTTCAGATATTTGACAGCTGGGGAGGGTTATTGGGTCCCAACGATTTTGAAACGATTTCGCTGAAATACATCCGACAAATTGTAGAAGCGGTAAAAGATGATGCTCCGGTGATTATTTTTTCCAAAGGTTCGTGGTTTGCATTGTCAGATATGGCGAAAACCGGCGCTTCAGGATTAGGGGTTGATTGGTGCATCAGACCCCAATCGGCGCGCCAATTTGCTGGGGACAAGATTACCTTACAGGGAAATTTTGATCCTGCAAAGTTGCTGTCTCCCATTCCGCAGATTAGAAAGGAAGTGAAGGAAATGATTGAAGGATTCGGAAAGCAAAGTTATATTGCCAATCTCGGACACGGCATTTTACCCAACATTCCCGTAGATCATGCCAAAGCATTTGTAGAGGCCGTAAAGGAATTTGGAACGGTTTGAATGTCGTAGAAAGATGAGCATTTTTGACGAACGGAAACAGACTTGTATTTTGGAAATTGCTTCAAACATCGCGGTTTGTTCACCTTCTACATTAAACCAGGAATCGCTCACTCTCCGGCGGCCAGCTTCTCTAATTGTTCCATAAAGCTTTTGGATGCGTAATTTCCCATACCCGATTTCTCGAAAACGGGTTTTCCCTCCTTATTCAGGATGTAGGTTGTAGGGAGGGTTGAAGCGGTTAACTCGTTGAGACCGGCTGAAGTCTGGAAATATAAAGGCAGATCAAGATTGTTGTTCTTCAAATAGTCAATCGCCTGTTGGCGGTCTTCGTCTTCACTCACAAACAGGAAAACAACGGAAGGATTTTGCTTGAATTTTTGATACAGTTGCAGAAAAGAGGGCATTTCTGCCCGGCAGGGAGGGCACCAGCTTGCCCAGTAATTTATCAAAACGACCTTGCCTTTATTCAACTGGTGATTGATGGTTTTTCCTTCCGGATTCGTAAACCCGTAAGCTTTCGCCGTTTCGGAAGGATTTTGCTCCTTTATTCGGGGATTGAACAGGCCTGTTTTAGCAATCTGCTGTAAAACCCACACTTTCGCATCCGGGTTAAGGAGCATGAGCAGGATGAATCCCGCCATTAAAATATTCAGCCAGTTTTTTCGAATAAAAGCCGATGGTTTGCTTCGTTTCAATCCTCTACTCATTTCTTTTTTTCAGTTCAACTTTCTTCTTCTTCAGCACCTCCGACCAGGGCAGAAAGTTTATCGACGGCTTCAAGAAACAGCTTTCGCTGCTGATTTCCGGGACAACATTTTTCAAAAAAGCGCGGTTCGTAATAGGTAGGAGCTGAAATGCTGTCTTTCGTGATCACCAGCAAATGCCAGACGGTTCCGTCATTGATATTGCAGCCTTTTGAGCTGTCATCGCAAAAATTTTCCCCTTTGTCGCCGGGAATGGTTGAGATTTTATTGTTTCTGAAAAACTCCCAAACCTGTTCTGCCTGCTGATTATTCACCTGAACAGAAGTCAATCCGGGATTATTGCGCTGCGGCGTACGTGTGACGAAGGCCGTATATCCTTTCCATTCATTTCCTTTTTTAGCAAGAATCTTGTAGGTGGACGTGCGGCCCCAGGCAACGGTTTCCACTTCAAATGCGAGCACCAGATCATTTTCTTTCCTCAGTTGCTGAAGGATAGAATCTTTCGGCCGTCCGGCAATTTCTGATTGCGCATTAGTGGTATTATTATTTTCATTTGAAATATCTGATGACATCACTTTAGTGTTTTTACATGAAAGAATGGTCAGGAGGGTGAGGAAATAGATTATTTGCTTCATAGATTAAATTTTCTTTTTCAAATGGCTCCACAATTCGTAGAGTTTTTCCTGTGGCGGCTTTTCTGATGGCGGTTCCGTCAGTGGCTCACATTCTTTCCACTCCTGTTGCATCTCCGACGGAAGTGCCTGATAAAGCGCCGTGCCCTTCGATTTCCAGGCGATCATTTCATCGCTGACATCCTTAATTTTTTTTGCCGGATTGCCAACGATCAGGCTTCTTCTCCCAAAAGTCTCATCGGCTTTAATAAAGCTCAGTGCGCCCACAATACATTCATCTTCCAATACCACATTATCCATGATTACACTATTCATGCCGATAAGACAATTTCGTCCAATTGTGCTGCCATGAATAACGGCTCCATGACCGATGTGAGCCGCTTCTTTCAGAAGCACCATCACTCCCGGAAACATATGAATGATGCAATTTTCCTGGATATTACATCCGTCTTCAACCACTATTTCTCCCCAATCGCCTCTTAGAGCCGCTCCTGGTCCTACATACGCATTTTTTCCAATGGTAACGTTTCCCGTAACGGCAGCCAGCGGATGAATAAAAGCGGTCGGATGAATAACAGGAATAAATCCTTTGAATGAATAAACCATAATTTTATTTTAAAGCAAATCCTTTTCTGTCTTATAGCTCGTTCCCTTAAAAAATGCCACGAGCTCGTTCTGTTCATTTACCACTTTCACCACATAAATACCTGTTTTCCTCGTGGAATTTACCATTTCTGCTGTTGCAAAAATCGTTTCACCTTCTTTTGCAGGTTTGGCAAATGCAATATTTGCATCAAGTGCAAGCGTGAGTTTTCCATTGCTGTTGCAGGCAAATGCAAACGCGCTGTCGGCCAGCGAGAAGATAATTCCTCCGTGCACAATACCGAAGCCATTCAGCATTTTGGCGCTTACCGTTAAAGATAATTTAGAATATCCGTCTTTTACTTCCAGGATTTGAAGATTCATCCAGCGGCTAAATGCGTCAGTCCTCATGAGTTGATCAACGACCTGACGGGCATATTTGTCCTTTTCATTCATGCTGATCTAAAATACTTGAAAAGGCAAGGTAGTCTATTCGCCAATAAAATCGGGAGCACGTTTTTCAAGAAATGCTTTCACACCTTCTTTGTAATCGTGGGTTTGAAACGCTTTTTTCTGATACACGTCTTCAATTTTAAGCTGCTGTTCGAAGGTATTGCTGACAGAAAAATTAAGTGCATGTTTAATATACGAAAGTGTTTTGGTGGGCATGGAAGCGAGACGGTAGGCGATCTTCAAACTTTCTTCTTTAAATACATCGGCTTCGAAAACCTTATACACCATTCCCATTCTTTCGGCTTCCCTGGCGGGAATATTATCGGCCAGCATCATGAGTGCGCTTGCTCTTTGCCACCCGATAAAACGCGGCAGAATATAGGTACCGCCGGTATCGGGGACCAGTCCGATTTTAGAAAATGCCTGCGTAAAAAATGCTTCGGTTGAAGCTACTACCACATCGCAACAAAAGGAAAGATTTGCACCGGCTCCGGCCGCAATGCCGTTAATGGCTGCTACGATGGGTTTTTCGAGCGTGCGAATTTTCCAAACCATCGGATTATAAAGTTCCCGAAGTTTTGTGGCAACCGATTTTTCGTCTGTCACTTCAGACAGATCCTGCCCGGCACAAAATCCTTTTCCATTTCCGGTTATATAAACAGTCCGTATGGACTTATCATTTTGACATTCGTTGAGGGCGTGTAATAAGGATACTGCCATTTCCTGATTAACCGCATTGAGCTTATTAGGACGGTTTAAGGTAATAAAACCAATGTTGTCCTTCTTTTCAAACAATAATGAAGACATGCTATCTGGGATTTATTTGCAAATTTCAGATAAAGATTGCTTAAATATTTGAAAAAAAAGAATAGAAAGTTGCCAGCGGCAGACAATTGCTGTCCAAATGAAAAAAGCAGGACGCTTCCTGCTTTAAAAAACCAAACTTACAATATTGCTAACCCTGCGGATACATCTTCATCTGCTGCACGGGACTTTCATTTACAATATATTGGTAGTCGGCTGAAGGCCACATAAATCTCGCTCTTAAAATTTTTGAAGTGGTTGCATACCACTGATCTTTTGAAAACACAAAAAAGCAACTTCCTTCCTTAATGGTGTTAATGATTTTTTTGTGAAGTGCATAGGGAACTGCCGGGCAGCCAAAACTTCTGCCCATATTGCTACCTTCATCGGCGCGGCTTTCGTTTACATAATAACTGCCATGCATTACAATATCACGACGATTTACATTGTCATTGATG
This sequence comes from Bacteroidota bacterium, assembly GCA_023423835.1. Lineage (GTDB taxonomy): Bacteria > Bacteroidota > Bacteroidia > Chitinophagales > Chitinophagaceae > JAFAEW01. The sequence goes on along the minus strand of JAFAEW010000100.1, from coordinate 14,519 downwards.
TCTTCCTCAACACCATTGAGCCGAAGGCTGTAGCCTGCCTTTCCGGTATAGGTGTTGGCGGTAATCATAAATCCGAGGGAACTTTTGTGTGATTCCGGCTTATTTGAAAAGCTCGTTGCATATTCTAAACCCGAATTTTTTCCATGAGATACATAGGTGTTGAACAGTAGCTCGCCCGTTTCCATATCAATTACATACAGTCTTTTGTTCTTGCTGCTTTGACTATAATCGCAGATCGTAAGAATCTTTTTATCGAGCCTGTCGTTGCTTAATAAATACTGATACCCCTTACTGGCATAGTAAAAAGCTTCTTTTTTCAAGCCGGCATCCTGCAATCCGGAAGCTGCATAAAACGAATCTACCCATTTTGTTACAGCAGGTAATTCATCTGATATGGAAGGAATAAGGGAGGGAAATTTTTTATCATTTCCCGGTAAGTTGGCGGGTTTCATGGAACTTAAAGAACAGAAAAGTACTAAACAGATTAAAACGGTCTTTTTCATTAAGTTGGGGATTTAAAAATTCTGACTAACGAACTTAGAAACGGAGTTTCTGCTCGTTTTATTGCCGGGCAAAATTAGAATTGATGGCTTTAATGGCGATCCAAAACTTGTTAAAATCGGAGGGAAGTCAAAGAATGGGCAATTTTCCGGCTCCAATCAACGGCTTTTTTAACATTCATTCGAAAGCAATAACAGTTCAGAACGGCTTCAATAAAAAGAAAACGGCTATTGTGGTTTGGATTTTGCAACTTTGTTGGGAACTGCTTTTAAACAATTTTCCTGAAATGCGTGTTTCGCTTGAAGGTTTTGTTAAGTTTTACGAAAGTGGTTTAATAAAAAATAGGTATTTTAGCAATCAGAACCGGAACTGTACACGGTGCAGGAAAATCCGGGATTTTGGCCGACAGAAGAATGAATTTACAGAGGTAAGAAAACACGAGAAATGAATTACGAAGTTAAAAAGATTGATAAATTTAGTTTTATTGAAGAAGGGGATGGAGAACCATTGATCTTATTACATGGCTTATTTGGGGCCCTCAGTAATTTTGAGAAATTGATCGATCATTTTCGAAAATCGCACCGGGTAATCGTTCCGCTGCTTCCTTTGTTTGATCTCGATCTTTTTCATACAAGTGTCGGAGGACTGGCAAAATATCTTCATAGGTTTATTGAAACCAGAGACTACAATAATATTCACCTGCTCGGAAATTCACTTGGCGGTCACATAGCCTTATTGCATATCCTTAAATATCCGGAAAGAATAAAGACGCTGATCTTAACGGGCAGTTCGGGTTTGTTTGAAAGCGGAATGGGCGACAGCTATCCGAGAAGAGGTGATTACGATTACATCCGCAAAAAGACGGAACTCACTTTTTATGATCCTGCCACCGCGAGTAAGGAACTGGTAGATGAAGTATATGATATCTGTAACAACCGTATGAAGGTGATCAAGATAATCTCCCTGGCCAAAAGCGCCATCAGAAATAACCTGGGCGAGGAGTTAAACCAGATCCACCAGCCTACCTTACTCATCTGGGGCAACAACGACACCATCACCCCTCCTTTTGTTGCCCAGGAATTCAATAAGTTAATTCCGAACAGTGAGTTGTTTTTTATCGACAAATGCGGACATGCACCGATGATGGAAAAGCCACTCGAGTTTAATGTAATATTAGAAGAATTTCTGAGTAAACAAAAGCACCGCGCAGCTACGGTGGCTTAGATTTTGTTGACTATTCTATAAATGTCAATAAAACAATATGCTGATTTCAGATTTAAAAGAATATAATTTACCACAGCTTTCTATTACCGATAAAGCAGGATTTGCATTGATAACGATGGAGGATTACGATATTTTTCATCTTCCGGTTGTGGACGATAAACAATACCTCGGCCTTATCAGTAAGGAAGATCTGCTGGATGCAGATGAAGAAGCGAGCATAGGGTCGCTTTCTTCAAAACTGCTGAAGGTATCCCTGCGGGACGATCAACATTTTTTTTTCGCACTGAAGCTGTTTAATCAATATGAACTCTCTTTGCTGCCGGTTGTTTCAGAGCAGAACGAGCTTGAATCAGTCATTACCAGAAAAGGAATGATTAAAGGTGCCGCAGAATTTTTGAATGCCGATACGCCCGGCGGCATCATAATACTTGAAATGGACAGCCGTAATTTTTCTTCCGGAGAGATTAACCGGCTGGTGGAAACCAATGATGCGAGCATTACGCAGCTAAACAGCCATATCGAACCAGGAACCGGCTTGCTGGTGGTAACCATTAAGATAAATAAGACCGAGGTTTCAGATGTTGTTGCAACCCTGCAACGTTATGAGTATAACGTACGCAACTATTTCGGCGAAGAGTTGTTTAAAAATGAATTGAAAGAAAACTACGACCTTCTGATGACATATCTGAACATTTAAATCGGTTTTTCTGTTAAAATACGAAGTTCAATCAACATAAAATTTACAAACCCCTATTTTTACCTGAAAGAATAAGAGGATACCATTGATGATTTTAGGCCGCCGGCGGATACTGGTTTTGTTTTGCTGTTTTTTGATGCTATCTGCAACGGCACAAAAGGACACTGCTGTTAATGTAACCGATTCGGCAGCAATGGCATTTCCAACCATCATCGTTACACCTCCAAAAGACACTGCACTCGTGGTGATTGCCGATATCAGTCTGCATGGGAATAAGAAAACACTGCCATTCATCATCCAACGGGAATTACCGTTCAAACAGGGGGAGTATCTTACCTACGAAGATCTTCAGAAAAAAGTGATATTGGCAAATGAAAGAGTGATGAATACGGCCTTATTTACGCAGGTGCATGTCTACATCGAAAGCCGGCACGGCGAACTCGTGTTTATTAATGTTGATGTAAAAGAACGCTGGTATCTGTTTCCTTTGCCCTATTTCAAGCTTGTTGACCGGAATTTCAATCAGTGGCTGGTAGAACACAATGCGAGCTTTTCACGGGTAGATTACGGGATCAAATTTGACCAGAAGAACTTTTCAGGAAGGAATGATAAACTCAGCGTCTATCTTATATCGGGATACAGCAGACAAGTGTGGTTGAAATATGAACAACCTTATGCAAACCGCAACCTTAACAGTGGTTATCGCGTTGCCTTTAATTTCAGCCGTCAGCGGGAATTGAATTACGCCACCTCGCTCAGTAAGCAATCATTCTATAAGCAGGATCAATTTGCCATTCAGACCATCACAGGAGAAGTAGGCTACTTATACCGTCCGGCTATCAAGACGCGCCATGTTGTAAAACTCGGATATACTTCCACAAAGGTGACGGACACAATCAGGGCTTTAAATCCGAATTATTTTGGAGACAGCCTTGCAAAACTTTCCTATCCTGAGATCTCGTACACGATTGAATATGCCGATGCGGACTACAATGCCTATCCGTTAAGAGGAATCATTGCCGATGCTTCAATTACCCGAAAGGGCATTAACCGCAATATGAATCTTACTGAGTTTGATTATCATTTAAATTATGCAATCCCGCTGAAATACAAATCTGGACTTTTATTACAATCTGCCGGTGTATTAAAACTTCCATTCGATCAGCCTTATATCAACCAACAGGTGTTTGGATATGGAGACGCCTATTTGCGGGGCCTCGAATATTATGTGATCGACGGTGTTGCAGGTGCAATGGGAAGGGCAACCTTTCGCCATGAATTCTTTTCATTTATCCTGAAAACGCCGCCCAAGTACAAGAAGGAAGTATCGATTCCGTTCCGGCTTTTTCTCAAGGCCGGAGGGGATGTGGGATATGTTTATTCAAAAAATCCTGCAACGAGCCTGTTAAACAATAAGATGCTTTTTACCCAAACTCTCGGACTCGATGTGGTCATTCCATCTTATGACGTCGTTTTTAAAGTCGAGTACAGCTTCAATCAATTGGGTGGAAGCGGTTTATTTTTTCACGTTCGATCCGATTTCTAATCAAATATCGCCTGGCAGCGGCCGCAATACAATTTCTTCCACGCAGGCCGAGGGCGAAAGCCTTGTTGCTGCAAGTACCATTTCCGCAATATCGGAAGGCTGCATAAACCGCGTCTCTTCTATACCGCTTTCCTTCCATGAATCGGTATAAGCAGCTCCGGGATAGATGCCGGTTACCTTGATGTTGTGCGGTTTCATTTCTTCGCGAAGATTTTTTGTAAATCCTGCCAGTGCAAATTTGCTGATGCTGTATGCACCTCCGTTGGCGTAAGCTTTGAGCGATGCAATGGAGCAAAGCGTAAAAATATGGCCGCGTCTGGCTTTCATCATGTCGGGCAACAATGCTCTGGTTAGATGATAAGCGCTCAGTAAATTTGCCTGCAGCAATTCTTCCAATGCGCCTTCGGGTTCATTATATACACTTCCCGGAATAAATGAGCCGGCATTGTTCACCACAATATCAGGCGTACCGTTTGATAAACACCAATCGGAAAACTGTTTAATGTCTTCGCGTTTTGAAAGATCTGAAGGAAGACCTTTTATCAGAGAAGTGGGATAATTCGTTTGTAAATATTCAACTGTATGGTACAAGTCAACTTCATTTCGGGCGCACAGCAAAATCGTATTTCCCTCTCTGGCAAAAGCTTCCGCGATCGAACGTCCCAATCCTCTTGAACCTCCGGTGATAACTACAATCATAATGATAACATTTTGAAAATGGATGCAAATTTACATTTTACTATCTTGCATTTTCTTTAGGGAAAACGGAATCAGCGAAAACTATGAAATACCGGCATTTATTCTTCGATCTGGATCACACGCTTTGGGATTTTGAAGCAAATGCAAAAGAATGTCTTCGTGATTTGTATGAATCCAACGCCCTGGAAGCAAGAGGTGTCGAAGATTTTGATGCGTTCTTCAGCCGCTACAGTTTCCACAATGAAAAACTTTGGAAAAGATACACTGCAGGACATATCAGGCAGGAAATTCTGAGATGGAAAAGAATGTGGCTGGCCTTACTTGATTTTAAGATTGCAGATGAAGCATTGGCGAAACAGATGGCTGCGCAGTTTCTCGAGATCCTGCCGTTTAAAACCAAGCTTTTTCCATATACGGTAGAAATTCTTGAATACCTCAAAAATAAGCAATACCATCTGCATCTTATTACCAACGGATTTGAAGTGGTGCAACATGCTAAATTAAACAGCAGTAAAATTCACCGCTATTTTGATCAGATTATTACCTCAGAACTTTCAAACAGTCTGAAGCCAAATAAGGAAATATTCGAATTTGCGCTGGATGCGGCAAAGGCTGAAAAAGAGGAAAGCATCATGATCGGCGACAATCCCGACGCAGACATTCTCGGCGCAATGAATGCGGGCATCGATACCGTTTTTGTGAACCATCCGGGCGTTGAGATTCCACTCGTGGCAACCTTCACCATCCGGCATCTGAAGGAGCTTGAATCGATTTTTTAATCATCAATTTTTAAACTATGGCTGAGGATCTGCTTATCATAAAAGGAAATAAAGAGCAACAATACGAATCCCTCATTCCACAAATCAGGGCGCTGCTCGAAGGCGAGGACGATCTTATTGCCAATCTTGGAAATATTTCCGCTGCGCTCAAGGAGCAGTTTAACTGGTTGTGGATCGGATTTTATCTGGTGAAAAACGATGAATTGGTATTGGGCCCGTTTCAGGGACCGGTGGCCTGCACCCGGATAAAAAAAGGAAAAGGCGTTTGCGGAACTGCCTGGCAGGAAGAAAAAACCTTGATCGTGCCCGATGTGGAGAAATTCACCGGTCATATTGCCTGCAACACCGGCTCGCGGTCTGAAATTGTAATTCCGGTTGTAAAATCTGACAAAATCATCGGCGTATTAGATGCCGATAGCAGGGAGTTGAATGAGTTTGATGAAACCGACCGGTATTATCTTGAGCAGATCTGTCGTTTGATCTGAACCGGAATCGATATAAAAGAATGCGGATTGAATAAACCGGCATTCATTCAATCCGCATAAAAATGGCTTATCTAATTTTCCAGTTCGAAAGTGCTGTAGAAGTAAGGCGTTTTGGCTTCAAATTCTGCACTGCAGGTATCCACCATTTTATAAACCCGTTGGATTCCAAGGCTTTTCCTTTTCTCATAAACCTCTTCATCTGTGGGATGACCCGATAATATACGCGCTATCTGTTCATCACTGAATCCATTCATTTTGGCTTCTTTCAGCAATTCTACCGGAAGCGTGTCCAGTGCGAACTGCGCTATATCTTTTTCGATCCTGCAAAGTTCGAGGATCTGGTACAAAAACCAACGGTCGATTCCGGTTGCCTGAACAATCGTTTTTACCGAAATTCCCTGCATCAATGCGTCTTTGATCCTGAAAATCCGATCCCACCTGGGTTCTTTAATGTAATCGATCAGTTCATCGCTTTTCATGAGGCTTTTTCCGTAATATCCAAGACCTACGGCCTCGTTTTCAAGGCTCTGACAGGCTTTTTGTATCGCCTCATTAAAACTCCGTCCAATTCCCATCACTTCGCCTACACTTTTCATCTGAAGTCCGAGAATATCGTTGGCACCTTTGAACTTATCAAAATTCCATCTGGGTATCTTCACAATAACGTAGTCAAGGGCAGGCTCAAAATAGGCGGAAGTGGATTGAGTGATCTGATTTTTCAACTCATCCAATGTATATCCGATAGCGAGTTTTGCAGCAATCTTGGCGATCGGGTATCCGGTAGCTTTCGATGCCAGGGCACTCGACCGGCTTACCCTCGGATTAATTTCAACGGCAATCAGATCCTCGGTTTCGGGATTTAAGGCAAACTGCACATTACATCCTCCGGCAAAATTTCCGAGCGATCGCATCATCAGCATCGCCTTATTGCGCATATCCTGGTAGGCAGAATCGCTCAAGGTCATGGCAGGCGCCACGGTAATGCTGTCTCCGGTATGAACGCCCATTGGATCGAGGTTTTCCACCGTACAGATGATCACAACGTTGTCGTTCTTATCGCGCAATAATTCCAGCTCAAATTCCTTCCATCCTAAAACTGCTTTTTCAACCAAAACCTCACGAATGGGAGATGCCTGTAATCCTCTTTGCAAGGCTTCATCGAGTTCGTCGCGGCTGTGCACAAAACTTCCGCCCGAACCTCCAAGTGTGAAGGAAGGTCGTATAACAAGCGGGAATCCGATCTGCTGTGCAAATTCTTTTCCTTCCAGAAAGCTGTTGGCGATACGGCTTGGTGCTACGGCTATGCCGATGTCGATCATCAATTGCCTGAAGTGTTCACGATCTTCTGCCAGTTCAATTGCCGCTATGTCAACACCAATCAACCTGACATTGTATTTTTCCCAGATCCCCAATTCGTTTACCTCCATACATAGGTTGAGCGCTGTTTGTCCGCCCATCGTCGGCAAAACGGCGTCGATCTGATTTTCTGAAAGTATTTGTTCAATGCTATCAGCATTTAACGGAAGGAGGTAAACCTTATCGGCAATCATCGGGTCGGTCATAATGGTGGCCGGATTGCTGTTAATGAGGATTACTTTGATTCCTTCTTCTCTCAAACTTCTCGCTGCCTGAGAACCTGAATAATCAAATTCACAGGCCTGCCCGATAACTATTGGTCCTGATCCAATAATCAATACTGTTTTTATTGATAAATCTTTTGGCATATATGTAAGAAAAAAGTTGCCTGAGCAACTTTAATTATTTTTTAGAAAAAAACTGTTCCAATGCGGTTATCATGCTTGGAGAATTTGGAGCCGGCGCTTTCACTTCCACCTTTAATCCCGCATCTTCAATCGCCTTAATTGTATTATTTCCGAAGGCCCCGAGCAACTTTCCGTTTTGGGCAAATCCCGGATAATTATCGAGCAAACTTCTTACACCACTTGGGGTAAAGAAACAGATCATATCAAAGTCCCGCGCATCCATAATTTCGCGGATATTGTTACTTACCGAACGATACATAAATGCAAGGTCGTAAGTACAGTCGTGTGCCTTCAGCCAGGTTTCAATCTCATTATCCTGCTGATTTTCACTGCAAACATAGAGGAATCGTTCGTTGTCTTTATGCTTTGCAAATACATCAAACAAGCTCTTGTTGGTACCATCAGCCCCAAAAAATACCTTTCGTTTACGGTATTGAATGAATTTCTGCAGGAAAAGCGCTACGGCCTCCGAAATACAAAAGTATTTTGTGTCCTGGCTTACTGCGATTTTCATTTCTTCACAGGTTCTGAAAAAATGATCAATCGCATTTCTGCTCGTAAAAATTACTGCCGTATAAGAAGTAATGTCAATCTTTTGTTTGCGGAATTCCCTGGCATGAATCGGTTCTAAAATGATAAAGGGATGAAAGGTTAATTCAACACCAAACCGCCGGGCCAGATCAAAATAAGGGGATTTCTCGCTTTCCGGCTTTGGCTGTGCAATTAAGATATTCCGTGTTTTTGCAATTTCAGCTCGAGTTCCGTTCTTAGCCATGCGTCTTGTTGTACGTTTTTTAAAAATTGCTTTTACCCAGATAAATTACCAGTGCTTTATAGACAATGAGCAAAGGCATGATTTCAATGGCGCAAAGGTAAATAAAAAAATGAAAAGGTTTAAGATTCAGATGCTTCCTCAAGGCCACAAAGGACATGCCGTAGCGCAACAATAACAAAATCACAACAACAACCGCTGCAACGGTAATACAGATATTGCGAACCTCACCGGAAGAAAAGGCCATGAGCAAAACAATGGGTAACAGCAAAAGTCCGAACACCTTATTGACAATGAAGACAATGAAGTTGTAAAGCCTCGCTGCTTCGTTTACATTGAAGGCCCAGCCAAGGCAAAGAGTGGTAAGATATTTAAACAGGTAAACGATTGCAAGGAAAGAAATAGAATAAAAAACAAGATTCCAAAAAGGAATATCAGGCATGGAGGCTGAAACCTCCTCGCCCGAATCTATCAGAAGAGAGAGAAAGGTGCCGGTGACCAGGATAAACAGGATATTCAGCATTAAGGAGGGAAAGCGATCCTGCATCAAAATTTCCCGGGTTTGCTTTTGCCGGTAATTTGCCTGAAACAGCATTCCGAAAACGTTTTGCAGATAGCGTGGAAATAATTGCTTTATCAGTGCCAGCAGAAAAACCAGCCCGATCAGCAAATAAAACAAATAGTCCTTGTGATCTGAAATGTGATAATCGCCCTGTTTCAACACAACTTTGGGTGAGAGTCCGGTGATATGTATCTTTAGTAATGCTCTGAATGCAGTGTCCTTCGCCCAGGGAATCGGCGGCGAAACGGCCACCAGGGGCCTGCTGCTGTCTGTAATAACCGGATTTGTCGCGATCACCAGGCTGTCTGATGAAACCGAATCAATCCGCGAAACCGGCTTTTCGGGAGCCGGGGGCAATGCAGTGACAGTATTGGCGGTAACCGGTGTTCTCAAAGCGGGTGTATCGGATAGTATTTGTCTTAGCCCTGAATCTCTTTTTACAACTGGTTTATCGCTGTCTTTTTTTATCAGGGGGACGGTATTTTTCTTTGTAACCGGACTATCCTTTTTTACAGGTCCGGGGCTTACGGGATTCTTCTTGGCGTCTTCGATCATCCTCTGCAACATGCTGTCAACCTGCGTGTATCCGTTGAAAAGCAGGATTGAACAGAATATGGTAAAAATCGCCTTCAGCATTTGCTGCAAAAATACCGGGAGTTTTATGGAATTGCTTTTTAAAAGCGGTTTAATTTTTTATTCTTTTTAAAAAACGCTTATAAATCCTAAATGGATTTTGGACTGGCGTAAATCAAATGGCTGATCGTTTCTTTTTCCAACGGCATAGGAAATATTGAAAATGCCGGTCTTCGTTTCAAATGCCAGTCCGCCTCCCAGTCCGAGGTAAGAATGATTCTGCCCGATGAGCACATTCCTTGCCCATCCGAAATCTGTAAATCCAAAAAAATAGCCGTTTCTTGCCAGCAGGTAACGATACTCAGCGCTGGCGACAACGAAGCGATTGGTGAGAATACTTTCCTCATCAAATCCTCTTAACAAACCAAACCCACCAATCTGGAATATTTCATTTCTAAAATACCTGGCAGATTGGTACCATCCGGCATCAAGGGAAGTTTTGACGGTTGATTGTTTTCCCGTAGGAAAATAATGGGCAGCCTTTGCCGTGGCTCTGATCACGTAGCCGTTTGCGCCAACCGTATCGTAGAGCGAAGCGTAGTTGAAAGCGGTGTCTTTCAATCCGATTATGGAATTGTTGGGTTTCACTTTTTTCTTTCCGAAAGCCGTTACCAATTGCAAATCGTTTCCGCTTCTCGGATTAAACCGGTAGTTGGTATTATTGAAATAAAATCCAACCGACAACAAGTTTGAATTCAAATCGATCATATCCGGAAGGCGATGGGTAGATTTCACAAACTGCGTATCGATGTTCAACACATTGGTTTTGTAAAAAATGGTAGAAAACGAGATCGACTTTTGCGATGAAACCTTATAATTGATCCCAACTTCGGCATTGATATTCAAATAAAACGAATCCCGTTTATACAATTCGAATTTCCCTTCCACCCCAAAAGACGAATGAAATAGGTAAGGACGTGCATACGAAAGATCGAGCCTTGGTGATTTCATCTGAAGTTGCTGCCAGTTAAATCCGATGATTTCGCCGTTTCCAAAGGGATTGTAGAGCCGTAGGTTTGCTTCACCGGTTACTAACAGCTTCCCGCCGCTTTGCGGATTGGAAGGTAAAAATCCGATCAAAACATTGACCTGGTTATTTCTTCTGTTTTCGAGATAGAGGTTTATTTCTGCTCCTGTATTCAAAAGGGTGATGGTGGTGGGCTTCGTCAATTGCACATATTGCAACTCTCCGAGTTGCCGGTCGATATCAAGTAACCGGTCTTCGCGATAAAGGTCTTTTTCTTTCAGTTGAAGGTACCTCCTGATAAACTCGCCCGAGATTTTAATATTCCCATTGACCTTAATGGTGTCGATGTAATATGGATTACCGGTGTTAATGGAAAGCGTTCCCGATATCTCATTATTCTCCATCCTGATGCTGTCGATCTTTACGGAAGCAAACGGATATCCGTTGTTGGCCAGGAAATTTAAAACCGATTCATAAAGTCCTGCAACCTTCTGCTGATCCGCTACGGTGTTTTCCAGATTAGGATAAATTCCCGCCTTGTGCAGGATTGCCTCTTCGGGCTTCGGGATTTTTAATGACCGCCATTTGTATTTCTTTCCAAAATATACAAAGGCGACAGCTTTAATTGAATCGGCAGCAATTGAATCAACGGAGGCGCTGATATAGCCGTTGGACTGTAATAATTGAGGAAGTTGGCTGATATAATCCATACAGGCGGTTCCGTTCGCAAAACTGTCTTTTAGGGCAATCGGCGAATTTTCATTTAAGCTGTCCGTAGCAATGATGCTTAATGCATATTTTTTTTGTGCAAATGACCCGCAACACCATAGGAAAAGTATTAACAAAAAAACCGTTTTGTATTGAATTATTTTTGCCATTATTACAAAGCAATTATACAACGGATTGTTTACAATGGCCGGTATTTATATTCATATTCCATTTTGCAGAAAAGCCTGCCACTACTGCAATTTTCATTTTTCTGCGACCTCCCGGAATTACCGGGAAATGGCCGATGCCATCTGCAAAGAGGCGGTTTTGCGGTCGGGTTACCTCAGTGAGCCGGTAAGCAGCATTTATTTTGGCGGCGGAACACCCTCTTTATTGCCGGCCGAACTAATCGCAGAAATTCTTTCAACCTTAAAAAATTTGTTTGAGGTTGATCCGGAGGCAGAAATAACACTTGAAGCCAATCCCGACGATATTTCCATCGCCTCATTGGATGCATGGAAATTGGCTGGAATTAACCGTCTGAGCATTGGAATACAGTCTTTTTTCGAGGAAGACCTGCAATGGATGAACCGTGCGCATTCAGCACAACAGGCCGGGGAAGCGATTTCACTTGCACAAGCCCGTGGTTTCAATAATTTAAGTATCGACCTGATCTACGGAACGCCCACATTGACCGACAAGAAGTGGCAACAAAACGTTGAAAAGGCAATCGCTTTCGATATCCCGCATCTTTCCTGTTACGCCCTTACGGTTGAACCGAAAACAGCTTTGTTTGCTCTCATTAAAAAAGGAAAGCTTGCTCCGGTAAATGAAGACCAGCAAAGCCTTCAGTTTGATCTCTTGATGGAATGGATGAAAGAGGCGGGTTACGAGCATTACGAAATATCTAATTTTTCAAAACCGGGAAAAAGAAGCCGGCACAACAGCAGTTACTGGCAGTCGAAACCCTATTTAGGACTCGGCCCGTCTGCGCATTCATTCAATGGGAAAAGCCGGCAGTGGAACCTTGCAAACAATGCGCTCTATATTCAAAATATTCAGAAGGAAATAGTACCGGCTGAAACCGAAATCCTTACTGAAGTGCAGCGGTTAAACGAATTCATTATGACCGGAATGCGTATGGATGAAGGAGTCGATCTGAAGCAAATAAGATCCATCTGGAATGACGAAAAGGAAAGTAAATTGAAGTCAGCGGCGCAGAAATTCATTGATCTCGGATTTATGGAATTGAATGGCGACCGGCTTTTATTGAATAATTCCGGAAAACATTATGCCGACGGCATAGCTTCAGACTTATTTTTTGTGGAGTGATTCTATTAGTTTTCTCGCCACATTTACCACGGCAATGATCAGCAATAAGGCTAATCCGAAAACTCCGTATATGGCGATTGAGAAAGGCATATCCAAATTTAGGAAGAATTATGTTAACACTGCTTCAATATTTTTAAATCCTGTGGCTGCCGGCAGGTTGTTCCAGAGGATATCATAGATATTTTGAGCGATGGGCATATTACTTTTCACAGACCTGTTTTTTATTTCTATTGATCGGGAAGCATTATATCCTTCCGCAATCATATTCAATTCAAGTTTCGCGGAGGTTACGGAATAACCTTTGCCAATCATATTACCAAAAGTCCGGTTTCTGCTGTAGAGAGAATAACAGGTCACCAAAAGATCGCCAAGATAGGGTGAAGCCGTGTAGTTAAGCGTTTCATCTTCGCAGATATTAATATTTCTCAGAAATTGAACGAGTTCCCTCGCACTGTTAGCGATGTAAACGCTGATAAAGTTGTCGCCGTATTCGAGGCCGTGGGCAATGCCCGCGCCGAGAGCATAAATGTTTTTCAGAACCGCCGCGTATTGCACACCGGAGATGTCTGAATTTGTCATGGTATGAATATACTCATTTCGGAAGTCGGCTGCAATCTTTGTTGCAAATTCTTTGTCGGTTCCGGAGATCGTCAGGTAAGAAAGTTTTTCTGCTGCTACTTCTTCTGCATGGCAGGGTCCTACAATGGCGAAATAATTTTCGGGAGAAAATTGAAACTTCTTTTCGAGCCATTCATTCAAAAGCTGGTGATGACCGGGCACAAGTCCTTTCACCGCGGACACGATTTTTTTGCCCTCAAAAATATCGGTATTCAGATTGGATAAAATGTCCTCGAGGTAAGCACTTGGAACAGCGATTACAAGAATATCAGACTTGCTGATAACATAGGAAATGCTGCTGCTGAGATGAATCTGATTTAAATTAAAATAGGCCTGTGAGAGGTATTTCGGATTGTGTCTTCTTCTTTCGAGATGGCCGATAGATTCTTCATTTCTTACCCACCAGTTTATCGTATGGTTATTATCTGTCAGAATCTTTGCCAAAGCTGTTGCCCAGCTACCACTTCCTAAAATTCCATATTGCATGAACCGTCTTTTCGTGCAAAATTAAGCTTTCAGATACAGCCGCATGCATTTTACTCATTCACATCCCACCCATCCCAGAAAATCATCGGTAAAAACAGTTGCGTAAAACGAGTTTAATCAGAATTTTCAAACGCGGATTTTGCGAAAAAGTATACCGTTATGCATCTCATTTTACTGACAGATGTTGGCATAATAATTGGTTTATTGCAAACGCATTAATTTATTGAAAAACACTATTTACTATGAAGAAATTATTAATCGCAAGCATGCTATTAATGGGCGTGGCAGCCATTCATGCAACGACAAGCAATGCAGAGGCACAGGTTAACGGAACTGCAATTTCAGAAAGTCAATTTACAGTGCGTGACACACTTCCGGGAGACACAACAACAATGCCTCAGGATACCACAGTAATTGACGATTCAACTTCTCATCGTTAAGGGTTAAACATCCGGCAAGCCTTTATTGTAATTAAAAACTGCAATAGAGGCTTTTTTATTTCTTTCCGCTAATTTTATGTCCTCAAAAAGGGAAAATGAAAAAAGTATGGATTTCAGCCGCTATAATTTGCCTCTGCTTTGTAACAACGAGCACGATTAACGCGCAGGTACTCCTGCCCGTTCCGCGGAATATCGAAAAAGCTTATGCCGATAGCACCCGCTCAACCACCGGAAAGCCCGGACCCAATTATTGGCAAAATACCGCTGATTATACTATCGATGTTGCCTTTCATCCATCCACTCGCAT
>JAFAEW010000081.1 GCA_023423835.1 Bacteroidota bacterium | reverse complement strand
CCATTACTATGTGAAGGCGGGAGCCGGTGAAAAATGGGATGATCTTGTGCAATTCTGCATCAGGCACAATTATGCAGGAATTGAAAATCTCAGCCTGATCCCGGGCAATTGCGGAGCCGCTCCCATGCAAAATATCGGAGCTTATGGTGTGGAACTGAAGGATGTTTTCTCGCAACTCGAAGCCTATCAGATCGAAGACGGGAAGACGGTCCTGTTTACCAATAATGACTGCGAATTTGGTTACCGCGACAGCATTTTTAAACGACAGGCAAAAAACCAATTCATCATTCTCAACATAACCCTACGCCTGCATAAACGACCGCGGCACAACACTTCGTATGGCGCTATTCCGCAGGAACTCGAACGGATGGGCATAAAAGATGTCACCATAAAAGCGATTTCCCAGGCAGTCACCAACATCCGCAGAAGCAAGTTGCCTGATCCGGCTGAAATCGGAAATGCCGGCAGCTTCTTCAAAAATCCCGTGGTGGAAAACAAGAAGTTTCAGGCATTGAAAATGAAGTTTGAAGATCTGCCGGGCTTCAGCAGCGATAAAGAAGGTACCACAAAGATTCCGGCTGCCTATCTGATTGAAAATTGCGGATGGAAAGGATACCGCGAGGGAGACGCGGGCTGTCATATTAATCAGCCGCTCGTGCTCGTAAACTATGGCAATGCAACAGGCCGCGACATCTACCAGCTGTCAGAAAAAATAAAAAAGTCGGTTCATCAAAAATTCGGACTCGACCTCGAGAGAGAAGTCAACCTGTTTTAAACCGGTGATCGTTTTACTGATTTGATCCGGCCTGTTCATTCGCAGTACGGGTCTTGCTAAATTTAGAAAAATCGAAACTCAATCCCAATGAGTTGTTGGCTTTCCTCACGTTGAACAGGGCAGAATGCTTTCGGGAAAGTAAGGAAACTGAACTCGAAAACTTCAGTCTCATCCAGGGATACTGCGGCAGTCCGATCATACAGTTTATTTCAGGTTCCCAAAAGACGAGTGTCCGGTTGTTCAGCAGGTCAAGCGAATAGGATTGCTGCTTTTCCATAGGATAAGTGGTGTGCACATTCGGGTAATGCACGAATGAGGTTTTGAAGATGAAGGATAGGGATAAATAATCAAACGGCACGAAATTCAAAGCGCCCTGCAGATAGGTTTTTGTTATTCCGTTACGGAAGTATTGACCGTCATCATTCATTGAAAACTTTCCGATTGCCAGTCCGCCAAACGCATTTACAAACAGCTTTTCTTTATTATCCACCGGGAAAAATTATCCGCCACCAAAATCAAACAGATTTCTCCTGTAGGCAACTTCGGTATAATCCCATTCATCTTTTTTAGAACGGTTGTAATAGCCCGCCGTAATTGCCCAATGTTCCGCCACTGCATAAGCAGCCTGCAAATCAACGCCACCGGCATATCCAAACGAAGGATTGATGGAATAGCCGGCGGTAACTTCCGACTCGCCCTTTGCTTTCAACACCGGATTATTGGCCGGCGATCCGGTATAGATATACCTGTTCGTGACGCAGCCGGTGCAACTGAAAATCACCAGAAATGCAAGGATTGTACAATTTCTCATAACATAGTCCGGGAATTAAGGAAAGTTACAAATAATACTTTTTCTGCCGAACTCAATCAGTCCGGATTTTCGAGGCCGAGAACAACCTTTGCGAGATGAATTGTCCTGGGATCGCCCGTATATTTTCCCTTCTCATCGGATAGCTTTACCACCGGCTGCCATTCGCCGTCTTCGGGCAGGGCGTTGGTCATTTTGATGACAATATTTAAAGGCGCGGGACCGGCATCGTTGGTGAAATTCGTACCTACGCCGAAGGAAGCGCCGATCTTTCCACTGCAATAATTCGCAATCGTTTTTACCTTTTGATAATTAAGGCTGTCTGAAAAAATGATGGTCTTACTTCTCGGATCGATCCCCATTTTCCGGTAATGCGCCACTGCCTTATCGGCAAACAAAAGCGGATCTCCGCTGTCGTGCCTTACCCCATCAAACAGCTTGCTGAATTTTTTATCGAACTGTTCAAAAAACACTTCCGAAGTATAAGTATCTGAAAGTGCTATTCCGAGATCGCCACGGTAAACAGCTACCCAGTTTTCCAGTGCCAGCAGGTTTGACATTTTGAATCCAAACTTCGCAGCATGAAACATAAACCATTCGTGTGCATGCGTTCCAATTGGTTTCGTTTCCATCAACATCGCAAGGTGCACATTGCTGGTTCCTATAAAACACCATCCTCCGAATTTTCGGAGCGTTTCCACCACCAGCCTTTGCACTTCGTAGGAGTAGCGGCGTCTTGTTCCAAAGTCGGCGATGGTAATACCGAGGTCGCGGTATTTTTCAATTTTTATTTTCGCCGTTTCTTTTACCTGCGCGTCTGAGTTTCGCGCCTGCGCTGTAATTTCATAATACAGTTCACAAATAAGATACATCAGCGGCACTTCCCACAGAATTGTGCGGTACCAGTAGCCTTCAATGGTGATGCTCAGATCTTCGCCACTTTGTTCAATCTTCACTTCCTGCGGATCATACCGGAAACCCTGCAAAAAATCGAGATAGGTTGGAGCAAGATAGGGACAGGTAAGGGCAAGGAATTTTTTCTCTTCAGCCGTTAATTTCAGCTTTGAAAACTTATCGACTTCCCGTCTTAAAGCGGTTGCAAAACCGGGAGGAAAACGATGTTCGCCGCGGTTGATAAATGCATATTTCGCTTTTGCCCTCGGAAATAAATGCACCACAGCATATTGCATCGTAAATTTATAAAAATCATTGTCAAGGATCGAAACAATCTCCATAGACCTTTTCGATTAAAGGTAATTGTTTCCCTTCATTCTGTTGTAAAACTGTTAAGAAACATTGCGTAAAAACGGGAAGGTTTACTTTGAGAATTATTTTGCAAGTGTTGAACTTTTGGCAATATGAAAAAATCTTTATACCTGCTGTTGCTTATATTTCCTGCTTTTTTATTTGCGCAAACTCCCGGTCAGAAAGCCGTGCAGCAAAACCTGGAAAAATACAGTACCCGGGCACCGCAGGAACGGATGTACCTGCAATTTGATAAGCCCGCTTACAATCCCGGCGAAACGATCTGGTTTAAAGCTTACCTGATGTCGGGCATTGAACCTTCTATAATCAGCAGAAATATTTATTTTGATTTTGCGGATGAAAAAGGAAATATCTTGTCGCACATCTTTGAACCTGTAGTGGAATCATCTTCATTCGGCAATTTTCAAATTCCTCAAAACTATGCTTCCGATAAAATATTTGTTCGTGCATATACCAAATGGATGTTGAATTTTGACTCCTCGTTTTTGTTCAACAAAACCCTTCCGGTGATTCAAAAAAATCCGGTAAACAGGGTTACAGCCGCATCTAAACCCAACCTGCGGTTTTTTCCTGAGGGTGGCGACCTGTATGCGGGGATCGACAACCGGATTGCTTTCAAATCGATTTATGCAGATGGAAAACCATTTGCGGTATCGGGGGATGTTTTGGACGAAAAAAATGTGACCGTCGCAAAATTCCGTTCCACGCACGATGGCATGGGATCTTTCAATCTTCATCCCACAGCCGGCGTAAAATATAAAGCCGTGTGGAAGGACGATAAAGGTGTTTTGCAGACGACCATGCTGCCCGAAAGCCGCACAGAAGGCCTGTCGCTGGAGATAAAGAACGATCAGGGCAAAAAGGGATTTATTATCCGGAAAGTGGGGACCGATCAGCGATTTTCGCAGGCACACATCATCGCCACGCTTTACGGACAGCTTGCCTACATGGCGTCTGTGAATTTAAGTGCCAATAATATCGTGAGCGGCAGCATTCCCACCGCTGAAATTCCATCGGGAATTTTACAGATTACGCTATTTGATTCCGGCTGGATTCCGGTAGCGGAGCGAATCAGCTTTGTAGATAACAACGACTACCGCTTCGATCCGGAAGTGGGATTTTCTGTTTTGGGAACCGGAAAGCGGGGAAAAAACACGCTTGTCATTAATGTTCCCACCGATATTTCAGCCAATCTCAGTTTGTCGGTTACGGATAAAGGAATCGGATCAGACAGCAGCGATAACATCATTTCCCATTTGCTCGTAACGGGTGAACTGCGCGGCATTATTAATAATCCCGCCTATTATTTTCGCTCAAACGACGACAGCGTGCGGTCGCAACTCGACCTCGTGATGCTGACGAACGGCTGGCGAAAGATCAACTGGAAGCAGGTAGTAACCGGAAAACTTCCGGAGTTTAAATATCAACCTGACACCAATTATTTCAGCCTTTCGGGAAAGATATATGGTGCCAGTCCCGAAGAGCTGCGTGCTTCTCCCCTGCTGTTTTTAATTCTTCAGCCAACCAATGATTCCACCCGCGACCTGGCGCAGGTAGCCATCAATCCGGATGCGACTTTCAGTGATCCCGATAAAATCATTTTTGATACCGTGAAAGTCTATTACAGTGTGGGAGGAACCTCGGGCTTGCTCAACTCTTCAGAATTGAAATTCAATTCGCCGATTACTTCTCCGCGTAACCTGCTGCAGGATCAGTCTGCCGGACTCTACTTTCGCGATACGGCAGCCGAAAACCGCAGCCGCTTTCTTGCTTCTGAACAGGAAAGATTAAACGAACTGATGGAAGGTGCAACACTTGAAAACGTTACGGTAAGGGCAAAGACGAAGAGTAAGATGGAACTGATGGATGAGAAATATGCCACAGGTTTGTTTTCGGGCGGCAATGCAACGAGCTTCGACATCCTCAACGATCCTACCGCTCAATCGCAATTTAATGTATTGACCTATCTTCAGGGAAGAGTGGCAGGTTTGCAGATATCAGGTGGAAATTCGGGGCTTTCCATGGGCAGTCAGCCATCGATTTCTTGGAGAGGAGGAAAGCCGGCCTTGTACTTAAATGAAATGCAGGTAGATCAGGATCAGCTTTCAAATATCAGTATGGCCGATGTGGCGTACATCAAAGTATTTCAACCACCGTTCATTGGTCCTTATGGCGGCGGAAGCGGCGCCATCGCCGTGTATCTCAGAAAAGGCGGCGAAGGCACAGCCCGTAAAGGAAAAGGATTGCCTTTCAAGGTTATTACAGGATATACCCCTCAAAAAGAATTTTATTCGCCTGATTATGCCACCTTCGATGTGCGCCACGAGAAGGATGATTTAAGATCGACCTTGTATTGGAATCCGATGATCCTTACTACACCGGAAAATCATATTTTAAAATTCAATTTCTATAATAATGATGTTACGGAAGGTTTTCGCGTTATTGTGGAAGGGATGAGTAAAGACGGCAGAATGACGAGTGTTGAGAAAGTTATTGAGTGAGGATGAGCGGAAGGGAAAAGAAAATATTTTGATTAATTTTGAAAACGGGAAAATCAAAAAGCGCAGTAGCACCATGGAAGAAACAATTGTATCGGTTCAGAATGCCAATATTTACCAGGGAGAAAACCTGATCCTTGAGAATGTAAATTTCGGAATCAGGCGGGGAGAGTTTGTATACTTAGTGGGAAAGACCGGATCCGGAAAAAGCAGCTTGTTGAAAACGCTCTATGGCGCATTACCGCTGAAGGAAGGAGAAGCAGAGGTTGCAGGATTTAACCTGAAAGAAATCACCTGGAAAACGGTTCCTTTCCTGAGGCGAAATCTCGGTGTGATTTTCCAGGATTTTCAGCTGCTTACGGATAGAACCGTTCACGAAAATCTCCGATTCGTTTTGAAGGCCACCGGCTGGAAAGATGAAAAGGTTATTGAAGAAAAGATCAACGAGGTTTTGGATAAAGTAGGACTAAGAAGCAAGGGCTTTAAGATGCCGTATGAGATGAGCGGCGGCGAACAACAACGCATCGATATTGCACGGGCACTGCTCAACTCTCCCAAACTGATCCTGGCCGACGAACCTACCGGAAATCTCGATCCTGACACAAGTGAAGAGATCATGCAGCTGTTGATTGAAATCAGCAGAAATTACAATACTGCTGTGTTGATGGCTACCCACGATTTTATTGTGATCAGCAGAAATCCTGCGAGAATTTTAACCACCGAAAGAGGCAAGGTTTACGATAGTGCCTCCGTTCCGGTAGAATCTGAGTAAGCAGGTCCGCATCCAATCTGCACACCTTCGGAAAAGCATTGTTTTGACCGCTTGCCGTTCGTTCCGCGCTGCCTGACGATCACTTCCTTAAGGTAGTATCAGAAAACAGTTCAACTAAGACTTTTCATTTTCATTTTCGGGCCGCGTGGCAGATTTCATTTGATTTCATTCGCGTCAACGGGCGAAACCTCGTTATCTCCGAAGATCATGCGAAGCATCGTAGCAGCATTTGCATCATTATCAAAAATCCGCATCAGAAATTCTTTTCTGAAATCGGCTTCTTCAGGGGTAAACCTTTGATCGTATAGCTGTTGAATTCTTTCGCGAAATGCGCTTTCACCCTCCACAATATGACACAATTCCTCCATCCCTGAACCCGAAACCATATTTTGATTTACCAGACAATGACGGCCGGAAAATAAGGCGTGAATCAATTTTATTTTGATCCCCGTATCGGTAACAGAAGGTAAGACGTTGATCTGTGCATCCTGAATCAGATTTTGCATCTGCTCAGGCGACGGATTGGAAAGAACCTTTATATTGTTTTTCGAAGCTGCTGCTCCCCTGAGTTTTCCGGACGGATTTTTTCCTGCAATTATGAATGGAATGTCCGACTTTTGAAATACATTTCTTAACAGCCACAGCGCCGCTTCTTCATTTTCTTCCACTTCAAGATTACCGTGGTACAAACAATAACATCCCATCCCCGGTTTGGCTACCACCTCTCCGGGTGGCAAAAAAACCGGCACATGTTGCACATTTTCAGCTGCAAGTTTATCACGGTAAAAATCCGCATCTTTTTCCGTTACCGTAAAAAATCCTGCGGCGTTTTCCGCTAATAATTTTTCATAAGACTTCAAAAGTTTGCTTTCCAGCAAATAATAAAACTTATTCAGGGGTTGATCAGCACATTTGAAAAGATGGCGGTAGTAATGTTGTTCAACATTGTGGATCCGCACAAACTTCTTCCGGTTTTTAAATCGATCATCAAGCGTTAAAGCGGTGGTGTGCACACCTTCCATCAGTATGGGATAATCGTCTTGTAACAATCGCATAAACAGCGTTTCGTTTTTTCGACTGCTGACGATATACGGATGTCGTGTGGAAAAACCTTTGCTTCCCGTAATACGATCATAATAGAAAACTTCTTCGCAATATTTTTCCAACTCAGGCTGTTGCACACGTCCGTATTGAAAACAGTGAAGATGAATTTTTATTCCTGCTTTTTTAAATGCGGGAAGCTTATAAAATAGATCAAACACACCGCCATAATCAGCCGGAAAGGGAATTGTTAAACAAATAATATGAAGATGTTTATCCATTCAGCCCATCGTTTGAATTGAACAATGATCTGTAAAAAGAAACCAGCTTTTTTTCTTCTTCCTGCCAGTTCAACACCTTTCTGGCCTTCATACAATTTTCGCGCAGGGTGTTATAGAGCGTTTCATTTTGCAACAACTTCAGCACAGCATCCTTGATGGTAGATTCATCCGTATCATCAATCATCAGCGCGATGTTATGTACGTCATTGATGGCTTTGTATTCAGGATAGTTCACGCAGATTTGCGGAACGCCTGCCATGATGTAATCAAAAAAACGATTGCTGAGCGAGTAGTATTGATTTAATCCGGTCCTTTCAAATAAAGTAACCGCGATGGTAGCGGCGGGCGTAATCGTTTTTAAGACCGAAGGCTCTACGTATCCAAACAGTTTCACTTTTTCTTCGAGCTGATGCAGGGCAATCAGATCTTTCGCCTGTTTAAAAAAATTTCCCCGGCCATAAATATGCAATGGAATCGGACTGTCTTTCATTGCCGGAATCAGCGTTTCAAAGCTTCTTCCTTCGTTTACTGCACCCTGGTAAATAATGAATGCCTGATCATGCACTGACGAAAAAGTATCATAGCCTAACAGCGGCAAATTGCGAACGATACCATATTTTACTCCATAGCGTCTTTTCAATTCATCGCGGATAAATAGATTTACCGTATATCCGTTTTCAAATTTAGGAACTGCAAACCTTTCGATAGCCAACCATATCCGTTGCACATTTTTTCTTGACACAATTTCTTTTTGTTCCGTAAACAGTTCATGCGCATCATAAATTCTTTCTTTTCTTCTTAAGGCGGAAACAAAATAAACCGGAAGGATTGTATCAAGGTCAATGGCGCAAATGCCATCGCATTTTTGAAAAAGGAGAAAGAAGAAAAGCCTGAGGTTGTATTCGAAATAGAATAAGAATCCGCTATTGAAAAAACAGCGCAAACGCTTTGCTGCAAAGGTTTTCGGAAGAAATGGAAGTGAAGATCGAAGTTTTCTTCCCACCAATAAAACGTCAAAACCATTTGATGCAATGGTGGAACAGATCCTTTGCATTCGCTGATCGTAATTCAAGTCGTTGGTGACAGTAAAAATGATACGCATTCAAACAGTTTCGTTCCCTGCAAATTAATGACAGATAATTGAGATAGCAGCTTGTTTTAAACGCCGGCTCCGTTTTAATTACACGTAAATTATAGCATGCATTTTGCAACTTAATTTTTTTAATGTAAAATTGAAGATCAAAACAAAAATTACCATACGAACTATAACTTTGAAATCGGTTGAAGAAACCGGAGATAGAAACGTTAAGACAATTGCGTTTTGATTTTCTACAATCATTTTATTTTAAAATGCCTGAAGAATAAAGGGGTTGAAAGCGAAGGGCAAATGGCAGAAAAGCAAGTTTAGTCAAAGCTGTATTTTTTAATAAAAATAACCCATCCATGGCAAAGTCAACAAAAAAGCCGGCAACGAAAACGCCGGCGAAATCATCGAAAAAAGCGGCGCCCCAGAAAGGCGCAAAAAAAGCGGCAGCTTCAAAAAGTGCCGTAAAGTCTGCAAGTAAGAAAGCTTCTCCTAAAAAGGCTGCTGTAAAAAAATCGGCTCCAAAAAAAGCAGCGGTGAAGAAGTCTGCTCCAAAAAAAGCGAGTCCGAAAAAAGCCGCTCCAAAAAAGGCGGCCGTAAAAAAATCGGCTCAGAAAAAGGCAGCAAAAAAATCAGCGGTAAAGTCTGGTTCAACAAAATCGGCTAAGGCCTCCTCTGGTTCAAAAGGAACAAAAACGGCGATGAAGAAGTCGGCTACAAAATCGGCTTCAAAAGGAAGTTCCAAAAAAAGCGCTACAAAAACGCCTTCAAAAACAGCAAAGAAAGCGGCTCCCAAAAAAGCGGTGAATAAAAAAGCTGCTCCAACGAAAACGGCAAAGTCTGCAAAGACAGCAAAAGCAGGAAGTACCAAAAGTGCAAAGTCTGCTAAATCTTCCAAATCTTCTAAATCGGCTTCAGCCGGAAAAAACAGTGCGAAGCAGCCTGCGAAACGCAGCCGGGCAAAAAAACAGGATTCTGAAACCAATGAAAGTCCGGTTCAGAATGAGATGAATGTTCCGGAACAAGCGCCGGAACGTGAAACTCCTGAATCGATCGGAGAACCTGAAACGCTCGAACATCCGGTGGAAGAGGGACCTTCGGGCGAAAACGATGGAGCACCACCAATCGAATAAAAAAGCAAGAGGCTGTCTGAGAAAGGTAGCCTCTTTTTGTTTCCTTACATTGTGATAGCAACATAGGGAAACAATTAATATCCACGCAAGCAAACCATCAAAAACAGAAGGTAGAAAATTCTTCTATAAAAAACTGCAATTAAAAAAGGCTGTACAAAATTGCTTTTGATGCAGCCTTTTCACCTTCGTATTTTTTATTCTTTATTCTTTTACAGTAACGGCAGCCGGTTTAGTCATCATGTCTGAAATAATGTGTACGGCTTCATTGATATAAAGGTCTGATCTTACCATTTTCAGCCATTGCATATTTCTATCGCCTTTTACCGAATCCTGATTGCTGTAATATCTATCGCGATCGATCTGCACCGGTTCCATTGCCATTGGTTGTTTCAACCTGATCAATGAATCGTCTTGTTTAACCGTATTTCTAACCAATGATTGTTCTTTCTTGTAGGTGGTGATATTCAAAGCATAATTACGATTGAGATTTTCACCCAGCCAATCTGTGTTTGTTTTGATCTGATTGAAAGTATTGCTGTTTTTGATCTTAACGGTCTCATTTTTCTCGAGCGTATCCCAATTATTATTCAACGGCAGGTAGTCGGCTGCGGGTATCTGATCCCATTTCAACGCTGTTGGATTGTCTTTTTCTCTCAGCTTCAGATATTCATAAGGATCGGGCAGGATGATATCCGGTGTTACGCCTCTTAATTGAGTTGATCCGCCATTTACACGGTAAAATTTCTGGAATGTAATCTTCAATGCGCCGTATTCCGGTTGTCCGCTCATATCCATAGGACGACCAAGCGGAAGTGCGGTTTGAACGGTTCCTTTACCATAAGTTGGCGTTCCTATAACGATTCCTCTCTTGTAATCCTGGATAGCCGCAGCAAAAATTTCAGAGGCAGATGCACTCAGTTCATTTACCATTACTGCCAGTGGTCCGGAATATAATTGTCCGGGTTCATCATCGCTCCACAAAGACGGTTTGCCATCTCTTCCCTTCACCTGCACAACCGGCCCCTGATCAATAAACAATCCTACCATCTTCACCACTTCATTCAAACTTCCACCACCATTATTTCTAAGATCGATGATAATGCCATCTACTTTTTCACCCTGCAATTTCACAACTTCCTTAGCCACATCTACCGAACAACGCGGTCCGTCTTTCGGATCATTCGGGTCAAAATAAAAATCGGGAAGATAAATGTATCCGATCTTTTTGCCGTTATCTTCCACCACTGCGCTGCGGGCAAAAGTATCTTCGAGCAATATTTCATCGCGAATGATAGAAACTACCTGCGTAGTTCCATCCGCCTTTTTAAACGTGATCTTTACTTCACTGCCTTTTGATCCGCGGATGAGTTTCACCACATCGGTAATGGCGTATCCCTGCACATCTACGGGCACGTCATTGCCCTGTGCCACCTTGATGACCTCATCTCCCACCTGAATTTTTCCGCTTTTCCAGGCCGGACTTCCGGTTATCAGGCTCGCGATTTTTACGGTTCCGTTTTCTTCTCTCAGTTGGGCACCGATACCGTAAAAACGGCCGCTGATCTCTTCGTCAAACTGTCTTTTTTCCACTGGGGCCATATACTCGGTGTGCGGATCCATCAGATCGGTAATCACATTCACAAAAGAATTGAATTGTTCTTCGGCCGTATATAATTTGGTGAGACGGTTAAAGTTTCTGTTAAGGATCGTTAAAACGGTTTGCCTTGCTTTTTCTTCCAGTTCCTTATCACTCTTATTTACAGAGGTGTCTTTGCCCGCGCTTTTCTCTCTTTGTTGCTGCAGATCCACCAGCCGCTCGAGCGTCATAAATTTTATCCGTTTTCTCCACACCTCTTTTCTCGCCGCTTCATCAGCCGGGAAATCGAGTTTTTTCCCATCCATCTGAACCGATTCATTGGTGGTAAACTCAAATGGTTTGGACAAAATATCTTCGTAAATTAATTTCGTTTCGTCCCGTCTTTTGGTGTAGATGGCGCCGGCCGCAGGATAAAACCTCAGCGGAACCTTGGCGAGAATCTCATCGTCAATTGTAGTGGAAAACGGCGACAGTTCTTTTATATCAGCCTGTAAAAAAATCGTCTTATCCGGATCGAGGGTGGTGAGGTAATTGTCAAAAACCTGTTTCGAAAAATTGTCATTGATCGGTTTCGGATCGTAATGCCTTTCCTTCAAAATGATACCGATGGCAGCTAATAATCGTTGTTGTTTTTCTAATAAATCATCACTGTTCCTGTCTCTTGTTGAGGTAAAAGCCCAGAATGCACCTCCGAATAATAATATCAGCAGCAGAGGCCAAACTTTTTTGTTCATCATAAATTTCAATATTTTATTGGGCATGTTTTCCAAAAATAAGTAAAAAGCAATCAGAGCAATTACCGTTTGAATTAATTAACCGTTTGTTCAGAAAAATATTTTACCGTTTTTTAATGTGAATTTTATGCCAGAAATCACCCTTTATCGCGAAACCGGTACAATCATATAACTGTAGGAATAAGATTGATATGGGAGGCGATATTGCTTCAACGGCAACGCGCCCCAGCTATCGATTCCTCCTACACCCATTTGCTTCAGGTCAACGTGAAGATGTACATTCTTATCCGGAACCAGTTCTTCGCTATGCGTTTGATCCTTTTCCAGCCCGGGGAAAAGCTGTTCGGGACTATAAGGCAAAACTTCAACATTCAACAATTCACCCGAATGCATTACCATGATACCGCTTCCATCCTGTCGGGTGATCCTCGCCCATCTGACATCGGTTTTATTGCCACTTTCCTGCGGACGGATGTAGGGGTAATACTGGTCAACGATGGGGCCATTGTATTTTCCCACAAAAGCCGACGTTTTGCGGTCGGAATAGTTTTCCCAGGGCCCACGGCCATACCATTCAACATTTACAAAATCCGACGGCAATTGAAAATGATTACCAACCCTAAATATGCCGGGATAATCGCCGCTTTTCACCTGAAAGTTGTTGTTGATTTTCAACGTGCCATCTCCGTCAATATTAAAGACCTGGGTAAATACAGCCTGTCCGTCCAACAACGATTTCACCACGGTAACCGTCAGGTAGCCTTCTGCATTTTTCAGCTGGTATTTGATGGACACGAGTTTTTCATTGCTGAGGCTGTCTCTCCAGAAATCAAACTTCTTTTGTAAGCCGGCGCCGAAATCATTGTCCGTACCCGGGCGCCAGAAATCGAGGGCCGGACCTGCAATGAATACCGGTTTTCTTTTGATTTCATAAGATTCCATATTGCCGGTGGTTTTATCGAATTTGACGGAGAAATTCCGGTTTTTCATAGTGATCGAATTGATCGCATCTACAATGGTAACGCTGCTTTTTGAAGATTCGTAGTCAAACGGCTGTACCTCAGTGAGTTTAAACTCTTCAAAAGCGAGGGACGTATTTTTGGGGAGAATGCCTTCGTCTTTCAACAGTTTTGCCTGTACCTGCAGATAATATTCAGAAGTAGAATCAAGGTCGGGCAAAGGAATATTGACGGTGATCGAATCCTGCGGCTTTGCATTGATTGCCCGGATCGTCTTTTTCTGAACCGGTTCTCCATCCTTCATTAATTGCCATTCTAGATAGAAGTTGGAAAGATCCTTAAAGAAATACTTGTTTTTGATCGTAAGTGTTTTCATACCGGTATCAAAGCGAAAGGCAATATCCTGATACACTTTTCTTACTTCATAGCTGTGGGGATTCCAGACACGGTCAGGCGCCACGAGGCCATTTATACAGAAATTGTTATCACTCGGCGTTCCCGGCGGTCCCCAATCTCCGCCATATCCCCACATTTTTTTACCGTTTTTTTCCAGCAACATGCCCTGATCAACCCAATCCCAGATGAATCCGCCCTGCAAGCCCGGATAATTTTCGATGATATCCCAATAGTCCTTGAAATTTCCGACACTGTTTCCCATGGCATGGGCATATTCACACATGATGAGCGGCCGGGTAGGATTTGACTGCGAATATTTAATCAGGTAAGACGGATCGGGATACATCGGACAGAAAATATCTGTATTCCAGTTCAGCCCGGCTCTTTCATACTGCACCGGCCGGGAAGGATCGATCTGCTTTACCATTTTATATCCCTGATAAAAATTCCAGCCGTTTCCTGATTCATTTCCCAGGCTCCAGGTGATGATACTCGGATAATTTTTATCCCTCAACACCATTCTTTTCTGCCTTGAGGTGATCGCAAGTTCCCAGGCCGGATCGTTTGCAAGCGCTCTTGCGGGATCATATCCCATTCCATGTGATTCAACATTTGCCTCATCAATCACGTACAATCCATATTGATCGCAGAGCTGATACCAATAAACATCATTGGGATAATGGCTCGTGCGAACGGCATTGATATTCATCCTTTTCATTTCGAGAATATCCTGCAGCATACGCTCATGTGAAACAACCTGGTTGGTGTAAGGATCCGTTTCATGGCGGTTGGCACCTTTGAAATAAATTCTTTTCCCGTTGATCAAAAAATCAGCGCCCTTTATTTCTATGGTTCTGAATCCTACTTTTTTATTAATGACTTCCTCTACGATGCCGTTTTCGTTTACCAGCATCAGTTCAAGGTTGTACAGGTCGGGCGTTTCGGCAGTCCATGGCTTTGCGTCGGCAACCACTTTCGTAAAACGCAATTCCGTTTTTCCAAAGGGCATTTTCAGGTCATAGGTGATCTGAGAATCTGCAGCAATCATTTTTCCTGCAGGATCAGACAAGACATATTTTACCTGATACTTTTCACTGTTGTTTTGCGTGGCGCTCCATACATCCACAAAGACCGAAAACCGGCCATCTTTATAATTGTTGATCAGAGGCGATTCAATGGTTAGATCATAAAAATGAACATTCGGCCGGGCAAACAGATAACAATCTCTGGTAATTCCGCTGATGCGCCACATGTCCTGACATTCCAGAAAACTGCCGTCATTCCATCTTCTCACTTCCATTGCCAAAACATTATTGCCGGGTTTTACGTAAGGCGAGATATCGAATTCACTTTCCATTTTCCCGTCTTTTCCCATGCCCGCTTCCTGCCCGTTGATATACAGTTTGAATGCAGATTTTACCGGTCCCAAATGAAGGAAAATCTTCATATTGTACC
>JAFAEW010000080.1 GCA_023423835.1 Bacteroidota bacterium | reverse complement strand
CAGCAGGACAGTCCGAAGTTGAACGGCCAGATCGAATTTTTTCTTCCCCAGTTTACCATCGCATCCATCGTGGTGAGGATAACAGATTGCTGCACGGTTTCTTCGAAGGAACCGGTTCCTTTTGACGTTGCCTGTGAATTATTCGCTTTCGTGGTCCACCATTTCATTGCCGTAAATTTTCGTCTTCAAAATGTTCTCCTGCTAAAATTGATTTCGGATTGCTCCTGAATTTTTCATGATATCGCTTCAGAATTTTCTTTCCGGAAGGGCCAAAATCGAGTGCTCCGATTCGCCATTCATAGATCAGAACGGCCAATAAAACTGCAATAAAAACGGAAATAGCAATATATCCTGCCCAGCCGAGGGCTTTCGCATTGATTGCCCAGGCGATGATGAAAACGGCTTCAAGATCAAAAATTACAAAAAACATTGCGAGGATATAGAAGTGAACCGGAAACATGAGCCTTGCATCACCCGTAGTTTTGATCCCCGATTCATAGACGGTATCTGTGGTTGTTTCCTTATGCCGTTCACCCAAAAGATAGGAGGCGATGAGCATGGTAGCGACGAGTAAAACGACTCCTCCTGCATACACGAGCAAAGGCCACAATGATATGAAAGAATCGCTTTCGTCCATCTTAAGTAATTTAAATTGCGAGAAAAGATCGTCTTTTGAAAAATCGGAACCGGCTTCACTTGAGACCTGAGATTTTTGAGAAGTTATCAGAAGCCGTCGCTACAATGTACCTGCTGACAAAAAGACGAACAGAAATGTTTTCATTGCTAATGTACTCAATTTTTCTAATAAAGAAGAATTGTGTTGTCAATGACCTGACGCAACTGAAGCAAAAGAGAAGAGATTAGTGACTTTGGAAATGAATTACCGGACTCCGTTGTTTTGCAAAACGATGTATTCCAGGAGCAAAGCGTTGTAATAAGCAGGGCAATAATGGTAAAACATTCCTAATCCGTTTGTAGTTGCAAGTTTTTTTAAAAGATCGGGGAAGTACGATGGAATATTTCCGAGAAAAAACGAAAAGTTGTTTTGTTCGATCAGCTGTTCAACCTCCGATATGTCGGGAAGTTCAACCGGCGGCGGAAGGTATCCCCAATTCAGAATGGCGGTTGAATAGATAATTTTTTCAAGCAAGTCTGATGAATGTTGTAATCCGAAAGCCGCGTCCGCAATAAGTTTCACCTTAAGTTGTTCAAGTTCAGGGATCGGTTTTGTGCGCATCAGCCTTGAAAGGTGGTACAGGATCAGGGAGGTTTTGGGATAATAAGGCGAAACATAAACAGGTATATCGAGATGATAATTATTTTCAATCGTCTTTACTATCAGTTGGAGACTAGCTGAATCCGCATTCGTCCAGTCCAATCCATAGGATTGAACAAATGTGAGAATATTGCAGAGAACGGAAACGTCGAATACCACCGGAAATTTTTTGCCGAACCAGGTACTGTAAGCTGGAATTTTATCGAACGCTCTGATCGGGTTTCTTAAAGTTGATTGTCCGTTGTTGGTAAATGATTGCATCAGAAGATGTACTTCTTTTGCCGTCGAATCAGCGGCTTTTTGAACCATCAGCGAAAGCACCGTATCGTCCATATCATCGGGCAGGGTAATGCTTTTATCAAACAACCAGCCCGCGTAGGGATAAACGGTTGCGGTATCGGTTCTCCAGAAATTATAGGTGTTTCTTCCTTTCCGGTTTTTGAAATGTGCGAATGCCGGTAGTGTTTGAGACACGATGGAGTCGATTTTCGATTGGCGGTAGGCATTCAACTCAGGACGAATTTGCTGAAGGGTAAAATCCGTTAGCGCAGTAAAGAAAATGCTGTTGTCCGGATTTCCCCTGCTGAATCGTTCCGTTTTATTAATATAGGAAGGAAACAAGCCGTCTGAAAAAGCAGGATCGTTTTGTGCCACCTGTTGCTGAATACGGTTGAGTAAATATTCGATCAGCAGGCTGTCCTTCTGCGCAATAGCCTGCTCGCGTCCGGCTGCAATCAGGATGAGTGTTATGATTAAAAGCAAAAAGCGTTTCCTCATTCGTCAAAGAAAGGAAAGTTTTACAAAAGGACGATCCACACCTTGGTTTATTTCAAAACGCTGCGGCCGATCACGATGCGCTGCACTTCGCTGGTGCCTTCGTAGATCTGGGTGATCTTTGCATCCCGCATCAAACGTTCGACATGGTATTCTTTTACATATCCATATCCACCGTGAATCTGCACTGCTTCGGTTGTTACCCACATGGCCGTTTCGCTGCTGAAAACCTTGGCCATCGAGCTGCTGAGGGTGTAATCAAGATGGTTGTCTTTTTCCCAGGCCGCTTTCAGGCAAAGGAGACGGGCCGATTCGATTCTGGTGGCCATATCGGCCAGCTTAAACTGAATTGCCTGATGATTGATGATTTCGGTTCCAAAGGCTTTTCTTTCCTTAGCGTATTTCAGGGCGAGTTCGTAAGCACCCTGCGCAATTCCCAATGCCTGGGCGGCGATGCCGATCCTTCCGCCGGATAAGGTTTTCATGGCAAACTTAAATCCGAAACCATCCGGTCCGATCCGGTTTTCTTTGGGCACAATCACATCATTGAAGGTGACGCTGGTAGTGTCGCTTCCCCTGATGCCCAGTTTGTTTTCTTTGGTTCCCACCGATACGCCGGGACTATTCCTTTCCACAATTAAGGTATTGATGCCTTTTGATCCTTTTGACGCGTCTGTTTGCGCCATAACGAGGTAAACGGAGGCGGTGGAACCGTTGGTGATCCAGTTTTTTGTTCCGTTTAAAATATAATGATCACCCATATCCACTGCTGTGGTACGCTGCGAAGTTGCGTCACTTCCGGCTTCCGGTTCACTGAGTAAAAACGCACCTATATATAATTGACTGTCTTTTTTGCCCTGTGCAAGAGGCGTAAGGTATTTTTGCTTCTGTTCTTCGGTTCCAAACTCCTCCAATCCCCAGCATACCAAACTGTTGTTTACGCTCATGCAAACACTTACGCTGGCATCTATCTTAGATATCTCAGCCATTGCAAGCACATAGCTTACCGTATCCATTCCGCCACCGCCGTAATCTGGGCTTACCATCATTCCCATAAATCCCAGATCCGCAAGCTGCATCACCTGTTCTCTCGGGAAAATCTGTTGCTCATCTCTTTGAATAACTCCGGGCAAACATTCATTTACTGCAAAATCCCTGGCAGCCTGTTGAATCATCTG
Organism: Bacteroidota bacterium; assembly: GCA_023423835.1. GTDB lineage: Bacteria > Bacteroidota > Bacteroidia > Chitinophagales > Chitinophagaceae > JAFAEW01. Next base: position 1,885 of record JAFAEW010000080.1, on the reverse strand, counting down.
TTGCTCTTCTGATAGTTGAAATTCCATGGTGGCGATTTTAGAAGCGCAAAAGTAGTAAAACCAGAATAAAAACTAACATGTGATAGTGTAATATTCGAAAGGTTGCTCCCGAAATGGGTGAACGGTTCTGTTTTTTAGGTCATATTCAATACTTTTGCCCGTAATTTTTATCTATGCAAAAAATCAATGCTGCGGTGACAGCTGTGGGAGGATATGTTCCGGACTATATTCTTACGAATGCTGAATTGGAAAAGATGGTTGAAACCAATGATGAGTGGATCAGAACAAGAACCGGTATATCTGAGCGCAGAATCTTAAAGACACCCTGCAAAGCGTGTAGCGATCTTGCGGTTCCCGCAATTGAGGAGATCCTTAAAAAGAAAAATATTGCTGCTACCGAGATTGATTGTATTATTTGCGCCACCGTAACACCTGATATGGTGTTTCCTTCAACCGCCAATATTATCGCAGATAAGCTCGGCGCTACCAATGCATGGGGATTTGACCTCAGTGCAGCCTGTAGCGGATTTTTATTTGCCTTATCTACCGGGGCCGCTTTCGTGGAATCTGGAAAATACAAAAAAGTGATTGTGGTTGGAGCGGATAAAATGAGCGCGATAGTAGATTATACCGATCGTGCCACCTGCATCATTTTCGGCGATGGGGCAGGAGCAGTGCTGCTTGAACCGGATGGCGAAGGATTTGGCATTCTCGATTCTATATTGAAGTGTGACGGAAGCGGAAAAGAATTTCTACACATGAAGGCCGGCGGTTCCCTGAAACCCGCGTCGGTTGAAACCGTTACAAACAAAGAACATTTCATTTACCAGGAGGGGAAAGCGGTATTTAAGCATGCGGTACAGGGAATGGCAGATGTGAGTGTTGAAATAATGGAAAGAAACCATCTTTCTGCCGATGATATCGCCTGGCTTGTTCCTCATCAGGCAAATCTCAGAATCATCGACGCCACGGCCAACCGGATGGGTCTCGGAAACGATAAAATCATGATCAACATTCAAAAATACGGTAATACCACCGCCGCAACCATTCCTCTTTGTCTGTGGGAATGGGAAGAAAAACTGCACAAGGGAGACAATCTTATTCTTTCTGCCTTCGGTGGCGGATTTACCTGGGGAGCCGTTTTATTGAAATGGAAATACGATTCATAGGAGAAAACTTTGAATTTTTGCCGGACCCGTTTCGGATTACATTGCATTTCTTACCACATTTTCGGTTGTAACATTTTTTTTGCGTTTTTGTTAAAAAATGTTTAACAATACTGCCTTTTTATTTAAGTTTTTTTTCACAAAAAGAAGTTGTTGAGCGAATTGAAAAAGCATGTATATGATAACTTGTTGATTATCATACGATTATAAATAACGTAAAATTGATAAAAAAAATTCGTTATTCATTTCTCTACCTATTATTTTGGTTGTCTTTTATAAAATTTTAAATGCTTTATTTATGAAGACAAAACTTTTACTATGCCTGGCGTTGATTACAGGCTTCTTCGGTTTTGCAAAAGCAGCCGAAGTTCCCGTTTGTATCACCAATGATTTTGGTGAGCAAGCTTCTCTTGTTTTCAAAGCTACCGGAGGTGGAATGTACGCTGTAAGCGGTACGCAAAACTATACTCCGTTTGGTAGTACCGAATGGCCAGTTACCGGAACTTTCAACAAAAAGACCGGTGCTTTACATTATGTAGCTACCAATCCGAATCCTGATAACTGTACCATGTTTGCCAACACGGTTACTTTCGATTACACTGCAACCAGCAGAAGCCGTTTAACCGGATCATTCAGCAATGATTGCGGTGTAGCCGGAGGTCTTGGTGCCAGTGCCGCTAAGGGTGATTGCGGTTATTTTGCACCTCCTTCCAAACCTG
>JAFAEW010000064.1 GCA_023423835.1 Bacteroidota bacterium | reverse complement strand
CCATTCCTCTTTAGGCAGGGCGGCAAGTATTTCTCCGGCAATTTTCAGTGCATTTACCATTTTGCCTTTAGCATCGCCGGGATGGGCAATCACTCCATAAACGGTAATTGTTACCCCATCGGCACTAAAGGTTTCATCTTCAAAATCTCCTGCATCTCCGCCATCGAGTGTATAGGCATAATGCGCATTCAGTTTCTTCAAATCGAGCTTCTCAGTGCCCCTTCCCACTTCCTCGTCGGGGGTAAATAGGATTTTGATTTCCCCATGCTTTATTTCCGGATGTTGCACCAGATAGTTTGCGAGATCCATGATGATGGCAACTCCACTTTTATCGTCTGCACCGAGCAGTGTCTGTCCACTTGCAGTAATAACATCCATTCCGATTTTTTGAGTGAGATAGGGAAACCGGGCAGGACTCACAACCTGAGTGGGGTCGTCGGGAAGTACAATATTGCCTCCCTGGTAATTGTAATGAATAATTGGCTTAACCTCGTAACCACTACAATCCGGAGCGGTATCAACATGACTGCAAAAGCAGAGTACGGGCACCTTTTTATTTGAATTGGCGGGCACTGTTCCAACAACATATCCGTTTTCATCCATTGACGCATCTTCAATTCCGATCTCTTTCAGCTCCTCCACCAGAAGCGCGGATAGGTTTTTCTGCTTTCCGGTTGAAGGAAAAGAGGTGCTTTGCGGGTCGCTTTGTGTGTCAATCTGCGCGTATCGGATAAATCTTTCAGTAACAGTGTGGCGGTAATCTTTCATGAAAAAAATTTAAGTGCCAATTTAGTAACTTTTTTATGGCTTATCGTGAAACTTTTCTTTGATTACGCGGTCGAAAAGTGCGACGACTTCCCCGGTATTTTCAGGAGTAAATTCAAAAAATCCGAAAACGAATTCTCGGCGCGGAATATCAAATTCAAGAAGGCCGTTGGGAATAGGGTTAAAGATGAATTGCAGTTTAGTGATTTTACTATCCCGGGCACTTTCTAAGGTTCGCCCAAAAGAAAAAAAGCCGATCTTTTTGTTGATCGTATTGTAGAACACATTTATGGAATCCACGCAGTCTGAACAACTAACTTCCAGTGGGTTCTTCAAATAATATACTTCTCTTGATTCGCTTTGGTTGTACTTGAGCAGGCCAGTGGTAGAATAAGCAGAGTCCGGTACTTGAAAATCAAATTTCAAACTTGATTGCCGTGCCAAAAATGAGTCAAAATCATAGGCGAAAAAAGTTGAATCATATAAGGGTACCCACCGATATCCTGTCTTCTCGCCGGGTTTGAAGAAATAATACGAGTACTGCCTTGAACTAATGATTGAATCAGGCTCTATTTCAGGATCGTCTAGAAATGCTTGTGGAACGTAGAAATGCTGATGTTCAAATGGAATTAGATACATCAAATAATCAGAATAATGATAAACTGATACGGTGTCAATAAAGGATAATACTTCTCCCGTTTCCAATGCAACGACTTCAGTTTTGGAAAACACCTTAATCGCTTTCAATTCATCACAGGATTGCTCTGGAAATGGGGGAAGTATCCATCCAATAAAAATCAATAGCGTTAAATACGAAATCTTCAACATGCTTTCAAATTAATAATTTATATCAAATACCGCAGATGCTTGACCAGGTGTTGTGGTAGAATATTCAACGCCGCCGCATTTCAATTTTGACTCGATCGTATACCTAATGGTCATAATTGCGTTGAATTTTCCAATTGTGGCAGTTGAAGAATTAACGGTGCAGTTTATGTCGCCGCCAACTACAAGACCCTCTTTTGTCACGTTATTGTGGCTCAAGCTTTTCCAAACCCACTCACCATTCCTAAAAGCGTGCTCACCTAGTTCAATGCTATAAAAATTAAGTGAGGGATTGAAGGTTCCCCGTGCGAATTTCCAACGATAGTTCTTTCTTTGAAGAGTGTCTTGCACAGATACGTTTGTCACGCTGATTAATTCGTCAGTGGATATTACCGGTTGTTTCCATTTTTCAATTTCCGAGGCCGATTGTATTTCTGCTGTATATTGACTTGTAAACCAGTCTTGAGCTTCTGAAAGACTAAATTCGAGATTGTTTGACAGATTGTTAGCTTCTTTTTTACAACCTTGCAGACGCAAAACGCACCGCACGAAAAGAACGGGGATGGGAGTTGATTTCATAAAATTGTTGTTAAGATGATAATTAGCTTTTGATTGAATGGGAAACAATTTTTGAGGGTTTAAAAGGGTTAATTGGTTTTAGTTGGTTTTAATTGTAAGGTAAGATTTGAAAATGATTTATCCAAATTTTTGAGATTTTTTGAAAAGATCTTGCAAGTCTTCTGACCTTAGGTTATGTGTTATGGTTTTCAATGAAACACAAAGGAAAAATCGCTGACAGCGCTATCAGAGGTTATCTTTTGAATAGAAAATTCAGATGTCGTTCCGAGTGCCGCCCTTATAGTCGATTAATAAAGCCATTTGCACTGAACCCTTATCTTTGAGCTTGATTTTTTTGGGTGAAGGTTCACAGAAATTTCTATTGATGAAAAAGCTGCTACTGATCGTTTTTGGGTTCGTTATTCTGCTGGTCATTTTAAATTTCATTCCTGTTAAACATACAGATATTATAAAGGTAAATGGCGACTATTCAGGCCTGGCAGAAAAAATGCGTTTTCCTGATAACTGGAAAAAATGGCAGTTGATTCCGGACGGCAACGATCTTGTCTGGTCGGATGAAGATTTGAATCAGAACCCTCCGCCAAAAAGTTTCAAAATTGCAAACGATAAAGCAACTTTTGTAATAAACATTTTAAATCCCGTGTCGTTTACGGTTGCGGAAGATCGGGAAAAGAAATCCACCGATTATACCTTTCATATCGTTCCAACAACGGTTGAGGACAGCTTTCACATCGTTGTTCAGCACAAGCAGAATATATTTACCTGGCTGACCGAAAATCCGGAAAAGGATTTGGGATATTCCATCGCAACCGGAATGAAAAACTTCATGGAAAATCCAACTGCATATTACGGATATCCCATCGAAATGACAACGACCGTTGATTTGAACGTGATCACCATTAAGGATACGATTATCGCTTCCGCGAAAACCGGTCGCCTCCAGGAGATGTACGGCAGCCTCGAAAGATTCATCCGGAAAAATCAACTTTCACAGGTACAAAAGCGGATCGCATATTACAAACCCTATCAGCAGGATTCATTGATCATCATGACGGGAATTGCGGTTAATAAATTACCGCAATCAGCTGGTGAAATTGAGGCGGTTCAAATGCCTGAGACAAGGATTCTCATGACCAGATTCAGAGGACCGTATTACAAGATCGGCGAAGCTTATACTTCTCTTGAAAACTATGTCGAGGATCATAAATTTCAGAAGATCGCTCTGCCGTTTGAAAGATATTTATCCGACAGTTTTCCCAAATCGGACAGCATGCAGGTAGAAATAGATATATATTATCCGATCCGGTAAATAGCAAAGACTATCTGCGTTCATTTAATTGCAGCAACACCATTGGTTTGTTGTTAATTGCTATCAGAAATCCTTTTTTGTTACCTGCTAGTTTTATAGGCTGAATATCACGAACTTCTCCCTTAATTGATTGGAGCGATTTCCCGAGTGGGAGGCAGGGAGAAAACTTTCCATCTGCCATCGTTTTGTACATCATTATTGGAAGCGCATCGTATCGTCCTTCATATGGCTGCACGCCATAAAAGCCGCCACCCGTCAGGAGCCCATCTCCGGAAGATGAAGGAAAGGCCGCAAAGGTGTAAACAGGTGCCCATTGAAAAGAGGCCGGTAAGTTTCCACCTGTAAAATTGCCTTTCCCATCGTTTAACAGCAAGACCGAGGATAAATTATTGATCTCAAAAACCGCTGCATCGTTCAACTTATCGCCGAAAATCTCACTGATCGTTTTTCCCGCCATTTTGGAATAACTGAGGTAGGTTTTTTTCAAATAGGGAAGCTGCCGTTCCAGTTCAACCTTGCCTAACCATGGATAATAATGTTTGTTTTTCGCAATTGCAACGATCTGATCATTGATGTTGTTGCCATCAATGTCTTTTAGATACATTTTCAAGGGATATTCGACCGATGCCTGCAACTTACTGTTCAACCCCAAATTCCCAAGTAAAATATCCGGTGCGCCGTCATGATTCACGTCTGCAATCTGCATACTGCTCCACCATCCTTTTAAAGATGCATCTTCCGGTGTGAGGTCGTTTTGTTTAAATTTACCTCCTTCATTTTTGAACAAAACCGGTTGCATCCATTCCCCGGTAACGATAAGATCAGGATCGCCATCGTTGTCAATATCAGTGAAGGCCGCGGCAGTTACGAGTCCGATTTGCATGACAGTAGGAATTATTGATTCTGTAACATCCGTAAAGTTTCCGCGACCGTCATTTTTGAGCAGAAAGGATCGCGGAAGAAGTCCGTAACTTTTGGGAACTGATCTTCCTCCAATAAAAAGATCAAGATCGCCATCGCCATCGATGTCTGCTGCCCGCACAACAGAATGATTTCCCGCCGGCAACGGAAGTGCAGCCGAACGCGAGAAGTTTCCCTTCCCGTCATTGACATATAACCGGTCGTAAAGAGTGGAAGAATCGGTAGAGTATTCATTTCCGCCTGACACCACATACAAATCAGGATTTCCATCCTTATCTGCGTCGAAAAACAACGCATCCACGTCTTCAAAATTTTTATCTTCCTCAAAAACCGGGGATGGAAAATTCGCAAATTTTCCGTCTTTCTGTTGGATGTAAAGCTGTGCAGGTTGCCCTTTGGCTCCGCAAACAAAAAAATCTTCAAGGCCATCACCGTTTACATCCGCCACAGCCACTTTAGGACCCTGGGTGGCTATTGAATGGGGAAGAAATAGCTGCTGATTGAAATCAACAAATCCGGTATTTTCTTTATGAACGAAATCAAGGCCGGAGGCGGCGGTAATATCGGTAAAATAGGTTTCTGAGTTTGAATGGATCATCTCGTTTACAAAGGCGAAATGGTCTTCAATGGCCTTGGTTTTGGATTCGTCATAACTCAACTTCAGTTTCTGATCTCCCGCTATATTTTCCAGTTCTTGATAACGGTCATTGGGCCATATAACAAGGATGCTATCGACATTTTTCAGGCTGTCAAGTCCAAAGTGCAAAACGGGTTCAACACTGCTCATGAAGCCTCTTGAAGGCTGTAATTGCTGATAGTTGATTTTTCCGTTTTGAAACACGAAAACCTTTGTGCCCACCGCAAACGTGTTTGGCGCTTTTCCGGTAAGAGAAATAGAGAGAAAATGCTTTTGAGGATCCTGCTGAAGCACATTATTGCGGTAAATTCCTGCCACCGAATTCAAATCGTTCGTAATTAAGTCAAGGTCGCCATCGTTATCCAAATCAGCCCAGGCAGCGCCATTGGAAAGTGAAGAATCACCAAATCCCCAGCTTGTGGAATTATCCTTAAATTTCAGGTCGTCTTCGCCTTTGAAGATGTAATTATGCCAGGAAGCAGGTGGAAGATGGGCAAGAATTTCGTGGTCTTTCCCGCGTCCGCTGACAGGGCGAACATCCTGTGAAATAAACCTGATATAGTCAAGATCATTTAAACGGTTCTTAATGCCGTTTGAAATGAACAGATCGTTTTTACCATCCAGGTCGTAATCTGCAACCAACGGACTCCAACTCCAGTCTGTTGCAGCAACTCCGCTGTACAGGGCGATATCCGAGAATTGATTTCCTTTTCCCACGTTGAGTTGCAGGCAATTTCTCGAATACTGATAATTATATCCGTAAGTAATCTGTGCATTGTAAATGTCGAATGACTGATCGCCCTGCGAAGATTTCAATACTTTTTCATCCTCGGGAAGCATATCGAGCGTAAATATATCCGGCCATCCGTCATTATTAAAATCAGCGATATCATTTCCCATCGAAAATTTGGAGTGGTGCGCAAACGCTTCCTTGTTCATCTCCCGGAAAGTGCCGTTTTTCTGGTTTACGTAGTAATAATCATTCTCATGAAAATCGTTACTGACGTAGATGTCATCGTACCCATCATGGTTTAGATCTGCAACGGCTACGCCCAGTCCGTAGCCGAGCGAACTGCTGATGATGCCCGATTCTGCGGTAACATCGGAAAAGTGATTGCCGTCATTTCTAAACAATTTTCCACCGCTCACTGCACTAAATTTTCTTCTTGCGGAAGTATCGCCATAATTATCGGTCTGGTGAACCGAGTGTTGCAACAAAAAGAGGTCGAGATCGCCATCCTTATCGTAATCAAAAAAAACGGAATGTGTATTATATCCTTTTAAATTCAGTCCCCATTTTTCTGCAGATTCGGTAAAAGTGTTATTGCCGTTATTTATAAAAAGCTGATTTACAGAGTTGGGAAAATAAATGTGTGAGGAACCGAAGGGTGTATGATTTGAAACCGTGCAAACATAAATATCAAGTAGACCGTCGCCGTTCACATCCGCCATCGTTACACCGGTTGTCCAATCCGCATTTCCGGCTGTTCCGGACGTTGTCGTAATATCTTGAAATTTGAAATTTCCTTTGTTTAGATACAGTTTGTTTCCGCCATTGTTACTTGCGAAATATATATCGGCGAGCCCGTCGTTGTTGATATCCCCCACTGCTACACCCGCTCCATTGTAATAATACAAATAGTCGAGTATATTCAAAGTATCGGAATCGACATTTATGTTTTGAAAATCAATACCTGTTTCGGAAGCAGGAAGTTTGGAAAATAAGGTCTGCGTTTTTTTTGCACAGCCCGGAAAAAAGGCGATGCAGACAAACAGGGTGAGAAGGCACAACGGCAGATCCCAAAGACCGTAATTATATAACTTTTTGTCATCCATTTTCTCTCGGTATGTTTTTCTGTTTTGACAATCCGCTTTTTAGGGCAGTGCAAGTGATTTTTTATATGCCCCAAATCCCCGCTCCACTGACATTTTCTAAAGCATTGTTGTTTTGTCTTTCTTCAATATAGGGAAATAGGCTCCGGACCCAGCAGCACATTTAGAACTGTAAATCCGATAGTTCAATTTTCCTTTTTGAATAACACCAATGGCGCATTGTTTCTCGCGATCAGAATATAGTTTCCTTTGGCTGTTTTAATTTCCTTCACGTCTCTTGCTTCCCCTTTGATGAATAAGCCCGTTTTGGAAGGTGACACATATTGATATCCGTCTTTCGAACCCAACAGCGTTACACCATAACTTGCATCAAGGCGTCCGATCTCGGGCTTTAATCCGAAGAAGTTTCCGACGGTAAAAATATCAGCAATGCCATCGCCATCCAGGTCGGTAACCAAAATGCCAAATGCCGGTGAGAATTGCGCCCGTAACGGCAACGGTTCCATCTGAAAATTCCCTTTCCCATCATTATAAAAAATGCAGGATTGCGTTTGTTGAACAGAAAATTCCTTTGCATTTTTCAACTGCTCTTTTGTAAAGACTTCGTCCACCGTTTTTCCTGCATAAGCATCGTAACGCAGGAACTTTTTCTTCAAAACCGGAATCTGAAGTGCGATATCTCCTCGCAAGAAATAGGGATATAATTTATTATCGGTTTTGTAATAAGCCGAGATGCATTCGAGTTTCCCATTATTATCAAAATCACTAAGATACATTTTCGCGGGATGGTCAATATCCGCTTTCACCTTTGAGTTGAGGCCATAATTTCCGGCGATGAGATCGGAGGCGCCATCGCCATTGAGATCGGCCACTGTTAGGCAGTTCCACCAGCCGGATGAATTTGCGATTTGATTCGTGATTGAAAAATTGTTCTGCTGGTATTTTAAAATCGTCACCGGCATATAATCTCCCACAACAATCAGTTCCATCCGGCCGTCTCCATCTGTATCGGCCCAGGCCGCATCGGTAACCATTCCAAGCTGTTGCAAAATCGGTGCTTTCGAAGCCGTTACATTTTCAAAACTGCCATTGCCCTGACCCTTCAGAAGGAAGCTTGAGGGAGTGAGCCCGTAAGTGCCTGGAACGCTTCTTCCACCAATAAAAATATCGGCATTTCCATCTCCGTCAAAATCGGCTGTTCTTACGCAGGACGCATTGACGGTAATTACAGGCCAGCCTTTCCGGGCATGTGAAAAATTCCCCTTGCCATCATTGATATACAGTCTTGTTATCAATTCCATTGATCCCTGCGGATATTGATTTCCGCCGGAGGCCACTACCAGATCCAGATCTCCATCGTTATCGGCATCAAAAAATTCTGCCCCCACATCTTCAAAATCCTTGTCCTGAATAAAAGTAAACTGGTGGGTAGAAACAAAGCTTCCATCCGGCTTTTGTATAAACAATTTCGCCGTATCGTTAATCGCTCCACCCATAAAAAAATCTTCCAATCCATCTCCGTTTACGTCGCCTACAGCAAGTTTTGGCCCTTCCGTTGAAAGCATTTTGGGTGCAAGCCGTTCTACATCAAAATCCTTGAATTCATTTTCCCGGTGAAGAATATTTCCCGTAATCAGCTTGCCGGTAGCATTCGAATAATCGGGTTTCGATGTATTTAGCTGCGGAACAAAGTCAAGGTTGGCATTCTGTTGCGAAAGCACAAGCATAGTATCGGCAGGAACACCGCGCAAAACTTCCATTTTCAGGGAAGGCCAGCGAACGATGAGGCTGTCAATAACGGGGCTATTTCCAAGTCCGAAGTGCAAAACCGGTTCAACAGAACTCTGAAATCCACGGGTTGGCATTTGTTCTGCCACCTGGATTCCTTCCCTTGTATAAATGGTAACACGGGTGCCGGTTCCAAAATTGTTGGGCGCTTTTCCCTCTAATCTGATCTTTAAATAATGTGCTTTTTTCGTTTCTGTAGTGGTATTTTTATAAACGAAGGCTTTCATGTTTTCGTTGTTTACCACCAGGTCGAGATCTCCGTCACCGTCAAGATCTGCATAGGCGGCGCCGTTGCTGAAGCTTGGTTTCGTAAATCCGAGCGATTCCGAAGCATTCTTAAAAAACAGGTTTTTTTGATTCAGAAATCCATAATTGATGACCGGTGTGGATGGCATTTTCTTTAGCAACATTTCAAAGTCAAATCCTCCCTGTCGCACCTGGTTCAGCACTTCCTGGCTGCTGAAGAAATCAAGAAAATCCTGATTAGTAAGATCCTTACTGATCCCATTGCTCACAAACAGATCTTTCCAGCCGTCGTTATCAAAATCAAATCCGAGTGCGCCCCAACTCCAGTCTGTTGCGTCAACGCCCGAAAGTTGCGCAATTTCGCTGAAGGTGCCGTCGCCGTTATTCAGTTGAAGGCAGTTAGCCGTAAACTGATGGTGGAAGTCGTTTTTAAGTTTTGCATTCTGCACATTGTAATCATCGAATTTGGTGGTAGTTTTCAAACGGAAATCAGATTCAGGAAGCATATCGGTTGTAAAAATATCGAGCTGACCATCGTTGTTGATATCCATGATATCAGAGCCCATAGAAGAAAGGCTCACGTGGCCGATCGCATCGTCGATCACTTCTTTAAAAGTGCCGTTCTTCTGATTGATGTAGAGGTAATCTTTTTCAAAAAAATCATTTGATACGTAAATATCTTCCCATCCATCGTTATTCAGATCTGCAACTGTAACACCCAGACCAAAGCCGATTTCGCTGCCATAGATTCCCGCCGCTTCGCTTACATCCGTAAATTTTCCGTTTTCGTTTTTATAGAGCCGATGGCCACCCTTCGTATCCCTGATGTTGCGAAGGTTTCTATTGTAACCAAAACTTTCAATCGGACGAAAACTGTTGTTTAAGACATAACAATCAAGGTCACCATCGTGGTCATAATCGAAGAATACCGCCTGTGTTCCGAGTCCTTTGTCATCCAATCCGTAAGCGGCTGCTTCCTCCTTGAACGTTCCGTTTTTCTGGTTGATGTACAGTTCATTTGAACGGTCATCGCCATTGATGTCGCCACTGTTTGAAACGTAGATATCGAGCCAGCCATCACCGTTTACATCCGCCATTGTTACACCCGTGTGCCATTTGTGAATTCCCTTGACACCGGCCGTTTCGGTTATGTCTTTGAATTTGAAATTACCTTCATTGAGATAGAGTTTATTATCATTTTGGTTTGAGGAGAAGTAAATATCTGGAAGTCCGTCGTTATTGATATCGCCGATTGCCACCCCGCCGCCATTGTAGAAGTTGCGGTAGCGAAAAATATTAAAATCTTTAGTGTCTTTTACTTCGTTATTAAAATCGATTCCGGTTTGGGAAGCGTCTAACAACTCGAAGACCACATTCTCTTCTGTCGCCTTTTTACTGTTGCAGGAGGTCACCAAAACAGCAACAAAAATCGAAAAGACATATGAAAATATTCTCAGCAGCATGTTTACAACTCATTTTAAAAATCACCTAAAGTAAAGGGAAGTTTTGGGGAATGACAAAGAATTTTGGAACATCCACCGATTTTTAGCAAATGCCGACGGCTCTGAGGTAGCACCGCTGAAAAATAATCACTCTGATGCGATCCGGGTTTTTAGTCCGGGAATGTAGATCCTGGTTTTCCCGGAATGTCAACGACCGGTTTTAAACAGTTCTTCGGTGTATTGCAAAAGTTCCTTCCCGCCGGGTTTACCATGACCGGGGATAACAATTTGGGTTTCGGGAAATTTTCTTTCAACTCGCCGAATTGTTGCCGGCCATTCATCCAGGTTTGCATCGCCGAGAAATCCTTTTCCGGCTCCTGATTCTTTTATCAGGCAACCTCCAAACATTACTTTATCGCCGGGAAAGTATGCGATGACGTTGTCTTTTGTATGACCTTCACCCATAAACGCAACAACGACCTCTTCACCTCTCAGATCAAATTTCAGTTTGTCATAAAACGCATTTCCGGGAATCTCAACTGTTGTTTCACTGTCCTTTAGAAGTTCGATCGTTTTTGCCAATGCATAGGATGGGATCTGCCTTTCATGAAAAGCCTTTAAACCGCCAATGCAATCTTCATGAAGATGTGTAGGAACAATTGCCTTAATGCTGATATTTTTTTGGTCCAGATAGCCGATCAACTGCCGGGCGCTTTCATTCGTTGCCGGTGCGTCAAGTACAATCGCCTCATCCTCATTGATTACCACCAATCCGTTTGCCGGAACCTTTCCCCAGGTGTCCGTTTGCAGGTGAGATATATGAACCAGACAGTGAGCCGAAACCCGTTTAATGGTGAGCTCAGAAGACTGAAAAAGAATGGAATCGGAAAGCGGAGATTTCGCCGGGATTGAAAAAGAATCTGCAGCAGAAAAGGCTGCGACCGGAGAAAACAACGCTAACAGGAAGAAAAGTTTAATTCTGTTTTTCATACGTACCAATGAATGGCTAAAATACTTCAATCCAGCTATTTTCCGATAGGGGCCAAAAAAAAGTCGTCTTTGCAGAGCAGAGACGACTTTAAAATTTTAAATTATAAAACCTAGTAACCCGGATTTTGTTTGAGTGTTGGATTTGCAATGATCTGTGCAGCGGGAATCGGGTAGATGTTTCTTGTGCCATCTGCCGGATCAGCAACTTTATCGGGCTTTCTTGCTGCGCCGAAGGTTCCATAGCGAATAAGGTCTTGACGGCGGGTATTTTCCCAGGCCATTTCGCGACCTCTTTCGGCGAGCAAATTGTTGAGCGTAAGATCTGCCATTGTCCAGTTGCGGCTGGCATCTCCACCATAAGCCCTGGAGCGGATCTGGTTTACGAGATCCAATGCGTTGGCCTGATCTACACCGGCACGGAGACTGGCCTCAGCCTTCATGAGATATATATCCGCTAATCTGAATATAACCATGTCATTGCTTTGATTTCCCGCTGTGCCCTGTTCCGGAAAATACTTGATATTCCTTACGCCGGCAAGACGGAAGGCATCACTGCTGCTGGAGATTGTAGGCACATTTGGATCAAATTTTATCGGCAGAGCGGTTCCCGCATCTTTCAACACCAAAGCATCATCAGTGGTGGAATACATCACATTGGTATTGGGAGGGTAGGTGTACAGGGGAGTAAACTGCTGTCCCACCAGATATTGGCCGGTTCTTGCATCATTAAAAGTCCTGAATACACTGTTTCCTTTAAGGGTATAAACGGAGGAGGTATCAAAGCTGTTATAGAAATCAGCGGTGGAGCAGAATCCATTCCAGGGGCCTCCACTCAGACCGAAATTAATTTGGTTTTGATAGTGCAGGGTAGCCATTTCCCAGTTATTACCCCCGATATTGATGTTATCGAATGGAACCACGAAGATGTTTTCCTTTGAATTGTCATTTTTCACCGCGAAGTTGTCAAAATAATTCGTTTCGAGTGAATACTTTCCGGAGAGGATTACAGAATCGCACATGCTTCTGCAATCATTCCACCTTGGTGTTCCGGTAAATACGCCTGCGTTCAAATAAAGTCTTGCAAGAAGGCTGAAAGAGAAGTATTTAGTAACGCGTCCATAAGTACTTACATCCACATTAGGGGTGAGTAACTGAAGATTATCTTTTAATTCGGTCTCAACGAAGTTGAAGATATCTGCTCTCGGGCTGTTGGTGACACTGTTGGGATCAACGTTGAAGTCGGTCACCAATGGCACGTTTCCGAATAGGTCCATCGCGAGAAAGTAATAGTAGGCTCTCAACGTTTTCAATTCTGCATTGATATTGTCAAGATCAGCCGGTGGATTTTCGAGGTTATTCACCACAGAGAGGATAAAGTTTATCTTACCAATACCGCGGAAGATGTCGTTCCAGGCGTCGTTGATTACGCCCGTATTTGGCGTCCAGGTGTGTAGCCAGAGCTGTCGCCATTTTCCACCATCATCCCAGTCACCACCCCTGGTAGGAACGATTTGTTCGTCTGAGCTCACTTCATTGAGGTTATAAACGTTTCCGTTAGGAATTGACTGAAGCGATTGGTAAGCGGGAGCAACTCCGGCAGCTATCTGGGCCGGCGTTTGCCAGAAATTTTCATTCGGTGTTACGCTATACACCTTTTGGTCGAGCTTGGTACAGGATAATCCTATTCCTGCTGACGTGAGCAATATTGCAGTTATCGCAGTTTTGAAATGGATCTTCATATTTTTTTTATTAAAATTCATTATTTAAAGCTAACATTTACGCCTATAGCAAAAGCACGTGTTTTCGGATAATATCCTACTCCTCCGTTTGTGTAATCAATGTACGCCTGGTTTGGATGAATATCGGCAGTATTGATTTCCGGATCCAGTCCTTTATAAGGCGTGATGCAGAACAGGTTATTGCCGCTTACATACAAACGCAGGTTTTCAATACCATTGGCTACGTTCTTAAAGGTATAGGAAATTGTAGCATTATCGAGCCTTAAATATCCCGCATCCTGCAGCCACAGATCAGATGCCACCGGCGTCTTGTCTTTGATACCGCTGGTTAATCCTTCCTGTAGAATGTTATTGCTTGGAAGTCTGCCGATGTCCTGGAAGATCAGCGCCGAGTTGTTGAATATTTTCTGGCCATGAACGCCGCGAAGAAAGATATTCAATCCCCAGTTCTTATAAGTAAGTGAAGTATTGATACCATAAGTGAAATCAGGCACCGGAGAGTAATAGTTGAATTTAGCCTGTGTAGCGTCATGAACCGGATTGCCTGCAGAATCAGCAAACTGTTGGTTGCCATCTTTATCAACGCCGAGGTAATGAGGCAGATAGAATACATACGGTGCGTATCCCACCTTCAGGAAGCTGATAAAGTTATCACTCAATCCTCTTCCCTGAGCGGTACCGGCCCGTACATTATCGGTTGTTACTTTAATACCGTTATAAGTTCCGTTTAAGCTGGTAATCTTTGTATTGATAAATGAGATCTGACCTCCGATATTCCAGGTGAAATCCTTCTTGTTGATAACATTCGCATTCAACTGCACTTCAACCCCTTTGTTGGTAAGATCACCCACATTCAACAAGGTGTTGTTTACAAAGTTTGGAGGAACGGGAACGGAATAAGTGAACAGAAGGTTTTTGGTCTTATCGCTGAACACATTGATATTGCCGGAAAAATTATTATTAAACAATGCGAAATCAAGTCCGATATTTTTTCCGTGTCTTTCTTCCCACTTCAAATCAGGATTTGGATTCTGACTCGGGGTGTAAGACTGAGGATAGGCATTGGTAGGTGTTGTTGGATTGTAATACCTGCCCGATCCGCTTAACAGCAGAAGGGTACGGTAG
>JAFAEW010000043.1 GCA_023423835.1 Bacteroidota bacterium | reverse complement strand
ATAAGATTGAACACTGATGGTTCCCTTGATCAGGAATTCGGCGATAATGGAACGACATTTATTGATGTCGGACGGGATGATTATCCTGAAGGATTAACGGTACAACCCGATGGCAAAATCTTATTATCCGGCTTAACATTTCATCTAAATGATAATGATACCGTTTTTGCCGTTCGCTGCAATTCAGATGGGAGCATCGATCAGTCTTTTGCAAACAAAGGAGTATTTCAATTTACCCTTGGCCGCAATGACGGCCTCGATGGAGGACAGCATGCCGTTGATAAGGATGGAAATATGTATCTCGGAGCCATCAAAGATTTTACATCAGATGCCATTGTATTAAAACTGGATAAAAATGGAAAGTTGGACTCCAGTTTTGGAATAAACGGCAGAGCCGATTATCCCGGTGCCCTCCAATTAACAAATATGGGTTTGCAGTCAGATGGTAAAATCATTTTATCCGGCACCACCTTAAGCAGCTTTTCAGCCGTAAGAATGAACAGCGACGGATCCATCGATACGGAATTTGGTGAGGACGGACATGCAAGAGCGGATTTTGGAAGTTCATCTCTCGGCCTGGCACTGGCAATACAAAAAAATGATGAAATTACTTTAGGAGGTTTAGTCTGGGAGGAGGATATTTACCCTGGTCTTGCGAAATTCAAAGCTAACGGTTTGAAAGATTCCGTATTCGGAGCAAATGGATCATCGGTAACGCATCTTGATCACAGTAGCGCTATTTATGGCCTTACAATTCAGGAGGATGGTAAAATTGTTTCCGCAGGATACTCATATGTAGGCGGATTAAATCCAAACATTCCTTTACTTGCAAGATATGAAAACAGCAATGGCAAGGCACATTTTTATGTTCGTATAAAACGGTGGCTACATCGCCACGGCTTCACCTGGGAGGATTGTCCTTCCCAACTCTGCAATGATCTTAATTATTACGCCATAGAGCGCAGTGCAGACAATGGTGCATTCAGTGAAGTTGCCAGAATCTACAGAACGGCTAACCAACAGCTTTACAGCTATCAGGATCCGGCACCCTTAAACGGTACGGCCAATTACAGGCTTGCCGCCGTCAGCCGGGATGGCAGCACCGCCTATTCCAACATCCTTGAAATAGAGGACGACAACACCATTAAAATATTCCCTAATCCTGCCAGCAATAGTCTGAAAATAGAGGGTCTGTCAAACACAAAAAAGACAAAACTCACCATCTTAGATTTTATGGGCATGACAAAGGCAGCCGTCACAACCACCGGTAGCAGCTATAACTGGAACATCAGCAACCTGAAATCCGGCAATTATCTGCTTCGGATAGAAACAGCCGGAAGCCCGGTAATAGCCAAAAAGTTTGCGAAGGAATAAGAATAGTAATAGTCCGGGAAAGTAAAAGTCTAAGGCCAGCATTCAATGAATAAGGAAGAATTCATCGAAACAGGATCTTTGAAATCCTTTTTTTCATAAACCATTCTTTCCTCTGCCTTAACCGTTGATACCATCTATACTTTCGGGTGATTGATGGATAAAATAGACCTTCCGTAAAAAATTGCTGATCTTAAAGGGTCAGATAACTAAATTTGTTCATCATCGTACATCCTTCCAATAAATTCATACATCATGAAAATGAAATATTTATTTCTGCTGACAATCCTTCCTCTTTCGATGCCTACAAAAGCACAGGATCTTAAAATGCCGGAAATCATAAAAAGAACCTATGCCAATGGCACAAGAAATATGGATGGCAGCCCGGGGGAAAATTATTGGATAAACTCCGCCCGTTATGATATTTCGCTAACGGCAACGCCGCCCGACAGAAATATTAAAGGAAAAGAAACGATCAGTTACACCAATAACAGTCCCGATACACTGCGGTCCATCGTCATAAAATTATTTCTGAATATTCACCGCCCGGGAGCAACACGATTGGGAGATGTGCCGGACTCCTACCTTACCGACGGAATTTCGATTGACCGTTTTTCCATCAACGGGCAAGATCAGAAATGGAATGATCCGAACTGGCACGGCACCTGGCAGGAAGTACACCTCGCTACGCCGCTCTATCCCAAAGATTCTTTACAGTTGCAGTTTGACTGGCATTACATGATTTCAGAGCAAAGCGGCAGGGAAGGTATGCTCGATTCTACCACTTATTATCTGGCCTATTTTTATCCGAGAATCGCCGTTTACGACGACTATAATGGTTGGGACAGGATGAATTTTACAGACCGCCAGGAATTTTACAATGATTTCAATGATTATACTTTTTCCGTTACCATTCCAAAGAACTACATGGTCTGGTCAACCGGCGAATTACAAAATACATTTGAAGTATTGCAACCGGCTTTCGCTAAAAAACTCATTGATTCTTATATATCAGATGACATTATTTCAATCGCCAACTTTCAGGATATTCAAAACAAAAATATCACGGTGCAGAATCCAATGAATACCTGGAAATGGAAGGCACAGAATGTATCAGACATCGCGCTTTGTATCAGTGATCATTATGTATGGGACGCGTCGAGTGTAGTCGTAGACAGTGTTACCGGGCGAAGGGCGAGCGTGCAATCAGCATACAACGATACTGCCCGCGATTTTCATAGTATGGTCAGGTTTGGAAAACATTCCTTAAACTGGTTTTCACACAATTGGCCGGGTGTACCTTACCCTTATCCGAAAACAACCATTGTTCAGGGTTATGCAGATATGGAATATCCGATGATGGTAAATGATGCCTCGGTGAGCGATACCGTCTTTGCGAGGTTTGTTGCTGAACATGAAATTGCTCATACCTGGTTTCCATTCTACATGGGAATCAATGAAACGCGTTATGGATTTATGGATGAAGGATGGGCCACTACGCTGGAATACCTTATTGGTCAGGAGGATCTGGGAAAACCAACCGCTGATCACTTCTACAAACAATTTCGTGTTGCCGCATGGACGGAGGACGAAACCGGGGAAGCGCTGATCCCGATCATGACGCCCGGCGATGCTTTAACCGGCCCGGCATTGGGATATAACCAGTACGGAAAGGCGGCGCTCGGGTACCTGGCGGTAAAAGATCTGCTGGGAGACGATCTCTTCCGCAAATCGCTCCACAGCTATATGAACAACTGGAATGGAAAACATCCTGTTCCCTGGGATTTTTTCCACAGCTTCAATACCGCTTCAGGTAAAGATCTGAACTGGTTTTGGAATGCCTGGTATTTCAATCCCGGAAAAATTAACTTTGGCATCCAATCAGCAACGAAGACCCAACAGGGTTACAGGCTGAAACTGAAGAATATAGGCGGTTTCCCCGCTCCGGTTGACATTGTTGTTACCTACGCGGATGGAAGTTCCGCCACATTTCATCAAACACCGGGAATCTGGGAAAAAAATATCAGCTCCTCAGAGGTAAATATTCCGACTTCAAAAAAGATCAGCTCGGTGCAGCTTGATGGCGGCATTTTTATGGATGCCGATCAGAGCGATAATACGATAAATGTTCAATGATGGATTTCTTAGGAAATGAGGGATCAAGCGTAGAAAGAGGATTTTTTCCACCTTCAGATCATCCGAGGCTTCCAACATTTGAACTAAAGATTTTAACGGCGATGGCGAGCAGGATGACACCGAAAAACTTCCGGATGGCGGTGAGCCCGATATTCCCCAAAACGCGTTCTACCCATTTCAGGGAGATCAGGACAAGGAAAACAAAAACGAGGTTAATAAGGATTCCAAATAAGATATATTGCTGTGCGAAGTTTGCTTTTAGCGACATGATGGTGGTAAGGGTTCCGCTCCCTGCAATGATCGGAAATGCAAGTGGTACCAGGGTCCCGCTTTTAGCGTCCACGTCTCCCTTAAATATTTCCATTCCGAGCACCATTTCCAGTCCCAGTAAAAACATCACAATAGAACCGCCGACGGCGAAGGAATAGATATCGAGGCTCAATATGCTCAAAAAGTTTTCCCCAACGAGTAAAAACAGGATCATCAATACGCCGGACACGATCGTTACTGCAACCGGCCGGATGCCACCGATCTTTTCTTTCAGCGAAATCAAAAGCGGGATCGAACCTATGATATCGATTACAGCAAACAGCGTAAAAGTTACGGTAATTAACTGATCAAAATTGAAATTCATAACCCAGATTTATAGCAAATTAAGAGCCGTAATAATCTTACACATCTACAAAAAATTATTCACCCATTTCCACTTCTTTGCTGCATAGCACGGTAAATCGTTTCCTGAATATTGCTTCTTACATCCATTTTCATCAGCTTTGTATTGCTGCCTCCTTCAGGATTAACCCGGTTGGATAAGAAAACGAACACAATTTTAAAAACCGGATCTACCCAAACGCAGGTACCTGTAAATCCGGTATGGCCATAGGTTGCAGCCGAAACGCTCAGCGCCGGATAGGGCTCGTCATGCATCACATTACTTTTATAAGGCTTGTCAAAACCGATACCTCGCCTGCTGATGTCCGAGTGATAGGAAGTGAAGTTTCTGATCGTGGCGCTATCGATATACCGTTTCCCATCGTACAGGCCGTTATTCATCAGCATCTGGTACAATTTTGCGAGATCCGATGCGTCGCTGAACAATCCCGCATGTCCCGCAACGCCGCCAAACATCGCGGCTCCGGGATCGTGTACATATCCTCTCAGCAATTGCAGGCGAAAAGACTGCTCGTCTTCAGTTGGTGCGATAACGCTGTCGGGCATTTTTTCAAGTGGTCTGAAAGTGGTTGTCTTCATTCCCATCGGCTGATAAAAATTCTCAAAAGCATATTGATCCAACGGCTTGCCCGATACGGCTTCCACAATCTTGCCCATAAAAATAAAATCATTGTCGCTGTACACATAGGTTTTTGGGGTGATCAGTTTGCTGTTTAAAATCCGGCTGTACATCGTATCAACCCAATCTTTCCGCATGAACAAATGCCTTGCAACCTGCACACTGTAAAGCGAGTCCCGATCTGTACTATAATATCCCGCCAGCGGCTTTCCGGTTTCCGGATTTATCGTTTCCTTGTAAAACGGAATATAGGCCACCAATCCTGCCTCATGAAGCATAACATCTTTCAAAACCAATCCTTCTTTATCTGTGCCTTTCAACCAGGGCAGATAGTCGCCCAGGGTTTTGTCGAGACTAATTTTCCCTTCATCTACCAGTTTCATTACCGAAACGGTTGTTGCTGAAGTTTTCGTGACCGACGCAAGATCATAAACGGTTTGCAAGGTTACCGGCTGCAGCGTATCATAAGTCATATATCCATAGGCCCGGTTAAATACATTTTTACCATCTTTTGCAATGTAAACGACACAGCCCGGCGTTGCGTGCATGGCTATTGCATCGGCCGCGATTGAGTCAATTTCATTTAAGATATTGCTGTTTAACCCCACGTCTTCCGGCAAAGCCAGGGGAAGCACGGCTGCTTTATTGGTGAGGCCCGATCCGAACGGAAAGGCTTCGCAAACCGTAACCGGCAATTTTCCGATTGCCGGGAAGAATCCTTTTAGCCATTCAAATGCCGCCTTTTGAAAACTTGAATCATCTTCATAGGCTACTACTAAATTTTTGGCATCACAGAAATTGGCGGCAGCGTATGGATTACCAAATAATATCGTAATGGCTGCCTGCTGCTGCTGAATGCGGTTGGCAAGATCAATGGCCGTCCGGCTTAATCCGAAATTGTTGGAAGGAAATCTTGAGTAATTGTGCAGACCCACAACAACGAAATCAAAGGTGTTTTTCAAAGAGTCGAGCAGCTTACCGGCTTCGGCCTCCGATTCGTTATCGTCGAAATAAAACAAGGCAGCGTTGTCTCTTTCGAGCAAAAGTGCGCCGAGGGTATTCAATTTCTTTTCTCCGATGCCGACATAAGCGATTCTCTTTTTTACCGGAAGCGGAATAAATTGTGCATCCTGCAGTTTTAGGACGGTTAGCGAGCTTTTCGCCACCTCGCTTCTTAATGCCTGTACATCCTCATTAAGTGCAATTGCAAGACTATCGGTCTCAACAACCGGGCGCTCGTTTAGCCCGAGATGGTATTTGGCAAGCAACACCTTCTTTACCCTGTTATCCAGGTCATCCTGATGCAGCCTCCCTGATTTTACCGCCTTTTCGATCATTTTTATGGTATTGTCAAGATCGCCGGGCAGGCAAAGCATATCATTGCCCGCAATCAAACTCCTTACTGAAGCCTCTCCGCTTGGAAAATATTTTGTAACCCCTTTCATCTCGAGGGCATCTGTAAATGAGATTCCTTCAAATCCCATTTTCTTTCTCAATAACCCGGTTACATTCTTTTTAGACAGCGAAGTAGGTAAATGCGGGGTCTTGTCAATTGCAGGGATAGACAAATGGGCGATCATCACACTGCCAATTCCCGCTTCAAACAGCACCTTAAAGGGATATAATTCCATTTCCGATAGCTGGTGCATCGATTTGTTGATCACCGGAAGATCAAGGTGCGAGTCCACCGCCACATCACCATGACCCGGAAAATGTTTTGCACATGCCATTACGTTTTCTGATTGAATCCCGAGCATCATCTTTGTTCCGAGCAAAGCCACCCGTTCCTTATCCTGTCCGAAAGAACGATATCCGATGACGGGATTACGGGGGTTATTATTAATATCAACAACCGGCGCATAATTTACCTGAATGCCCATCCGTTTGCATTGCCGGCCGATGGCCTTTCCCACCCGGAACACAAGATCCGGATTTGAAACCGCACCGAGTGTTAGCTGAAAGGGGAATTTCATTACGCTGTCGGTCATCCGCATGCCGAGGCCTGTTTCTCCGTCGATACAAACCATCAGTGGCGTTTGTGCAATGGATTGAAAATAATTTAAAAACCGCGCCTGTTCATCAGGATTTCCCTGGAAAAGGCAGATCGATCCGATATTGTATTTTTTGATGGCCGCCTCAACCTCTTTGTCAAAAATTACCGGCTGCGATTGTGAAATGCCACTTTCCCTGATCACCATCAACTGCGCAATCCTTTGTTGGGGGTTAAGGGAAGCAAAAACGCTGTCGACCCAATGAACTGCCTCCGGCGTTTTTTCGTAAAAGTTTTGAGAAAAAGTAGAAATGGAAAAAATCAAAAAAACGATCATCGTCCAAAATTTCATATCGGTCTATTTAATCACAATATAAAATTTTCGTTCGACTTACAACTTATTGTGCCTTCGCTGATCTGCAATAATTACTAAAACCGCATTTATAGGGTCTTTCGCACCTGAGGCCCATTTCAACCTGCGGAGGCGCTGACAGGTCAAAAACCGATTTAAATCTTTCTATTCTTTCTTCGGTAAAAGGAATTTGATTTTCAAGTTCAGACTGATAATTTACCACCGAAAATCCGCCTTCGCTATCCGGCGAAACAAGATTGAAGGATCGGATGTTTGGCAAGCTGTTTTTACACACATAGTACTGAATCGACAAATCCCACCAGATGGCTTGCGTCAATTCCGGGTTTAGTTTAATCTCATAAACCGAAAAGCTGCCGTCCATATTTTTAATGAGCACATCTGTCAGCACCAATACCTCTTTAAACAGCAATCCCGCTTCGAAAATCACCACTTCCCGGAAGGCATCAATCGCCATCCGCGTTTCGGCCGGGTAAAGGCTGAACCGGTTTTTCAAAAGTTCCTTCATATCGACCGCCCTCGAAAACTGCGACTTATATTTTTGTTCAAATGCCTTTCCCATGTCAAAAAGCCTTAGCGTATGTTTATCGGGCGGTGTTTTTAGATGCGGGGCAAACCTGTTCAGGTACAATAGTTTTTCACATTGCATCCCCATCAGAAAGGTTGATTTTGAAAGCAAAAATCCGGGATTAACAGGTTTTTCGGCCATTTTCAATATTACGAAAAAAAAAGCCGCCTCAAAAAACCGGCGCTCCGGGCAGCGTCTGTTGAGGAGCGAAACCGGCTTTGCAGAATACGAAATTCTTCTCAGTTTTTTATTGTGCCGGATAATTCATTTTTATTTTGGTTATAACAATTTGACTCCTATTTTTGCAGCCCACAAGGCAAAAGGTGAGGTGGATGAGTGGCTGAAATCAGTAGTTTGCTAAACTGCCGTACGGGTTAAACTGTACCGAGGGTTCGAATCCCTCCCTCACCGCGAAAGAACAATCCCCGATAAGGGGATTTTTTATTTAAGGTGATCGCCGCAGGGTGAAAAAACATTTACCCAAAAAAAAATCCCTGCAGGCAGCAGGGACCTATCATTTAAACCGGCAGCAGGTTACATCGCCGCCAGTTGCACTTTTTGTGTAAGTTCAGACACATTTTCCTTAAACAGGCTGTCTGTATCCATCAGGTCTTTTACCGTTTGACAACTGTGAATTACGGTTGTATGATCTCTGCCGCCAAAATGTTCACCGATTGTTTTCAGGGAACTTTTCGTGAATGCTTTTGCAAGGTACATGGTGATCTGCCGGGCCTGTACGATCTCCCGTTTCCTCGTCTTCTGCAACAATTTTTCATAAGGCACATCGAAATAGCTGCAAACCATTTTCTGGATCGCCTCAATGGTAATTTCCTTACTGCTCGTCTTAATAAAATTCCGGAGAACCTTTTTGGCAAGTTCAAGGTCAATCTCTCTTCTGTTGAGGGAAGATTGCGCCAATAGCGAGATCAATGCTCCTTCGAGCTCACGCACATTGGTATTAATATTATACGCTACATATTTTACTACTTCTGCCGGCATATCTAACCCATCATTCTTCATTTTCCGGTGCAGAATCTCGATTCTTGTATCATAATCCGGAATCTGAAGATCGGCGCTCAATCCCCAACGAAAACGACTGAGCAGTCTTTCCTGCATGCCATCGAGATCTTTGGGAGGCTTATCAGAAGTGAGCACGAGTTGTTTCCCACTCTGATGTAAGTGATTGAAGATGGCGAATAAAGCGTCCTGGCTTCGTTCGGCCCTTGCGAAAAACTGAATGTCGTCAATGATTAAAACATCAATCAACTGATAAAAGTGAATGAAGTCGTTGATCGCGTTATTTCTGCTATGATCCTGGAACTGGTTGATAAATTTTTCGCTGCTGACGTACAGCACCACTTTATTGGAGTGTGCCTTTTTGACAGCATTCCCGATCCCCTGTGCGAGGTGTGTTTTTCCCAATCCAACGCCCCCATAGATCACCAGAGGATTGAAAGAACTTGCGCCCGGTTTTTCGGCTATTGTTTTTCCTGCCCTTCTCGCTACCCGGTTGCAATCGCCTTCAATAAATGAATCAAAAGTATAATTATGATTTAATTGCGGATCGATCTGAATTTTCTTCAAACCCGGGATCACAAACGGGTTTTTCACCGGGTTATTTATTACGAGCGGGAAGTCCATTTCATTCTGGTTAAACACCTTTGTATGCCCGGCCGGCACATCCATTGAACCCGCTCTCCCATTGTTGCCGTTGTCTACCATTATGCGGTATTCCAATCTTGCATCCTTACCCAATTCGCGCTTTAAAATTTTAGCTAGCAGGTTAATATAATGTTCCTCCAGGTATTCGAAGAAAAACTGACTGGGTACTTGAATCAACAACACATTTCCTTTCAATTCTACTGCCTTTATAGGCTCAAACCAGGTTTTATAAGGCTGCCAATCTACTATATCTTTGATGATCTTTAAACAATTGTTCCATATAGTATCAGCGGTTTTGGTCATAGTTGTCCAAAGTATTTTTTATAATTTTCAGGAATTAAATTCAGGTACAGCAGCTAAATTTTTGAGGCGTTTTATCTCGCCATAAAAATCTAGCGACGGAGGACGAATATCTACCTTTTATGTTGAAAAAAAAATTTTTTAGTCTCTAGTTTTTTACCATTAGCAGACGAACATTTTATTTCAAATTTTATTTATCCACACAATTAAAAATGAATTAAAAATTGTTAGATAAATTCTTTTTCTCATACTGATTGATTTATAACGTGTAAACGATTTTAATTTAAATTCTCTTCATTCCCAAAATGAAAAAACCGATGATTGGAAAAAATTGAAATGATAGAAAAAAAAATTTATTAAAATTCTGGCATCAAATTTTAATTTTTGAATACCCGGATTTTCCCGCAAATAATCCCGTACTTTTTTTCTCAGATATTCCAAAAACCACAGTTTCTGTTAAACTTATAATATCTAGCCCAATTCGCTGAAACGCCCAATGGCAAAGCGTTTCAATAGATATAAAATTAAAAAATGAGACGCATGCCGTAAACAATCTTACCTTTGTAGAAAATATATCCACATGGCATTTGAGATAATCGGCAAACTGATAGAAAAGTACGACATCGTTCAAAGAACCGAGACCTTCAAGATCAGAGAATTTGTAATTGAGGTAACAGATGAATTTGGAGGACGACAAATCAGTAATTATATCAAGTTTCAATGTACGCAGGACAGAACAGCCTTACCCGACCGGTTTAACCTTGGAGATGAAGTAAAAGTTCACTTCAATTTAAGAGGCACAAAATGGGTAAAAGATGGTAAAGAAAGTTATTTCACCAACCTTGATGCATGGAGAATTGAACAGGTGAAAATCGGTGCAGAAAATGTTGATAACCCCGCAGGAAATAGTAACGAAAACAGGCCTTCGGAAGTGATTGACGACCTGCCGTTTTAAGCCTTTCGTTTTACAATAAATCTGTCTTCCTCTGCATGCAAAAGACGATCTCTTTTCAGGTGACTGCCGAAGAAGCTTCAAATGACGAGGCACTCAAAAGTTATATCGCGTCAACAGCCGGTACTCAGCCCGAAGAGATTACCGGCTATACCATTCTGAAAAGATCCATTGACGCAAGGAGCAAGATTGCCAGGGTAAATTTCAAAATGCTGGTTTTCATTGGCGAACCTTTTTTAAGGCGACCAACCGAAAGATTTACGTATCCCGATATATCAAATTCGCCCCAAACCGTTCACATTATCGGAGCCGGTCCGGCCGGATTGTTTGCAGCCTTGCAACTGATCGAAAGAGGTATCAAGCCCATCATTATCGAGCGCGGAAGAGATGTAAGAGCAAGAAGGCGGGACCTTGCCCTTCTCAATAAAAACGGCATCTTAAATCCCGAGAGTAACTACTGTTTCGGAGAAGGCGGCGCGGGAACCTATAGCGACGGGAAGCTGTATACGAGAAGCAACAAAAGAGGAAATATCGACAAGATTTTACAGGTTTTTGTGCAATTTGGAGCACCCGAAAAAATCCTTTATGAGTCTCATCCACACATTGGAACCAACCGGTTGCCTGCCATTATTGCAGACATGCGAAGCCAAATTTTGAATTCCGGTGGAGAGATTTGGTTTGAATCTAAATTGACGGGTTTGACCATTCAAAACGATCGCATCCGCTCCATTGAAATAAATGAAGCTGAAAATCACCCGGTCGATTCACTGATCCTCGCTACCGGCCATTCGGCCCGCGACATTTTTATCTTACTTTTCGATACAGGCATTAAGATTGAAAGCAAACCGTTTGCGCTCGGCGTGAGGGTAGAGCATCCGCAGGGATTGATAGATGAAATTCAATACCATAGTCCTGACAGGAGTATTCATTTGCCTCCCGCCAGCTATCGCTTGGTTGAACAGGTAAACGAAAAAGGCGTTTTCAGTTTCTGTATGTGCCCGGGAGGTATTATCGCTCCCGCCGCAACCGCCGATAATGAAGTGGTGGTAAATGGCTGGAGCCCGAGCAAGCGGAACAATCCATTTGCCAACAGTGGAATGGTGGTGACTGTATCAGAAGAAGACATTCGACCGTATAAAAACGCCAGTCCGGAACTCGAAAAATATTGCCAAACTCCACTCGGATTAATGTATTTTCAGCAGTTTGTGGAACGAAGTGCTTTTTGGGCAGGAGGTGGAAAATTTGTAGCGCCGGCGCAAAGAATGGTGGATTTCAGTCTCGGCAAACTTTCTGACACGCTTCCTATCTGCAGCTATATTCCGGGGGTAAAAAGTGTGGAGTTGGAAAACGTGTTACCGGCAGTTGTAAATGAGGCATTACAAAAAGGCTTCAGGGCGTTTGGAAACAAGATGAAGGGATTTTTTACCAATGAGGCGATCGTAGTGGCTACCGAAAGTCGCACATCTTCACCGGTAAGGATTCCGAGAAATGAGGACAACCTTCAGCATCCGCAGATCTCTAATCTCTTCCCCTGTGGCGAAGGAGCGGGATATGCCGGAGGAATAGTAAGTGCGGCGATGGATGGCGAAAAAGTGGCGAATATGATCGCAGATCAAATCCTCGGCCAGGTACAACCTTAATACAACAATTGCTTTTTATGCTTCTTTATCCAACCGGCCATTGAACGTGTTTTAGTGAAATAAATTACGAGATCTGCCTCCGATTTCCAGTCGGTAAAATAGATTCGTTTATCCGCCTCTCCCCTCCAATCGGTGAAATACCAGATGCCCTCATTTTTATCGGCCTCGCTTTTCCAGGTCGTTTGATAAACGATGAGATCTGCATCGGACTGATATTTGCTCACCCACACCTTAATTTCCGCGTCTGATCGATAGTCACAGGAAAATATCTTTTGACTCCGCAAATTAGAACAGCTAAAAAGGAGTAAACCGAAAAGAAACGTTTTCATAAAGGATTATTTGTTGAACCGACAATTTCCGTCAAACCTTTCATTTTTCCAATAATATTTAACATCGCCGGATTCTCCCCGGATTAAGTTTCAGAATAATCATTCCAATCGTTAGAGCCTCAGAAGATAAAGGCAGTATGAACGCCATAGTTCTTATTTTTGCTGCAATTATCATAATGGAAGAGGACATAAAGGAGGATAATCAGGAAGAATTATATGAACGGCATTCGTTCAGGGTTGACAAAGGGCAGCAGCCTTTTCGTGTGGATAAATGGGTACAATCGAGAATTGAAAATATCACGAGAAACAAGATCCAACAGGCAATAGATGCCGGCTTTTTAACCGTAAACGGAAAGGAAGTTAAGAGCAACTATAAAGTAAAGCCGGGAGATGAAATCCTGCTGTTGAGTTTCGTAAATCCCGTGCAGACCGAGGTGCAGCCTGAAGACATTCCTTTAAATATTGTGGCGGAAGATGACGCCATATTGGTCCTCAATAAACCACCCAATATGGTAGTGCATCCGGGGGTCGGCAATTATACAGGAACGCTGCTCAACGGGATTGCTTACCATCTTTTATCACAAAATCCGGCTTTGACCGAAGAAACATTGCCGAGGTATGGATTGGTGCACCGGATCGATAAAAATACAACGGGTCTTCTTGTGGTGGCGAAAACCGCCGAGGCAGCGGCGAGTCTTGCAAGACAATTTTTTGATCATTCAGTGGTGCGTGAATACGTGGCGCTCGTTTGGGGGAATGTAGAAAATGACAGTGGAACGATCGTGGCACATGTTGGACGGCATCAGCGGTTTAGAAAAATGTTTGATGCTTATCCTGAAGGAGAATCGGGAAAACACGCTGTAACCCATTACGAGGTTATCGAACGGTTTAACTACGTTACCCTGGTAAAATGCAGGCTTGAAACGGGCAGAACGCATCAGATACGGGTGCACATGAAATCGATCGGCCACACGCTTTTCAATGATGCGGAATATGGAGGCGATAAAATTCTTAAAGGAACCATCTATTCGAAATATAAACAATTTGTAGAAAACTGTTTTGAGGTTTGTCCGCGATGCGCTTTGCATGCAAAAACCCTCGGCTTTGAACATCCGGTTACACGGGAAAGACTGTTTTTTGAATCGGCCCTTCCCGCCGACATGCAAAATGTGATTGAAAAGTGGCGGCATTATACGGCGCACAGGAATAGCTTGTGATTAGACCGGTTTTCAACGGGAGATCAAAAAATTTCCGCTGCTTAATACTTTTTCTTTTGTATTTTCATTCACCTATATTATTCTAATTGCCTAAATCTCAATGAATAAATTATTACCCTTATGCTCGTAAAAACCTTTGGAAGTGCCGTGTACGGCGTTGAAGCGATTACCATAACCATTGAAGTGAATGTAAGCAACGGCCAGAATTATACCATTGTGGGACTGCCTGACAGTGCGGTGAAGGAAAGTTTGCAGCGAATTGAAAGTGCCATTAAGACCAACAGCTTTCATATGCCACGGACAAAAATTGTGGTAAACCTTGCACCTGCCGACATCCGCAAGAGCGGTTCTGCTTTTGATCTGGCAATCGCCGTAGGGGTACTTGGGGCGAGTGAGCAACTCGAGGAACCGCAACGCCTGCAGGAATATGTGATTATGGGTGAACTGAGTCTCGATGGTTCGGTAAAACCGATCAAAGGTGGCTTACCGATTGCCATTACCGCCAGGCGCGAAGGATTTAAGGGTCTGATCGTTCCAAAACAAAATGAGCGGGAAGCGGCAATGGTAAACAACCTGAAGGTTTATGGAGTGGAACATTTGAATGAGGTGGTGGAGTTTTTCAAATCGGAAGATGCTTTACAACCAGTTTTGGTAAATACGCGGGATGAATTTTTTCAAAGCCAATACGAATTTGACATCGATTTCAGTGATGTGAAGGGACAGGAAAACATTAAGCGGGCAATGGAAATTACTGCTGCCGGCGGTCACAATGCAATACTCATTGGTCCTCCAGGAGCGGGAAAAACGATGCTTGCAAAACGACTTCCCACCATTTTGCCTCCGCTTAGCCTGATGGAGGCTTTGGAAACGACCAAGATCCATAGTGTTGCCGGTAAGCTTCCCGAAAACAGTTCGCTCGTAAGCAGAAGGCCTTTCAGATCGCCGCATCACACCATCAGCGATGTGGCATTGGTAGGAGGTGGCGGCATTCCGCAACCGGGCGAAATCTCTCTCGCACATAACGGTGTTCTGTTTCTGGATGAATTACCGGAATTTAAACGTACGGTGCTGGAAGTGATGCGCCAGCCGATGGAAGAAAGAAGGGTTACCATCTCAAGGGCTAAGGTCGCAATCGATTTCCCGGCTAATTTCATGCTGATCGCCTCTATGAACCCCTGTCCTTGCGGATACTATAACCATCCCGATAAAGAATGTACATGTCCGCCGGGAACCGTTCAAAAATACCTGAACAGGATTTCCGGACCGATGCTTGACCGGATTGATCTGCATGTGGAGGTAACGCCCGTGCCATTTAGCGAATTGAGCAACAATCAAAATAGAAGCGAAAATTCTTCTGCTATCCGCGAAAGGGTGATAAAAGCCAGGGAAATTCAAACCGAAAGGTATAAAGACAGTCCGGGTATGTATGCCAATGCGCAAATGAGCAGCCGCCAGCTAAGAGAAATTTGCCGGATCAACACGGCAGGCGACGCCCTGCTCAAACGGGCGATGGAACGCCTGAACCTCAGTGCCCGTGCGTATGACCGGATTCTTAAAGTCAGCAGAACCATTGCCGATCTTGAAGGGAAACCCGACATCCAACCCGAACACCTCGCGGAGGCCATTACCTACAGAAGCCTTGACCGGGAAGGCTGGGCAGGAAACTGATCAAAACAAGTAGGCTGAATAAAAAATAGCCGGCTGAAAGATCAGGCGGCTATCCTATCATTTAATCCTGTTTTTTAGAAAACGTTGTATCCGAAACTTAAATAATAGAGACCGCCGATATACGGATTTCCAAATCCATTGCGGTAATAATTGTTCAGGATATTTGTACCGCCAAGTTTAATCAGGTTTTTAGACTTTCCGAGTTTGTAGCTAAGCAACAGGTCCAATGTTCCGAAAGAAGGAATTTCACCTGCCGCAAAGGTGCCCTGCCACTGAACTTTATCCTGCCATTTGTAATTGATGTTAAACCCAAATCCCTTGTACAGGTTGGCGTTTGCTAATCCAAGGTTATAGCGGATCTCAGGGGTATTGAAGAAGGTAATCAAACCTTCAGGAACATCGTGCAGTTTATCGCTGTACACGTTGCCGCTGAGGCGGTAGCCTTTGTCGAACTGATATTCCAATCCAATTCCCCACCCGTTTGCCTTAACCGGAACCGGGCTGTTCACCACAAACGAATAGTTGGCGGAAGTGAACGGGCTTGCCAATTCCGCTATCGATGTTTCCACATTTCCGGATGCTCCTCTTGCAACTGCTGTACGGGCGATGAAATCCTTATACTTGCTGCTGTAGAAATAGGCATCTATCAGAAAATGCGGTGTAACGAGACCGCGATATCCTACTTCAAACGACTGAACGGTTTCGGGCTGCACGGCCACGAAATCGGCTTTTACCAGCTTGGTGGGATCACCGGTGGCGCGGAAGGCAACCACACTTTCAGCCGTGTAAACGGGATTAGTATTGAAATTAAATAAGGTTTCAAATTCCGGCAATCCACCAATCAAGCGGCTTCCCGGGGTAACAATATTGATGTACTGTGCCTGGTTATCAGGAAAACGGTAAGCCTGCTGATAGGAAAGACGGATGCTATTGTCTTTTGCCACCTGAATGGAGGCAGCAGCTTTTGGAGTGAAATGACCCTTGTAGTTTTTTGACTTATCATATCTTCCTGAAACAGACAGTTTGAGGATATCCTTAAACAACGCTTTCTGTAGTTGCACGTACGCACCATAATCGTTTATGAGAATCGGACCATCGATGTCATTAAAGATCGTCCCTTTCGAATTTAGCCGGTAAAGACGATCATTGGCGCCTACCAGCACTTCCATTACTTTTATGTATGGACTGAGGTTCCACTGTCCTTCGAGCTCATACAGGCTCGACTTGTCGGCAAACTGCGATCCGTTATCAGAAATAGCCGTTGTAACGGATTTATCGAAGGCTCCATGAAATTCCGGCGTTCCCGGCATAAACCTTCCTATATCGGCAACTCCCCTTGCATAGGCATGGGCCTGGTCGGCGGGCATCCCCTGCAATACCGCTCCAGAATAATTTCCAACGTATTCACCAAACCATTGGCTGTTTAGCTTCCAGGCATCGTTGATAGCCAGTGCCGTTAAAGTAGAAGCATAGGAATCACCGGAATTTTCCTGCGTTGTATAGGCTCTGACAAACCAGTTGGGATTTTTCACTTCGATTTTATACTGACCGATCCTGAAGTTCTTCAAGGAATACCTGTCAGCTCCTGTATACACAGAAGTACCACTTCCCCAGTTCGCAGTGATGGAAGCTTCGGTAGCAGCTGACAACTTATAATACAGGCCTCCTGAAATTTTAAAATTAAAGGCATCGTAGTCTACCAGCGCCGCTTCCTGGTAACCGGTGCGGCTCACATATTGCGGATTGCCGTTGGCATCAACAAAAATATTATTTTGCAGTCCGGCTGCAAAAGGCGTCAGATCGCTTGGATTGCTTGCATAAAAACCAATTATTTCCTGTTGGGTAGGTGGCCTGCCATAAGCAGCAGTTAATTGCTGAATGACCATTGGAAGCGATGTATTTGCCGGTCCAAATATTGCTGCCTGCGCAATGCCGGCCATACTTGCACTTGCTTCGTCGCCATACACATTTACACCATCGTAATTGGGATCAGAACTGCGGGTGCCCGGTTTGATATCACTGATCACATTGTTTCTCGAAAGATTGGTGGTATCGTTTGCATGCCAGTCATTGGCTTTCAGGTATTCGGCTCCGATCTTGAATGCAAATTTATCGGAAACCTTTTTTCCCCATCTGAATGCCCAATCGAAATAGGGTGAAGCCTTTTGCCGCGGATCATCCAAATGCATAACCCCTTGTTTTGCCATAAAACTGAATCCCTGATATTTAAAAGGATCTTTACTTGTTATCAGCAAGGTGCCGTTTAATCCACCTGAGCCGTACAGGGCGGAGGAGGCGCCCGGAAGCAGCTCCATGTTGTCAACATCGAGTTCGGTAAGGCCGATGATATTTCCAACCGAAAAATTTAGCGCAGGAACGGTATTATCCATGCCGTCAACCAACTGGTTAAACCGCAGGTTACCGCTTCCGTTAAAACCCCGGGTACTCGGCGTTTTGAAGGTAATGCTCGAGGTTGTGAGATCAACACCTTTTATATTGCCAAGCATGTCGTAATAATTGGCAGCGGTAGTGTTTCTTATATTGGCCGAATTGATCCTTTCAATTGAAACCGGTGAAGAAAGATAGCTTTCTGCCAGCCGTGAGGCAGCCACAACAATTTCCTGACCAAGCGAATAAACAGGAGTGATGGAAATCTGAAGGGGTGAATTGCCACCTGTAAATTCAACCTCCTTATCGGCGTATCCGACAGAGCTTACCACAAGTGTGAATGGAGGATCCTGAACGGTGGTAAATTTAAAATTTCCCTTTTCATCAGTATAGGCGCCGACCGCAGAATTTTTAATCGTTACCGACACAGCCGAAACGGTTTCTTTCGTCTGGCTGTTGATAACCGCTCCGGAAACGTTCGTCAGATTTTGTGCGGCGGATTCTAGTTGCAATAATCCTATTGCAAAAAGAACGATAAGCATACGGATTTGCACTACCATAAAAAAGTTGTTTGGTATACAATAATAACATTTGTTGAACTAGGAAAAAAAAATATTATTCCAACGATTTCTACCCTGCCAAATGCTCGCATTAAATATTTAAATCCGGTATTTTTGCTGAATGATCCACATGAAATTTCCGCATCAGACAGGCAGCTATACAGGAAAAGTTAGGGACGTTTTTACCATCGATGATCAATATCTGATCATGATCGTGAGTGACCGGATTTCTGCCTTCGATGTTGTACTTCCCCGTTTAATTCCCTTTAAAGGGCAGGTATTGAACCAGATTGCCGCCTATATGCTGCAGGCTTCACGGGAAATCTGTCCAAACTGGTTTCTTGATACGCCTGCACCCAATGCCACCATCGGGAGGAAATGCGATCCGTTTAAGATTGAAATGGTGGTGAGGGGAAATCTTACCGGTCATGCATGGCGGGTCTATTCATCGGGTGAGCGGAAACTCTGCGGCATTTCCCTTCCTGAAAATATGAAGGAAAACGATTTTTTTCCCGCTCCGATTATTACACCTTCCACAAAGGCTTCTGAAGGGCATGATGAAGATATTTCAGCCAAAGAAATCATTCAACATGGGCTGGCTACGGAAGAAGAATGGGAAAAGATTAGCGACTATTCGCTCAGGCTGTTTGAAGCCGGTAAAGCCCTCGCTGCCAAGAGAGGACTGATTCTCGTTGATACCAAGTACGAATTCGGAAAAATCGGCGATACAATTTACCTGATGGATGAAATTCATACACCGGACTCAAGCCGCTATTTTTATGCGGATGGATATGCTGAGAGACAATCCAAAGGTGAAAAACAAAAGCAGCTCAGTAAGGAATTTGTAAGGGAATGGCTGATTGAAAATAATTTCATGGGAAAAGAAGGCCAGCACGTGCCCCACATGAGTGACGATTGGGTAGAAACGATTTCCCGGCGTTACATCGAATTGTATGAACAGGTGATCGGCGAAAAATTTATTCCCCAGAAGCTAAGTGATACCGATACCTTTAACGCCATTATGGGTAGTCTTGAAAAGCTTGGAATTGCAGAATATCCTGCTTAAAGTCTAATCGTACTTTTACCGCCCTATCTTTGCCCGCTATGATGTATTTAGATACGGTGATTTTCGATATGGACGGCTTGCTCATCGACAGCGAGCCTCTCTGGAATGAGGCGGCCAATGAAGTATTGCATCAATATGACATCCGGTTAACGGCCGAACAACATGAGGCCAATACCGGACTGAGAACCAAAGAGTGTGTGGAAAGCTGGTTCAACCATCTTAATTTCAGTGATGAAAAACTAAAATCGCTGGAGAAGGAAATTATTGACCGGGTGCTAAAAAAGATCCGCGACAAGGGAACAATGCTTCCGGGCGTGCATCACATCATCCGTTTTTTTTACGAAAGAGATTTTAAAATTGGCCTCGCATCTTCATCGCCTTTATCAGTGATAGAACCGGTGATGGACCTTTGTGGAATAAAACCGTTCATCAGTGCAGCCACTTCGGCTGAATTTCTTCCTTATGGCAAACCCCATCCAATGGTATATCTGAATTGTGCGGAAGCGCTTTCGTCCAACCCCTTGCAGTGTATTTGCTTTGAAGACTCATTTTATGGTTTAATAGCAGCTAAGGCAGCGCGGATGAAATGCGTGGTGGTGCCCCATCATCAGCAACAGAAACTTGAGCGATGGTCAATTGCAGACCTGAAGCTATCTTCTCTTCAAAACTTTGGCGAACTTCATTTGAATATGCTGCAGCAAAGGCGATAAACGATGCAAACAGATTTTCTAATCATCGGGCAGGGAATTTCCGGAACTTTTTTGAGTAAATACCTCATCGAAGCGGGAAAACATGTTGCTGTAGTGGATGACGGGATAACCTCCTCCAGCCGCATTGCGAGTGGCGTCATCAATCCGGTAACGGGAAGAAGGATCGTAAGAACCTGGATGATTGAAAAACTCATTGCATTTGCCAAACCGGCATATCACGAATGGGGGGAAATGATTGGCCGGCCGATAATAAAGGAGACCGGGCTGATAGATTTCCATCCCAGTGTTCAAATGCAACAGTCCTTTTTACAACGGCAGTTGGAGGAAAATGAATTCTTACACGAGGAAAAGGATACGGATGAATGGAAGCGGTTGTTCAATTTCCATTATGGAGCCGGGAGGATTGCTCCATGTTTTATTGTTGACCTTAATACAATGCTCAATTTCTGGAGAGGGGTTTTAAGACAAAAGGATCTTTT
Organism: Bacteroidota bacterium; assembly: GCA_023423835.1. Lineage (GTDB taxonomy): Bacteria > Bacteroidota > Bacteroidia > Chitinophagales > Chitinophagaceae > JAFAEW01. The sequence continues at coordinate 49,191 of JAFAEW010000043.1, read as the reverse complement.
GATAGAAGAAACCTTCCAATGGCGCGATTGCAACTTTAAGGACGGAAAGGTAAGATGGCGACATGTTGAAGCCGAAAAGATCGTTTTTTGCAATGGCGCCTCTCATTTCGCAGATTCTCCGTTTGACCGGCTGCCATTTGCCAATAACAAGGGAGAGGCAATAATCGCCGAAATTCCCGGGCTTCCGCGAGGTCATATTTATAAACAATCCCTTAGCATTGTTCCGTGGGAGGAAGATCTTTTTTGGATCGGTTCGAGCTATGAATGGAATTATCAGGATGCGCTTCCCAATCCCGCTTTTAAGGAAAGGGTGCAAACACAGCTTAAAAACTGGCTCAAGCTTCCGTTCAGAATAGTAGATCATTTGGCAGCCGAGCGACCGGCAACCGTGGAAAGAAGACCGTTTGCCGGACTTCACCCTCGATATCCAAACATTGCCATTTTAAATGGAATGGGAACGAAAGGATGCTCACTAGCGCCCTTCTTTGCCCGGCAACTTGCCGATCATTTGACCTCAAATTCACCCATTGATCCGATGGCGGATGTTAAAAGATTTTCAAAAGTTTTATCATCAAACTCCTAAAAACGAAAACCGCTAAAACCGCCGTCGGCTGTAAAGTCGTAAATTTGCGCAGCCATTAATTATTTAAGATGCAGCTATATTGTGAATCGCTTACCGAGTATAAACGCCTGAAAACCCTTGAAGTTAAGGTGGGAAACCTTCTCATTGGAAATTTTCATCCCATCAGGATACAAACGATGACGACAACCGACACTATGAATACGATGGCAACGGTTGAAGAATCTATCCGATGTATTGAGGCAGGCGCTGAATTGATAAGGATTACGGCACCTTCAAAAAAAGATGCAGAAAATCTCATCAACATAAAAAATGAACTCAGGAAACGCGGTTATGCCACACCGCTTGTTGCCGACATTCATTTTACACCAAATGCAGCCGAAATCGCAGCCCGGATCGTTGAGAAAGTTCGCATCAACCCGGGAAATTATATCGATAAAAAGAAGTTTGAACTGATTGAATATTCAGACCGTGATTACCTCGAAGAGATCGACAGAATCAGGAACCGGTTTACGCCGCTGATAAAGATTTGCAAGGAATATGGAACCGCGATGCGGATCGGTACCAATCATGGCAGTTTGAGCGACAGGATCATGAGCCGTTATGGCGATACGCCTATGGGAATGGTTGAGAGTGCGATGGAGTTTTTAAGAATAGCAAGGGATGAATCTTTTCACAACATCGTCCTGAGTATGAAGGCGAGCAACCCGCAGGTGATGGTGCAGGCTTACCGGCTTTTGATAAAACAAATGCAGGATGAATTTAAAGAATGCTATCCGCTACACCTGGGCGTAACTGAAGCGGGCGATGGTGAAGACGGAAGGGTGAAAAGTGCGGCAGGTATCGGAACTTTGCTCGAAGACGGCATAGGAGACACCATCCGCGTAAGTCTCACGGAAGATTCCGAATTTGAATTGCCGGTTTGCCGTGATCTGGTTAAAAGATATGAAAACCATATTTCCTGCCCGGGAAAGGTTCCTCCCGTTGAGAAGCTCCCTTATGACGCCTTTTCCTACAGCCGGAGAAACAGTTTCGCCGTTCAAAATATCGGAGAAAAACAGGTTCCCGTAGTTATTGCCGATCTTTCAAAACTGAGAAAGATTGAAAGAGAGGACTTTAAAAGTATTGGTTACACCTATATTCCGCTCCTCGATAAATGGAACATAAGTGATACGGCTGCGGATTATGTTTTTACCGGCCATAATCTTCCTGACTTTAAATTACCGGGCACGTTAAAAGTAATTTCCTATCCGGCGGCCTGGATGAAAGCAGAGGATAAAACAAAGCATTTTCCGGTTTTCGATGCAACCGGATTTATCAACAGCATGGCAGTAAGCGAGCAGTTGAATTTCGTAATGCTCGACTGCTTTAGTGATGAAACAACGATCAACGATTTCAGCGCACTGGAAAAAATTGCAAATCGCCGGAACGTAGTCATCTGCCTGTCAAGCAAAAGAAAAAATGCAATGCAGGCTGTAAGAAGAATGTTTGTAGAACTTATGAACCGGGGGATCCGGAATCCGGTCGTTTTGTCGGTCAACAGCAATAAACATACTGCCGATGAACATTTGATCCATTTCGCAACCGAATGCAGCGGTTTATTACTCGATGGAATGGGAGATGGCGTTTGGCTGGGTTTAACTTCCGATGCCTACGCTGAAGCAAATAATGTTAATGCAAGCGGCAGAAACTATGTTGATAACAAAAGCATCGAGCAATTCATAAATAGCAGCGCATTCAGCATTTTACAGGCTACAAGAACGAGAATCTCAAAGACGGAATACATCTCCTGCCCCAGTTGCGGCAGAACGCTCTTTGACCTGCAGGAAACAACGGCGAAAATCAGAAATGTTACGAATCACCTCAAGGGTGTTAAGATAGCCGTAATGGGTTGTATTGTGAATGGCCCGGGAGAAATGGCCGATGCCGACTTTGGATATGTAGGGAGTGGCGTTGGAAAGATTACACTTTATAAAGGCAAGGAAGTTATCAAAAGGAATGTCGACAGTGCCATTGCTGTGGAAGAACTGATCAATCTTCTTAAGGAAAGTGAAGTATGGGTCGAACCTGGTTAGGAATAATTTTCACCGTTAGATATCAACGTTTCAATTGGAGCGTTGCACAATCTCTGGCTTTAGTTGCCATCAATTCATCCGCACCTGGATAACCTCAAATTTTTACTGCCTCTCAATTGTAAGAGAAAAGTCGAACAAGGTCATGTTGAAAACCCTTTCTTAGAGAAGACCCTCATTTTTGGAGGACAGCCTCAAACAGGAAACATAATACAAGGAAAAAATTTGTTAATATTAAAATAAGAAATTATCTTTAATGAACTGTTTTCACCTCGTAAACTTCTAGTTATGAAAAAATCTTTACTTTGGTTTTGCTTATTACTGACGTTTAAAGCGTTTTCGCAGCCGCGCCTGTAGTTTCTGATACTTCTACTATTGAAGGTTTGTACCAGTACATTTTTGAAAACCTTGACAAGACACAAGTTCCAACGGGCTACTTAGAAGAGTTTGGGGTACCTTTAATAAGTTTAGAGCCGTTTAATGGAAATCTCACTGATAGTAACGTGGTTGATATGAATATCTTCAGGACACTTAATTGGCAAATGAACACCACGTATGTGGGATCATCAACTAATGATTATCCAACTCCTTCGGCTGCAAATACAAGAATTAACGGGCTAATTGCAGATGGTCTCCCTACACCGATACCTGTTTTGTTTGGAACTTACAATGATGTAAAAACAAATGCATTTTCGAATAACCTTTTAGAAATTCAAAATAACCAGGTTTTAGATGTAGCAGGAAGGACACAATCACCTTATAAAAATAAAATAATTTTTGCCGCTAGCCCTGCAATAGCAGTAAATAACACGGGTTCCGCATCCTTTCTTTTTAAAAAAAGCATCTTCTTTAAAAATACAACGGGTAGTGCAAGTAGCTTTTATATAGACTTTGATGACGGAAAAGGATACAAGGCGGTTGGTTGGGAAACGCCAATATCTGTTAATTATGAAGATACCGGAATGAAGCAGCTAAAAATAAAAATGCTTTTAAATAACGGAAACTCGTATGAATGTTACTCAAAATACTACGTAGGTAGAATTGAAAGTGCCGCAAGTCAAAGTTATGCCTATAATTATGATACTTACAAATATTTCCCGGTTACTTCAACTGATGACGGAGGCTATTGTTACGTGTCATACAGCAGAAAGGGTGTAGAAAGAAGCATTACCAAGCCATTAATAGTCGTAGAGGGTTATGATGCCCATCATGCAGCTCCCAACATAGTAACTTACAACAACACTTATATAGATTTTATTAATGCCATTAATGCCCCAAGACTGACCTACGATTTTAATTACCATCTTGATGATATCGGCGGTTACGATTTAATATTTGTCGATTTCACTGTGGCATTGTCCAAATCAGTCCTTTAACCGATAGTTCGGTAATGATCACGGCATTGGCAAATGGCACTATTACGCTTACTGCCACCATAAGTACATGCAGTCAGGTAATTACAAGAGCCATAAACATCGGGGCGCCGTCTTTAAGTATAGTAAGCGAACAGACAAATACGTGTACAGGATCATATCAAACATGGTCATTGAACGCTACCCCGCCGGAAAACGGTACAAATTTTAGCTGGTCAAAAGGGTACATACCCCCCGGCAGTGACATTTTTATTTTTAATGAAAGCGGGCCTTTTACTTTTGCAGATGTTTCAGGAGGCGGTATAGTAAAATTAAATTACAATGATTTATGTGGCGCAGCAAGAACAGACGGCGTAACCATTTACAGCAATTGCCCTGGTCTTGATTTTCAACTCCTGCCAAATCCCGCCGGTAATTATGTAACCATTAACGCACCTGCTGGGAAAAATTTGATTTATGGAATAAGAATCACCGATCGTTCTGGTAAATTGCAAAAGAATATTGAATATAAGCCGGCGGTAAGCACCGCCAGGATTTCATTGAATGAGTTAAACTCAGGCATCTATTTAGTTTCGGTTTTTGATGGCATGAACTGGAGTAGTAAACAATTACTCATACAAAAATAATTATAACTATATCAAAAACATTTTTATGAAAAATAGAAATCAGATACTCCTTTTTTTCATTCTCCTCGCTTTCTGCATGGGATGTAAATGTAAGGAGGCGATATCACCGGAGGACAAATTACCGCCTGCCACCCAAATAGGAGCTAATACCTTTGGTTTTTTAGAGAATGGAGACGTGTGGCTTCCCAAAGGGTTTAGCGGCACAAAGAATCCATCATGGTACTACGATCCAACATATGGAGGCGGTGACTTTTCGATAAGTGCTTATAAATATGAAAACGAAAACAATAAACAAACAATTATAGTCGGATCCCGCAACATGTCTCATACGGGTAAATACGTAATTAATAACACAAGTGATGCAGGTATTACATTTTATTCCATGGTAGAAAATTGCGAAATTTATACAAGAGATAGCTTGATCTATTGTACAGGCGATCTAACTATCACTAGGCTTGATACGTCCATAGGCATTATTTCCGGTACTTTTTGGGCAACACTTTATAACCCTTTGTGTAAGGATACGATTAAAATAACTGAAGGAAGATTTGATTTAAAGGGAAATTGAACAGTAGATGTAAGTTTTAATTTATGAAAAATAGAAAAAGCATACTCTTTTTTTTCTTTCTCCTCATTTCCTGCATGGGATGTAAATGTAAGGAGGCGATATCACCGGAGGACAAATTACCGCCTGCGACGCAGAGCGGCGCTAATACCTTTGGTTTTTTATTGAACAGAGAAGTGTGGCTACCAAATAGAGCATTTGGTTCAAAAAATATTTCATGGTATTATGATACCGAATTTGCAGGAGGTGATTTAAATGTTTCTGCTTATCGTTATTTAAGTGATTTGGATAAACAAAGTATTGCAGTCGGGATGGTTAACTTAAAAACGATCGGAAATTACACGATTTCGAATGAAAGTGATGCTGCAATAAGATTTTTTTCTCTTAAAGATTCCTGTGAATTAAGTTCTTTGGATAGTTTAACCTATTGCGCCGGCGAATTAGCTATCACACGACTTGATACCTTAAATGGTGTTATTTCCGGTACATTTTGGGCAACACTTTATGACCCCTCTTGTAAGGATACCATTAAAATAACCGAAGGAAGATTTGATTTGTCGGGGAACTGAGGAGCAAACCTTGGTTTTGAATGTATGACATTGTGTTCTTCCCGGGGCAATGAGAAACTGTGTCAGCCATTGAATCAATTTTCTATTCTTTGCCAGCTATCGCCTTTGCACCAATCCATCCGCTCGTCCAGGCATGTTGAAAATTAAAGCCTCCGGTGACTCCGTCAACGTCCATTATTTCTCCTGCGAAAAAAAGATTGGAGATCAATTTGCTTTCCATCGTATTTGGATTGATCTCGTTTAACTTTATTCCTCCGGCGGTAACAAACTCTTCTTTGAAAGTTGTTTTTCCGTTAACCGGTAAAGTTTGAGCGGTGAGAATATGAATCAATTTTTGTTGCTCCCCATGATTAATATCAGCCCACCTTTTCTGAAAATCTATTCCACTTTGGTCTAAAAAATATTCCAACAATCTGGCCGGTAGTCCGAAAGGATTTTTCGATTGAACCATCTTTGATCCGTTGATTTTTTTCAGTTCATTCCATTCGGCCTGCAACCGCTGTTGTGAAAAACCAAAACCATGAATCCAATTTACAACGATTTCAAAATCATAATTCACACCGGATAGAATCCTCGCTCCAAATGCGGATAATTTTAAGATGGCCGGTCCGCTTAATCCCCAATGCGTTACCAATAAAGGGCCCACGGCTGAAAGCTTTTCGGCTTTAAGCTTTATCTGCACACTTTGCACACTCACTCCTGAAAGCTTGTGTAATGCCGGCTCTGCAATATTGAAACTAAACAACGATGGAACCGGCGGCTCAATCGTGTGACCGGTCTTTAACAGCCATTCAAACTGATTGACCTTTGGGAATCCGCCGCAGGCGATACAAAGAAAATCGCATGTAATTTGCCGTTTATCAGAAAGAGAAAGGAGGAATTTTTCATCATCCTTGTCAAACGAATCTAATCCCACTTTTAACTGCAAAGACACCTTATATTTTAATGCTTCAGTAAGTAAACAATCAATGATCGTTTGTGAACTGTCCGTGACAGGAAACATTCTTCCATCTGCTTCCGTTTTTAATTTCACACCTCTCTCTTGAAACCACTCAATGGTATCGGTGGGAGAAAACCAGTGAAAGGATTTCTTCAAAAAATTTTGTCCTCTCGGGTATTTTTTGATCAGTTCCGCAATCTCAAGGCAATGATGGGTAACATTACACCGGCCGCCACCACTGATCTTCACTTTTGAGAGAAATTTGGATGATTTTTCAAGGATCAACACCTTTAGTTGCGGATATAACCGCGCCGCATTTACGGCACAAAAAAATCCTGCAGCTCCTCCGCCTGCTACCACGAGAATTTTATTCGCCGCCATCTAATGCAAAACCGGCTTTTGCGAATAATAAGAAGTATTAAGATTTGGGTTCAATTGCTCAGCAGCTTCAATGATTGAATAATCCGATAAGATCAAAGCCTTATTTCTTTTTACGCAAACATCGTGTTCAAAATGAACTGACGGCTTTCCATCGCGGGTTCTTACAGTCCAGCCATCGTCATCGGTGACCACGTCTTTAGTTCCCAGATTAATCATCGGTTCGATCGCAATCACCAGGTTGTCTTTCAGCTTAGGTCCGTTTCCGCGCTTTCCGTAATTGGGAACCTGTGGATCTTCGTGCATGCTTCTTCCAAGACCATGGCCCACGAGCGCTCTTACTACACCGTAACCGTGCAGTCCTTCGGTATGATGCTGAATAGCATAGGAAATGTCTCCTATTCGATTTCCGGTTATTGCCTTTTCGATTCCTTTATACAGCGATTCCTTGGTGACTTTTACGAGCTGCAAAACGTCGTCCGGCACTTCTCCAAGGATGAAGGTATAGGCATGATCGCCATGCCATCCGTTAAGGATTACACCGAGGTCAATAGAAACAATATCGCCTTCTTTCAATGGATTGTTGTTTGGAAATCCGTGAACAACGACATCGTTTACCGATGCACATACATTGTAAGGATAGCCGCGGTAATTTAAAAACGACGAAACCGCATTGTGATCCCTTACAAATTCGCCACAAAGTTTATCTATCTCCATCGTGGTCATTCCCGGTTTCAGGACCTTGGCCACTTCCGTCAATGTCTTACTCACGAGGAGTGCGCTCTGGCGCATCATTTCTACCTGTGCTTCTGTTTTATAGATAATCATTCCGTTAATTCTATGTGTCATGCAATGTTTTTCATACTGTTCATGGTTAACAAGGGTGACACTCGTTTTAAAAAATCTATTCCTTAAAATGATAAACCTGCCAGCAGGACTGACAGGTTTACCTATTAGGAAAATTATTTATGAAATCTCCATTAATATCCTGACGGTGTTACTGTCTGCCTTCCTTTCAATCGCCCGCCTTTCATCAGTCCGTCGTATTGCCGCATCAGCAAATGCGTTTCTACCTGCTGAAGGGTATCGAGAATTACGGCAACCATGATCAGCAAGGAAGTACCGCCATAGAAACTTGCAAAAAGTCCGGTTACACCGAGCATCTGTGCAAACCCCGGCAGAATACCTACTATAGCAAGTGCGATGGCTCCCGGAAATGTAATCCGGTCCATGATTGATCCGATATAGTCAGCCGTCGGCTGCCCCGGTTTTACGCCCGGAATGAAGCCGTTGTTGCGTTTCAGATCTTCACTCATCTGCTTCGGATTAAAAATCAAAGCCGTATAGAGGAAAGTAAACGCTATTACCATAAATCCATAGACGACCATATACCAGCCATTACTCGGATCGGAAAATATTGCTACTATTCCCTGAGCTGAATCAAGATTGGTGAAGGAGAACAAAGTGGGAAGGAACATGATGGCCTGGGCAAAGATGATCGGCATCACACCTGCACCATTCACTTTTAACGGCAGAAATTGCCTTGCGCCACCGAACTGTCTGTTTCCAACAATTTGTTTTGCATAATTTACCGGAACTTTCCGCACGCCCTGGATCAGGATAACGAGAGCTGTAACCACTGCGATCCAGGCTGCAACTTCAATCATAAAAATCAACAATCCGCCGCCGCCTTTCTGTTGTTTGGAAGAAAACTCCTGAATAACACCTTCCGGTAAGCGGGCAAGGATACCGATCATGATGATGATAGAGGTACCATTTCCCAAACCTTTATCCTGAATTTTTTCACCCAGCCACATTACAAAGAGCGTACCTGCAGTAAGGATGATTATGGTTGATACGAAGAAATACGGTTTGAAAGAATCGATCATTGCAGCAGCATATTCCGGAGTTTGCAGATAGGCTATATAAGCTCCGGATTGCAAAAGGGTAACAAGCACTGTGAGGTACCTTGTCCATTGCTGAATTTTCTTTTGCCCGCTTTCCCCTTCCTTTTGAATCTTTTGCATTTGAGGAACGAGGATCGTAACGAGCTGCATAAAGATAGAAGCCGAAATGTAGGGCATTACTCCTAATGCAAAAATGGAGGCTCTTGAAAAGGCTCCACCCGCAAAGGCATCAAAGAGGCCAAGAAGGCCATTGTTGCCGGCTCCTGTATCGGAAAGTTTATTGGGATCTATACCGGGTAACACAATATGTGTTCCTAAACGGTAAACGAAGATAAAGAGCAGGGTAAGAATAATTTTGTTACGTAACTCCTCAATACTCCAGATATTTTTTATCGACTGAATTAGCTTTTTCACTGAAAAAATTTATGAGCGTGAATATTTGCGCTGAAATCAAAAAACATTTGCCTTGCGGAACTAAATGCACCTTAAAGTTAAAGGTGCATTGGACAAATATCGTAAAATTTTTTAAGAAATTTCAACGGTACCGCCGGCTGCTTCAATAGCTGTTTTTGCTTTTTGGCTAATTGCATTCACCTTAAAGTTAAGCTTGGCGGTAATATCTCCGTTGCCCAATATTTTCACTTTATCGGTGCGGCTGATTAAGCCATTAACATAAAGGTTTTCAACACTAAATTCTTCAAATCCATATTTTTCGTTCAGTTGGTCTATTTGTCCGAGGTTGAAAACCTTAAAGATTACTTTATTATTATTCTTAAATCCTCTTTTTGGAAGCCTTCTCTGGATAGGCATCTGGCCACCTTCATGTGCCATTTTGCGTTTGTATCCTGCACGGCTTTGGCCTCCTTTATTTCCTTTTGTAGAAGTGCCGCCCTTTCCGCTTGCTTCACCACGGCCCAAACGCTTTTCTTTATGGGTTGAACCGGGGGCGGGTGTTAAATTGTGTAATTTCATTTTTTTTGATTTAAACTTAACGGGGAATCTCCCCTCGCATCAGATGTAAATTGATCTTATTTTTTAACGACCTGCAAAATTAGGATAAGTTTTCAACTTTTACGAGATGTTGAACTTTTTCTACCATTCCTAAAATCTGCGGTGTTGCTTCCACTTCTTTAGAAGCGTTTAGTTTTCTCAGACCCAAAGCCTGCAAAGTAAGCTTTTGCTTTTCAGATCTGTCGATCCCACTTTTTACCTGGGTAATTTTAATTTTTGCCATGCCTCTAATTCCTGGGGAATATTTAAAGGTGAATAAATTTTTCAGTTCTTTGTTATCCGTTAACCGTTAAAAACTTTGGTCAACCTGATATTACGTTCTTTTGCCACAGCTATTGGTTCACGCAGCAGGGTAAGGGCTTTTACAGTGGCTTTTACCACATTCTGCGGATTTGCTGAGCCAAGGCTTTTTGCCAATACGTCGGTTAATCCGGCGCTTTCCAATACGGCACGCATACTTCCTCCGGCAATTACACCGGTACCTTGAGCGGCCGGTTTAATTAATACGATGGCTGCGCCTTCTTTAGCGAGCTGTTCGTGAGGAATAGTACCATGCATGATGGGAACCCTTACCAGATTCTTTTTTGCATCTTCAATTCCCTTGGTTATAGCTTCCTGAACCTCTTTTGCTTTTCCAAGACCCTGACCTACCACACCGTTTTCATTTCCTACAACCACGAGTGCGGAAAAACTAAAAGTTCGTCCACCTTTAGTTGTTTTTACCACACGGTTTATGGAAACCACTTTTTCCTTCAGTTCTAATTCACCGCCGGGTTTTACTTTATTTACATTTGACTTTGACATTCTCTATTTCAATTATGAATGATAAATTTCCGGTAATTTTTTTATTGTCTAAAATTTAAGACCGCCTTCCCTTGCACCATCAGCAACAGCTTTTACCCTGCCATGGTAGAGATAACCACTACGGTCAAAAACACAGGTTTCAATTCCCAGGGCAACTGCTTTTGCTGCAAGGGCAGCTCCTACCATCTTGCTTTTGTCAACCTTATTTCCGGTTTGAGCAACTATGTCCTTTCCCTTTGAAGAAGCTGATGCAAGCGTCTTTCCGTTCTCATCATCGATCAGTTGTGCGTAGATATCCCTGTTGCTGCGAAAAACTGAAAGACGGGGATTTTCAGGAGTTCCTTTAACCCTGTTACGGATTCTGAAGTGAATTTTTTTTCTTCTGACTACTTTTGCGTCCATTTTTATTTTAATTTATTCCTGATACTGCCAGGAAGATTTTTTCATTTTGAAACTTTTGCAATTCTTGTGATCCTTATCAGATCCAAAAATTATTTACCCGCTGCTTTACCTGCCTTACGACGTACAACTTCGTTATCATACTTAACACCTTTTCCTTTATAAGGCTCGGGTTTACGCAAGCTGCGGATCTTGGCGGCTACCTGTCCGAGCAACTGCTTGTCGCTTCCTTCCAGACTGATTGTAGGATTTTTACCTTTTTCAGTGGTAGTGGCAACTTTAAGCTCCTTCGGGATTTCAAAAACGATATTATGAGAATATCCCAAAGATAGATCGAGTGTATTTCCCTGGTTGCTGGCTTTATAACCAACCCCAACGAGTTCAAGATTTTTCTTATAGCCATCCGTAACACCGGTTACCAGATTGGCAAGTAAAGAACGATACAACCCGTGCATCGCTTTATGACGAATCTGTTCGGTCGGTCTTCCGATGATCAGTTCACCATCTTTAACTTCCAGTTGCATATCTCTGTCAACCGCTTGTTTCAATTCTCCTTTCGGACCTTTTGCGGTTACAACATTGTCTTTTCCAACGGTAACGGTAACGCCATTTGGGATGGTGATCGGTTTTCTTCCTATACGTGACATAGTCGTATTAATTTATGATTGTTAATACCGGTTGATTTCAGCTCCGACTAAAGCTTAATGACAACCGGAAAATAATTTTTTCCTACGAAATATAGCAAAGCACTTCGCCCCCTACATTTTCAGTCTTTGCCTGTTTGTCGGTCATCACTCCTTTTGAAGTGCTGAGGATTGCAACACCAAGCCCGTTGATCACTCTTTTGATTTCTGCCGGTTTCGCATATTGTCTCAACCCCGGACGGCTTACTCTTTCAAGGCTGCGGATGGCCGGTTGTTTTGATTGAGGATCGTATTTCAAAGCGATTTTAATAAGACCCTGCTTGCTGTCATCTTCAAATTTATATTTGAGGATGTAACCCTGGTCGTAAAGGATCTCAGTGATGCGCTTTTTTAAGTTTGATGCCGGAATTTCCACAATTCTATGGCCGGCCATCTGAGCGTTCCGGATCCTGGTAAGGAAATCTGCTATTGGATCAGTTACCATGTTTATACTCTTTGCTTCCTTACGGAAGATTATTATTAATTAATTTTCTTTTATATCGGTTGAATAGTTGCACCTTTTACCAGCTTGCCTTTTTTACACCTGGAATCTTTCCGTCGAGGGCCATATCCCTAAAGGTAATCCTTGACAATCCGAAGTATCTCATGTATCCTCTCGGTCTGCCTGTAATCTGGCAACGGTTTTTAAGCCTTACCGGAGATGCGTTGCGGGGCAGTTTATCCAATGCCTGATAATCGCCGGCCGCTTTCAGCGCTGCACGTTTTTCAGCATATTTTGCAACCATTGCTTCGCGTTTTCTCTCTCTGGCTATTACTGATTGTTTTGCCATAATTTATTTTCGATTAATTATTGATTATCTTTTTTTGCGTTTTTAAATGGAAGCCCTAATTCCTTCAGCAGTTCATACGCTTCAGCGTTGTTCTGTGCAGTGGTAACGAAGGTGATGTCCATTCCCGTGATCTTGGCCACCTTATCGATGTCGATTTCGGGGAAAATGATTTGTTCAGTTACACCGAGGGTATAATTACCTCTTCCGTCGAAAGCCTTATCGCTGATACCTTTAAAATCTCTTACTCGTGGAAGTGCAAGTGAAATGAGGCGGTCAAGGAATTCGTACATTTTTTCTCCTCTGAGGGTTACCCTTGCTCCAATCGGCATTCCTTTACGGAGTTTGAAGTTTGAAATATCCTTCTTGCTGAGGGTGGGAACTGCTTTTTGACCTGAGATCATTGTGAGCTCATCCACAGCCACATCCACGGCTTTCTTATCGGCAACAGCGCCGTTAACGCCGCGGTTGATACAAATCTTTTCCAGTTTGGGAGCCTGCATGATGCTACCGTATCCAAACTTTTTTACCAGCGCGGGTATAATTTCTTTCTTATATTTCTCCTCTAATCTTGGAGTATATTGTTGCGTGTTCATTATTTAATTACCTCCCCTGATTTTTTTGCTATACGAACCAATTTACCGTTTTCGCGGCTACGTGAAACTTTGGTTGCAGCCCCGGTTTTAGCATCCCATAGCATTACATTGCTGATATGAATCGGTGCTTCTTTCTTAATCAAGCCTCCTTTGGTATTTTGAGCAGAAGGTTTTGTATGTCTTGTAATGATATTGACACCTTCTACTACCACCCGTGCTTTATCGGTTATCACCCTTAATACGCGGCGGGGTTTCTTCAGATCTTTATCATCGCCTGCAATGATAACTACCGAATCACCTTTTTTAATATTGTATTTGGGTCTGAATCTGTTGCTCATTATTTAATATTTACTTCAATTCCTTAATTATAATACTTCCGGGGCGAGGGAAATAATTTTCATATATCCTTTATCCCTTAATTCCCTGGCCACGGGGCCAAAAATGCGGGTTCCCCTGGGTTCATCGGAATTATTTAATAATACTACCGCATTGTCATCGAAACGGATATAGGACCCGTCTTTTCTGCGTAATTTATTGGTAGTGCGAACAATTACGGCTTTGGAGACAGTGCCTTTTTTCACACCTGCAGCAGGGATGGCATCTTTTACCGTAACAACGATCTTATCGCCGATTTTTGCGTAATCCTGTCCGCTATTGCCCAAAACTCTAATGCAAAGAACTTCTTTTGCACCGCTGTTATCAGCTACATTTAGTCTGCTTTCTTGCTGAATCATTTTATTTACTTTGAATCCGCCACCGGCGGGAAATGTTTACAACCTTTTTTACTTTTTATAAACGCCCGGCTTTTCTATCTCCGGAATTTTATTATTTGGCTTTTTCCAAAACCTCTACCAGACGCCAGCGTTTTGTTTTGCTCAAAGGGCGTGATTCCATAATTTTTACGGTATCACCGATAGCACATTCGTTTTTTTCATCGTGTGCATGAAAGCTGGTAGTTTTCTTAATGAACTTACCATAGAGCGGATGTTTTACTTTTCTTTCTACGGCAACGGTAATGGTCTTATCCATCTTGTTGCTCTTCACCACGCCTATTCTGGTTTTACGCAAATTTCTTTCGATCATTGTTACTTTTTTTTATTGGATCCCGAGTGTTCTTTTTCTTAATTCTGTTTTCAAACGGGCAATATCCGTTCTCAAACCGCGAATGCTCATTGGATTTTCTAAAGGAGAAATTGCATGCGCAAATTCAAGCTTTTTTAAGCGCACTGTATCTTCCTGTATCCTGGCCTGAAGATCTGATTCACTCATATCCTTAAGCGTTTTTTTAAATTCGATTTTCTTCGCCATTATTCTTAATTTGAAAAATTCAATTTTTCTGATCTTTTATCAGGAGGTTTGCAAATCCCTTCTAACGATAAATTTAGTTTTGATCGGTAATTTTTGGGCCGCAAGCTCCATCGCTTCTTTTGCCACTGTTTCGGAAACACCATCGCATTCAAATAAAATACGTCCCGGCTCAACCACAGCTGCAAAATATTCCGGATTACCTTTACCCTTACCCATCCTCACTTCCAATGGTTTCTTGGTGATTGGCTTATCGGGAAATACCCTGATCCACACATTTCCTTCTCTCTTCATGGCCCTGGTCATTGACTGACGTGCAGCTTCAATCTGACGGTTGGTTAACCAGATGCCTTCCAAAGCTTTCAGAGCAAATGATCCGAAGGAGATGGAAGCTCCGCGTTTGGCCACCTTTCTGATCCTGCCTTTTTGTGCTTTCCTATGTTTCGTTCTTTTAGGCTGTAACATTTTGTTTCAATTTGAAATTCAATTAATGATCAATTATCTTCTTCCTCCTCTGCGGTCAGCACCACCATGAGCGCCGCCTCCCCTGCGATGATCGCCTCTTCTGTCTCTGCCATCGTCTCTTCTTTCTCTTCTGTCTGACAGATCAGCTTTACCGCCTACAAAGTTTGGATTCAGTTCTCTTGTTCCTAAAACCTCTCCTTTACAGATCCACACTTTAATACCGATCTTACCATATACGGTTTGAGCAAATACAGATGCGTAATCGATATCCATTCTAAAGGTGTGCAATGGCACCCTTCCCTGTTTGATCTCCTCGGTACGGGCAATTTCTGCTCCTCCGAGTCTTCCGCTAACTTTCACCTTAATACCTTCTGCTCCCATTCTCAAAGAAGAAGCAATAGACATTTTTATGGCTCTTTTATAGTTGATACGGTTTTCGATCTGACGGGCAATAGTATCGCCTACGATATTTGCATCTAATTCAGGACGGCGGATCTCAAGAATATTGATCTGAACATCATCTTTTCCGGTAAGGTTTTTCAACTCTTCCTTAATCCTGTCAACCTCATTACCACCTTTACCGATGATGATACCCGGTTTAGAAGTATGGATGGTAATTATTAACTTCCCCAATGTACGTTCGATAACAATCTTGGCAATACCACCTTTAGAAATACGGGCATTGAGATAGGTTCTGATCTTATTGTCTTCGATCAGCTTTTTGGAATAATCTTTCTTACTGCCATACCAGTTGCTTTCCCATCCCCTGATGATGCCTAATCTGTTACCAATTGGATTTGCTTTCTGACCCATATGTTGGTTTAATGATTTTAGTTATTATTTAGTGTCCACAATTATTGTTACGTGGTTGCTGCGTTTGCGCATTCTGTGTGCACGGCCCTGAGTACCATGGTACATTCTTTTAATTACCGGACCACCATCCACATAAATGGTTTTCACCACGAGACCTGCATCGGCCGCGCTTGATCCTTCATTTTTCTGCTCCCAGTTATTGATGGCACTTTTCAGCAATTTTGCCAGCGGAACAGCATTGTGTTGCGGATGATGCTCTAAAATTCCCAGTGCTTTTTCCACTTCCATTCCCCTGATCACATCGGCAAGTAAACGCATTTTGCGGGGACCGGTAGGATAATTGTTTAGTTTTGCTACTGCTTCCATTGTTTGTTATTTCTTTATGATTGGCCGGTTTGATCCGGTCAAAACCAATTTATTTTTTGCTTCCAGAATGTCCTTTAAAATTCCTGGTAGGAGCAAATTCTCCCAGCTTATGACCTACCATAAATTCAGTTACATAGACCGGTATGAACTTATTGCCATTATGCACAGCGAAAGTATGACCCACAAAATCAGGCGTGATGGTGCTTCTGCGGCTCCAGGTTTTAATAACTGATTTCTTGTTCTTGCCTTCATTGATGCCTAACACCTTTTCTTCGAGGTTTACATCTACATAAGGACCTTTTTTAATCGAACGACCCATAGAATGAGTAATTTTTAATTTATAAATTTTAGTAAAGGAATTACCCTTTTTCTATTGCTTATCTTTTTGGAAGTTTCTTGCCATCCCTTCTCTGGATAATCAGCTTGTCGCTTCCTTTTTGTTTACGTGTTTTCAACCCTCTTGAATATTGACCGTTTCTGCTTCTTGGCTGGCCACCGGATGCTTTACCTTCTCCACCTCCCATCGGGTGATCTACCGGGTTCATCGCTACACCACGTGTACGCGGACGAATTCCTTTCCAGCGTTTTCTACCGGCTTTTCCCAGTCTTTCAAGGCTGTGATCGCTGTTTGAAATAACGCCAACGGTAGCATATCCTTCAATCAACACCTTTCGCAATTCCCCGGATGGCATTTTCAATACGGCATATTTTTCTTCCTTATTGGTGAGCTGCGCGCTGGCTCCGGCACTTCTGGCAAGCTTTCCACCCTGACCGGGATGTAATTCAATATTGTGAATGTTGGTACCTAACGGCATATTGCGCATCTTAAGACAATTGCCTACTTCCGGTGCCACACTGTCGCCCGACATGATCTTTGTACCTACCTGTAAACCCTGGGGAGCAAGAATATATCTCTTTTCACCATCTGCATATTCCACCAATGCGATGAATGCGGAACGGTTGGGATCATATTCGATGGTAGAAACAGTAGCCTCAATATCTCTCTTATCGCGTTTGAAATCGATGATACGATAATGCTTTTTGCTGCCGCCACCTCTGTATCTGGTAGTACGGCGGCCCTGTGCATTACGGCCCGATTTATTGTGCTGAGGTTCTAATAAACTCTTTTCCGGCTCATTAGTGGTAATCTCTGCATAAGCATTACCGATTCTCCATCTTGTACCCGGGGTGACCGGTTTATATTTTTTAACTGCCATATCTTCAAATTTACCCTCTTCGAGGTCCTTTTGTTATTGATTCAACTTTTGCGGCTGTGTTGAAAGCCATTCTTTTTTGTGATTGAACTAAATGTTTTCGTACAAATCAATCTTTTCACCTTCTGCTACGGTAATGTAAGCCTTCTTATAGGCGGGTTTTACCCCTTTGATGTAGCCCGATTTGGTAAACTTTGTCTTGTTCTTACCCGGAACAACAATGGTATTTACTTCAGCCACCGTAACTCCATAAAATTCTTCAACCGCTTTTTTAATCTCAAGCTTATTAGCCTTACGGTTTACTTTAAAAGCAAATCTGTTCAGTTTTTCCTGCTGAGCATTTGCTTTTTCGGTAAGCAAGGGTTTTATTAAAACTTCTGCTGGATTCATTTCAATTATTTTTTAAATTTTTCCCTTTATTAAGCTTCTACAGTCGCTTCTTCTTCGGTAAATATTTTTGCTGCGTTTTCGGTGAAAACAAGTACATCTGCATTCAGGATATCATAAGTATTGATATCAGCGATCATGGCAGTGGCAAGATTGGGAACATTGCGACAGCTCAGATACAGGTTATCGCTGCAGTCTGAAACGATCATTAATGTTTTCTTATCACTCACCTGCAACGCTTTTGCAATTTCCATTACCTGTTTTGTTTTCGGAACTTCCATATCGAATTCCTCCACCACAACAATTGCATTATCTTTTGCTTTATAAGAAAGGGCACTCATTTTTGCGAGGTCTTTCACTTTCTTATTCAACTTCAGTTCATATCTGTGTGGTTTGGGCCCGAAGATCACACCACCGCCTTTGTAAAGCGGGTTGCGAATATTTCCTTTACGGGATCCGCCGGTACCTTTCTGACGATGAAGTTTTTTGCTTGATCCTTTCACCTCAGCCCGTGTTTTTACCTTGTGGGTTCCCTGGCGCTGTGCGGCCTGGTATTGTTTAACGGCCAGGTAAATTACATGGTCATTAGGCTCCATACCGAATATTTCTTCCGGCAGCTCAATGGTTCTTCCCGTCTTCTCTCCCTTTATATTTAAAACTTCTACTTGCATGTTTTTTCAGATTAAGAATTATTTCTGTATTAAAACAATTGATCCGTTATGACCGGGAACAGAGCCGCTCACAAGAATATAATTTTTCTCACTAAATATTTTTACCACCTTCAAACCTTTAAGCTTAACGCGGTCATTGCCCATTCTTCCGGCCATTCTCATCCCTTTAAAAACTCTTGAAGGATAAGAAGATCCACCGATAGAACCGGGAGCACGCTGACGGTCATGCTGACCATGCGAACCTTCGCCCACACCATGAAAGCCATGACGTTTTACCACACCCTGAAATCCTTTTCCTTTTGAAGTTCCTACTACGTCCACTTTTTCACCTTCGGTAAAAATGTCAACAGTAATAGCTTCGCCGGGATTTTTTTCAATGGCGTAATCGCGAAATTCTTTTACAAATTTTTTGGGAGAGGTTTGGGCTTTTGAGAAGTGATTAAGCTGTGACTGGTTGGTGTGTTTTTCTTTCTTTTCACCAAATGCTAGTTGCAGGGCGTTGTAACCATCGGTTTCCTGCGTTTTGATTTGGGTAACCACGCAAGGACCGGCTTCAATAATGGTGCAGGCTGTTTGCCGTCCATCGGGAGTGAAGATGCTGGTCATCCCAATTTTTTTTCCAATAATTCCTTTCATCGTCTGTGCGGTTTGTAGCGCCGCGAGGTTATGGAGGACATTCCACTGACGGGCAGAATTCAATCCTTGTTCGCTGCCGACCTTTTCTTTCGTTCCCACCCTGAATTTCAAAGGCAGGGAGAAGTACCGGCAGTAAACAAACCTCGAAGGGCTTGTTTATATTTTGTTTGACCTATTTAAGTCATTTTTCATAATGTCAGAGCTGCTTTCTCCTTTTAAAGATTGGCAGATAACGCAAAGAACTTTTTCATCCTGGCTCGGGGACCGGATAAACTTTTGCCATTAGGCTTTGATCTCAACCTCAACTCCTGAGGGTAAATCCAACTTACTCAACGCATCCACGGTTCTGGAAGACGAAGTATAAATATCGAGCAAACGCTTATGCGTTGCCAGCTGAAACTGTTCACGGCTCTTCTTATTAACGTGCGGTGAACGCAATACGGTAAAAATTTTCTTACGGGTAGGTAAAGGAATTGGACCGGTTACCACTGCACCCGTATTTCTCACCGTCTTCACAATTTTTTCTGCTGATTTATCAACCAGACTGTGATCGTATGACTGTAATTTTATGCGGATTCTTTGAGACATATTGTTACCCAATTTTTCACTTTGGGAGCGCAAAGGTAAGAGCGGGTTTTGAAATAAACAAGAATTTCAAAATAATTTTTCAGCCAAAAGCGAGGTTTTTTGGCGAAAAGTTGGGAAAAGCCGCCTGCAAATATTTGGAAGGGTCATCGGAGGACTTTTAGAACAAAGCCTTTTTCAAAACCTCTTGTACAAAAGCCGCTACCGGTTCAAGCTGGCTAATATCCGCTTCTCCCCTTCATAACTCAGTTTCTAGGCTTATCTTTAGCACCTTTAAATTGTCAACATGAAAACTTTTATTTTGAGTTCAATTTCATTACTCTCCGTCGCAGCGGTTTCGGCCCAAAAACCGGGTGCTTTTAACGGTACCTATCCTAGGACTGAAACTGTTGAACAAACGGATAATTATTTTGGAACGATGGTTTCAGATCCTTACCGCTGGCTCGAAGATGACCGGTCGCAGCAGACCAAAGATTGGGTGATCAGAGAAAATGCGGTAACCAACAAATACCTCAGTCAGATTCCGTTTAGAAATGCCATTAAGGAGCGCCTGACGGAATTATGGAATTACGAAAAAGTTTCCGCTCCTTTTAAAGAAGGCGATTATACCTATTTCTACAAAAATGACGGACTGCAAAACCAGTCGGTTCTCTACCGGCAAAAAGATAAAGGGCAGCCGGAGGTATTTTTAGATCCGAATAAATTTTCGACCGATGGAACCACTTCCCTGGCCGGCATCTCCTTTACAAAAGACGGATCGCTGGCGGCGTATCAAATTTCAGAAGGCGGATCAGACTGGAGAAAAGTCATCATCATCGATACAAAATCAAAAAAGCCTTTGGATGACACGCTTCGAGACGTAAAGTTCAGCGGTACTTCCTGGTATAAAAATGACGGATTTTACTACAGCAGCTACGATAAACCAAAAGAAGGAAGTGAACTTTCGGGAAAAACACAATTCCACAAATTGTATTACCACAAACTCGGCACGCCCCAATCGGAAGATAAGCTGGTATTTGGAGGAGAAAAAACACCGAGACGGTACATTGGCGGCTATGTAACCGAAGATCAAAAATATCTGGTGATTTCCGCCGCAAACGCTACTTACGGAAATGAACTATACATCATGGATTTGTCGAAAGGGAGTGCGGACATTGTTCCGATCGTCACCGGTTTTGAAACGGAACAGGGAATTGTGACCTCCGCTAACGGGAAGTTATATATTGAAACAAACCTCAATGCACCGAACCGCAAACTGGTGGTTACCACCGCCGATAAGCCAACCTCCGACAACTGGAAAGATCTGATACCGGAGGGAAAATTTCCATTAAATGTATCCACGCTCGGCAAAAAGTTGTTTGCCCAGTACATAAAAGATGCAACCTCAGAAGTTATTCAGTATAGTCTGGATGGAAAAAAAGAATTCACCGTTGAATTTCCGGGATTGGGAACTGCAGGTGGTTTCAGCGGGAAGGAAACGGAAAAAACAGGGTATTACAGCTTCACTTCTTATGTGTATCCGCCCACGATTTTTAAATACGATGTAAATACCGGCAAATCCGAATTATATAGAAAGCCGGACATTAAAATCAACACCGATCTGTATGAAAGCAGGCAGGTATTTTATAATTCGAAAGACGGCACCAAAATTCCAATGATCATCACCTATAAGAAGGGAATGCAGCAAAACGGAAAGAATCCGCTGATGCTGTACGCTTATGGCGGATTCAATATCAGCCTCACACCTTCTTTCAGCGTAAGCAATATGGTATTTATGGAAAATGGCGGAATTTATGCCGTTGCCAACCTGAGAGGCGGTGGAGAATATGGCGATGAATGGCATAATGCCGGAACGAAGATGCAGAAACAAAACGTGTTTGACGATTTCATTGCCGCTGCCGAATACCTGATCAAAGAAAATTATACCTCAAAAGATTATCTGGCAATTTCAGGAGGATCAAACGGAGGGCTGCTCGTTGGTGCCTGTATGACCCAACGACCGGATCTTTACCGTGTTTGCTTTCCTGCTGTGGGTGTAATGGATATGCTCCGTTACAATAAATTCACAGCCGGCGCAGGCTGGGCATATGACTATGGAACGGCCGAAGACAGTAAGGAAATGTTTGAATACCTCTATCGTTATTCGCCGGTACACAACATCAAAAAAGGAACCTGCTATCCGGCCACAATGGTTACCACCGGTGATCATGATGACCGTGTAGTGCCGGCGCATTCCTTCAAATTCGCTGCAGGATTGCAGACTGCACAAAGTTGCGATAACCCAGTCTTAATTCGTATTGAAACAAAGGCAGGACACGGCGCCGGAAAACCTACGTCAATGATCATTGACGAACAGGCCGACAAATGGGGATTTTTATTGTACAATATGGGATTGGAGTATAAAAAATAACCTTTAAATTTATGATCGGGCATCGTTTTCGGGAGGAAGCGATGCCTGATCTATTTCACATCACATCCGTTTTGAAATAGAAAATAGAGAAATTGTAGGTTTACCGCCCAGGAATGGTAGAAACAGGTTGCGCTCGTCTTTTGGTTTTAAGCAGAGTCGCGAACGATAAAATCGGTTGGAATAACGTAATCGGTTTTTATTTCCCTGGATTTGCGGTCAAGTTGATGCATTAGAACATTTACAGCCGTATCTGCGATCACTTTAATATTTTGTCTTACCGCAGTAATACCGGGCCGGTATAACTCAAACACATCATGGTCATCGAAGCAAATAACAGCCATTTGCTCAGGAATTTTCAGATTGAGTTTATTAATGGCAGCCAATCCATGCAATCCTAAATAATTGGTTGTAAAGAAAATTGCATCCATGGAAGGGTTGTCTCTGATAAAATCCTGAATAAGCTGAACGGCTTCGGTATGTTGTGTGGCATAAGCAATTCTCAGGACAAATGAAGGATCAAATGGAATGTTATATTGTTTGAGGGTTTTAGTATAAGCAGATTCACGCTGTTGTGGATTCAGCAGTAAGAAGTCGGATGTTACCAGGCCAATAGCGCGGTATCCCTTCTCAATTAAAAAGCTGATAGCTTCAGAAGCGCCCTTATCATTGTCTGATAGCACATAGGGAGCCTGCAAGGAAGGAAAATATCGATCGATTAAAACAACCGGTTGTTGAGCCACCAATAATTCGCTTACTTTCTTCTCCATTCCGGCTGTTGGACTGATAAGGTAACCGTCTACCTTACTCTGGAAAAACAAATTAATCAGTTCATTTCCCTTGTCCGTTTTATTCTCTGTGCTGCAGTACAAAACCTTATATCCGTATTTTTCCGCCGCGTCTTCGATATCTTTTGCAAGACGGGCAAAAAATATGTTTGATATATCTTCTATGATCAATCCAAGGATTTTTGAACTTCCGGTTCTCAGGCTTACAGCAACCTGGTTTGGCTGATAGCCCTTTTCGAGTGCAATTACCCGTATCTTTTCAGCCAACCGGGCACTGATTCGCCCTTGTTTCGCCTTGCCATTCAATACGAGTGATACGGTTGAAGGCGCGACGGCGGCTAACCGGGCAATATCCTTAATGGTTATTTCTTTCATCATTATTGGTTTTTGAAGAAGCCCGGGTTATGGGGCGGGATTTATCAACCTCACCGTCCTGAGTCCGAAACGCGGAATTGCCAGTCTCACACTCACCTTCCCTGCCTGAAGCCGCGGTGATAGCGTTTGTATTTGTTCGAGATTCAGTTCAACCAATTGCACATCATCCGCTTTGCAATCAAAGTTAATGGTATGTTCTTCCGCGCCTCCTTCTGCATTAAAAAATCTTATTAACAGATCGTTGCCCTCATAAGTAATTGCGGTGATCTGCCAGCCCGTTTCACCCGTGTTAACGAGCGATCTTTTCGTACCGGCTTCCTCAGTTGAAGGGATTGCGTACAGGGGAAAATTCCATTTTTCCGTTTCCTTAAACAATCCTTCCTCATCCCATTTGCCTTTGTGGGGAATGAAAGCGTAGCTCATGTCAGTTGCATCATCTGTACGGTAATTTCTTCCCCATAACCCAACTCCGGCATATTGCACAGTCAGGCCGGGAGGAAAATTCTCACCATGAACATAGCTTGTGGTATGGTCAGACAGAATTGCGAATCCATAGTTGTTATCGGCATCGGTTATATCAACCCAATTTAGGATAATGTTATTCTTAATGCTGTCCCAACGGTTGAAGAAGGTGCTTTTCAGTTTGCTTTCCGTAACATCAAAAGGTGCATCTTTATAGACCTTTTGGTTTGACAATGCCAGTGGAAAAATCGCGATAAGCTTAGAGGTATCATTGTAAAACGCCTTGTGAAGGTCTGTTGCACTGTATCCCGAATCCTGCATATAATCTTCGCCTACCCGAAGGTCACCGGAATATTCGACCTGCAATCTACATTCAATCTTTACATCGCCTTGTGTGAGTTGCACGGTTTGTTTGTAGCTGCTTTCCCCTATTGATCCACGCACTTCAACCTTTATTCTTAAAGGCCCGTTTTCAATAATGGCAATCTCTGCTTTGCTTCCCGTACTGGAAAGCAAGCCGCCATTTTTGTAGAAATTACCTCTTAAGGAATTTAAAACCGGATTGTCCTGATCAACGAATTCCTTATTGTGCAACTGCTTCGCTATAAGGCTGGAGATGGCACCGCCCTTTTCTGCATCGATTGTTATCTTATATAAATCGGTTTCCATTGTGCAGATTCCGTCTTCTGACACAGCAACCTTTGCGCCTTCCTCACTGTTATTTTCTATATCAGAAAGATCAAAAACGGCATAACCCATGGCAGGCACCTTTACTCTGAATAATTGCGCGCCTTCAAAAACCGGCGTCTTTGAATCATCGCCTTCAGACCGAAGCAGGTTTTTCGGAAGGCTGATTACCTCCTCCCTGTTGAACCCGGTTGTATTAAAAATTGCATAGTTAGCCGGAGATTGGGGCGATTTTCCCGCCAACGCCTCGGCTGAACGGTGCATAATTTCATCGCTTTTGTCAGATGTGAATCCGGTCCAAACTTTTACTTTATCGGCCCAGGTACTTCCGTGTACGCCGTTATACGGAACAATCCAGCAGTCATGATGCTGTGCAAGTAGAAGGGTTCGCCAGGCGGCATTCAAGCTGTCTTCCGGATACGCAAGGCCAACATACAGTTTTGCCAGAGAAGCCAGCTTTTCAGCACGGGTGATCTTATTTTCAGAGAACCGTACCTGTTGTGCAATTTGCTGCAACACCTGCGAACCCCAAACAAGGCTCACCTGAATGTCTTCCTGCGAAACCCGCCAGCTTTCCTGGCTTTCCTTGTTTGCTATATTGGAGAAATAATTCCGCCAGGTAGTATAACTTGTATTTTTCCCCTGCAGGCTGCCGAGCCAGCGGCCATTGCGCCAACCGGCATCCTGTAAACACATTCCAACGGGATGACGGATACCTTGTGCGAAGGCCGCTTCGATATAAGAAGGTGAATTATTCCAGGCAGTGGTTTGCCAGGTCGAGTTCGGCTCCAACTCCTCGCTGGCATATCTTGGGGCGGTCAGGATTGAAGTACCATCGGGTCCGATCCAGTTTACTGTTTCACCTCCAAAGGCCCTAGTATAACCGCCCCAGCAGGTGTTGGGATTTTTTAACACCGCATGGGTAAACCCAAGGGAAGAAAGGATTTGTGGAAGCGCTGACGTAAAGCATGGCTCCTCAGACGAGTAGGTGGTAAATTTCGCAGTCGGAAAATGTTGCTTCAGGCTGTTGATTCCAAACTGGAACTGACGGATCACACTTTCGCCGTTGATATTAAACAGATAGCTTTGACCGTAAGACGGATTTACGTATTCTATTCTCCCCCGGGAGGTCTGATCGGAAAACAGCTTTGAAAAGGCGGCGTAACCTTTCGGGTCAAGTACTTTTACAGTATCCCAGGTTTCGGGTTCGATCTCGACATTAATCATCCAGTCGCCATACCGGTTTAGGGTGTCGGCCATGAATTGCGTTACCCATAACGGATAATGTCCATAAACGCCGCCATGATAACCGTCTGCAAACCAATTCGTCTGCGCTTTTAGTAGTTTACCCTGCGATAAAAGGATCAGCGGAAAAATAAAACATAAGGCAATTTTTCGTCTGTCAGTTTTGTTCATTTTATTCTAATAATTACTTACGGACTTTCTAACAACGGGGCTGGATTGCAAGCACCAGAGCCAGCCTTTCAATTATTAATTTCACGAATGCTGATTTCGTGCATCACCGGCCTTGCGGTTTCATACATTTTATCCTCGAGAAGCTGCATCTGTTGTTGCAAGCTATCTCTTGTACTCTTCAACCGAACTTCTTCATAATCGTCCTTTTTCATTGCGACAAAAAAATCTTTTTTTGCAGCATTCACAACAGAATCCAAGGCGGCCTCGCCATCGTTAAACAGCATTCCTTTTCCTCTCAGGTAATTGAAGTTTACCCAGTAGTAAGATCTGATCTTATCCTCAATTGCTTTTCGTTTAAACAGCAATTCCCGAACCTTTTGGGCCTGCAAATTTTGCGGTGTTTGGTCTGACAAAGCGAGATTGATCCCGTTATTCAATTCCTCGTTCGAAAATTCTGCCACGTGTTTTCCATCCACAAACACAGCATATTTCCCTGGTTTCAAACCTTTTAGTACAAAAAGCTCCTGATTGAATTCCCGCTGGAACGGAATAACTTTCAATGCTTCCCATTCGCCTTGCGCATCCCCGGAATCGCGGCGGGTATCTACCGGGAATGGAAGTGAATTGGAAAGATAGGAAAAAGAAACTGCGTTCCCGCTGGAAGACAGGCCGGAGATTGTACAATTAATTGATTTTTTCACTTTGAGAGCAGCAACATCAATTTCAACCGCACAAACAGGTATGTTATCTAATTTTTGGGATTTTAAAAATAAATAGGCCATCACAAGGTGTCCTGCCTTTCCCGGATGAATTCTATCAGGACCTGTTAAGGTAAATGTGGAATCCACCCTCTGTTCCCGCTGCTGAATTGCAGTCATAGGATAAAACAGGTCGATATATGCCCAGTCATTTTTTTCCGCAATCCGGCGCTGGAAGCGAACAATCCCCTCCATCGTCTTTGATTTGCCCGGAAAATAGTTCTTTTCATTTTTCATCGTTTCATCGTAAGGCGATGAACTCATGATAATTTTTCTGATTTTAGGAAAACTGTCGAGAACCGCCACAATCTTCTCGAACCCCGCCAGGGAGGCCGCAATGGCAGCGTCTCTCAGGCTATCGCCCTTAAATGCCGGATTGATGTATTCGAAATAGCGGCTGTCATTCATCCCAAACGTTACGACGACAACGGTCGGATCCATTGCCAATATATCGGGTTTCAGCCGCGTGTAAATCTGCTCTGCCACGTCGCCCCCTATCCCTCCATTTAGAACCTTAATTTTCCTGTCCGGGAAATGAGTGATATAATATAACCAGACATAATTTTCATAAAATCCCGCTTCGGTAATACTGTTTCCGGCAAAAACAACCCGGTCACCATCTAAAAATGGATTTGGATTGCGTTGCGCGGCAGTTACGACACAAATCAGTAGCAAGCCGGTTACTGTCAATAATTTCATGAGAAGTATTTTAGTGTTTCAGCTAATAGTGTCGAAAGAACGCTATTACCTCTATTTATTTGTTTTTCTGAGGTTAAAAACCATTTTTCTAATCAAATCCAAACTTCAAGTAAGCAAGACGCTTAAGTACTGTTCAATAAACGGTATCAAATAAGTAATGATTAGCCATTTTTTCACATTTTCTTTACTAAATAAGATTTTTGTCCTACTTTTAGAAATAAACAATTGTAAAGTATGACAACAGCAACCGGCTCCTACACGTATTATTCTGAAGAGGAGTTGTTGGAATTGTTTAAGGGCAACAATGATAGCAGGGCTTTTGAAGAAATATATTACAGATGCAAACCGATGCTCATTGCCAAAGCCCGGAAGAACTTCCAATCACCTGAAGCAGCTGAAGACTTGGTGCACGACATTTTCCTGAGCTTGTATTCGAGGATCAATTCCCTCGAACTTACTGTTTCATTGAAAGCCTATCTTCAGACCGCGCTGAAATACAAAATGCAAAACGAATTTCGCAACCGGCTGATCAGGGAAAAGCATAAGAAATTTCTTTTTTTTAGCTCGTCTTGCAAAAACGATTTTGCAAATCCCGTCGAAGTACGCGAATGCAGAAGAAAAATAGATTCTACCATAGCCTCATTGCCTGAGAAATGCCGTATAGTATTTACGATGAGCAGGGACTATGATTATTCTTACAAAGATATTTCCTGCAACCTGGGCATATCTGTAAGTACGGTGGAAAAACACATTTCAAAAGCATTAAAAGCGCTGAGAAGCAATGTTTTATAGCGTGGTTAAACTTGAATTTTTAAACGGTCGACGATGAGATACTGGCAGCGACATCTTTTGATTCTTATTCTCTTTACACTTACTGCGAACAATCTTTCTGCACAACTGCCGGATCTTGTGAAATATGTGAACACGCTGCAGGGAACGAATTCAACCTTCGAATTAAGTCGTGGCAATACCTATCCCACAATAGCGCTTCCATTTGGAATGAATGCCTGGAGTGCGCAAACGGGGAAAAACGGCGATGGCTGGAAATATCAATATTTTCTCGATTCAATTCGCGGATTTCAGCAGGTGCATCAATGTAGTCCCTGGGTAAATGATTATAACGTGTTTTCTCTGATGCCGGTAACGGGAAATTTGGTGGTGAGTGAGGAAAAGCGGGCTGCAAAATTTACCCATCAAAACGAAATTGCAAGGCCGGACTATTATAAAGTAAAATTTCAAAATGGAATTTCCACGGAAATAGCGCCGGCTGAAAGGAGTGCCCACATGCGCTTTTCTTTCCCTAAAAATAAAAATTCGTACGTCATCTTTGACGGCTATACGAAAATGAGCAGCGTAACCATTGATCCCTCTGAAAGAAGGATCACAGGATGGATATATAACGGCTATTTCACTGACAGCAATCTGAGAAGCTATTTTATCATACAGTTTGATCAAACCTTTACCTCATTTGGCACTTGGGAAAATGTACAAAATACGATTTCTGCAACCCGTGTGGAGGATCAGGGAAAAGGAGTGGGAGCGTATATCGAATTTAAGGCGGGCAGCATCGTGCAGGCAAAAGTTTCTTCCTCGTACATTAGTCTGCAACAGGCAGAAACCACGCTGGCCAATGAGTTAGGAAGTCACAGGCGTTTGGAAGACACCAGGAATGCGGCATTTGAGGTGTGGAACAAACTGTTAAACCGGGTTTTTGTGGAGGGCGGTACAGAAGAGGAAAAAGCGACTTTTTATTCCTGCCTGTTCAGAGCTTCGTTATTCTCGAGGGATTTTTTTGAGATCAATAAGGACGGACAGCCGTATTACCGAAGTCCGTATGACAACAAGGTACATGAGGGCTATATGTACACCGATAACGGGTTTTGGGATACTTTTCGGGGAGAATTTCCATTACACAATATTTTATATCCTGAAAAACAGGGACGGTATATGCAGGCATTGCTGGATGCGCAGCAACAGTGCGGATGGCTTCCATCCTGGTCATTTCCGAGGGAGACAGGCGGCATGCTCGGGAATCACGCAATTTCCTTATTGACAGACGCCTGGGCGAAGGGAATAAGAACATTTAATCCTGATAGCGCGTTAAAGGCCTATTTGCATGAAGCAACCAACAAGGGGCCCTGGGGAGGTGCAAATGGCAGACAGGGATGGAAAAATTATTTTCAACTTGGCTATGTTGCTTTTCCGGGAAGCTCAGGCGCCACTTCGCAAACCCTCGAGTACGCCTATAATGACTGGTGTGCCTACCGGTTGGCAGATCTTACAGGCAATGGATTCTACCGGGAAATTTTCAAACGGCAGATGTACAACTACCGGAATGTTTACGACAGTTCTACCGGCTTTATGAGAGGTCGCGGGCAAGATGGGAAATGGACTCCCGGTTTTGACCCGTTTGAATGGGGAGGACCGTTTACCGAGGGCAATGCCTGGCACTGGCAATGGTCGGTTTTTCACGATATTGAAGGACTAATAAAATTAATGGGTGGCGAAGAAAATTTTTATAAGAAGCTGGATTCGGTCTGGACTTCTCCAAACACCGTAAACGTGGGATCGTATAAAACCATGATTCATGAAATGAAAGAGATGCAACTGATAAACATGGGACAATACGCACACGGCAACCAACCGATTCAGCACATGATCTATCTCTACAATTACTGCAGACAACCGTGGAAGGCCCAATACCATGTACGGCAGGTGATGGACAAGATTTACAATGCCGGCGAAAATGGATTCCCCGGCGATGAAGACCAGGGACAAACTTCGGCCTGGTACGTCTTAAGTGCAATGGGCTTCTACAGCGTCTGTCCGGGAACCGATGAATATGTTATTGGCAGTCCGGTATTCAACAAAATCACGATCACCCAGGAAAACAACAAAAAGTTCATTATTGAAGCAAAGAATAATACGAGAAAAAATGTGTATATAAAATCAGCCTTGCTAAATGGTAAAACTTTTTCCCGTAATTATATCAGGCATTCCGAAATCACAGACGGTGGGATCCTGTCTTTCGAAATGAGCGACAAACCTGCTTTTGACAGGGGTACAGGAGACGAAGACAAGCCCTATTCCCTGTCAAAATAAATAATAATAAGAATGGAGGAAACGACCGTATTTAGTGACATATAGAATAGAGACGAGTTTTATTTAATCTGTTTTGAAAATCACTTGTTAATATGAGAATTGGCATTTTTATCGTATTGGTTTCTTTGTGCTTTTTTGCTGCATGTACGAAGGAAAACTTTCTTGACCAAACCACCACTACCGATCTGAGGGAAGAGACCGTATTCTCTGACAGTGCGAGGTCAATGGATTTTTTGGCCAACATTTATGTAAGTGTGGGTTTCAGTTTCAGCCCTTCGCGCTTCAACGGAGCAGCGGGTCTTGATGCAGCCTCTGATGAGGCCGAAGGTCCTTTATCTTCCACAGTTAATACCTATACCCAGTTTGCTACCGGGGGAGTGAGCGCTTACAGTATCGCTACCGATGCCTGGAGTATTCCCTATACGCAAATCAGGGCAGCAAATCAGTTTCTGCAGCACCTGCCTACCATTCCCTTCAACGAATTGTTGAAAAAGCGGACAGAGGGAGAAGCCATGTTTTTACGTGCATGGTATTACGCGATTCTTCTTAAGCATTACGGAGGCATTCCGTTGGTTGGTGACACAGTCTATTCCGTGGACGATAAAATAAATACGGTTAGGAATACTTATGAGGAATGTGTGGATTATATCACTGCACAATGCGATGCAGCAGCTGCGCTCCTACCCCTCAGCTATACTGGTCTCGACTATGGAAGGGCTACAAAAGGCGCCTGCCTGGCTCTAAAAGCAAGGGTGCTTCTATATGCGGCCAGTCCGCTGTTCAATGGCGGAGCACTTACCGAAGATCCAGCATTGAAGGACATTGTGGGGTATCCGACGTTTGATGCAGGCCGGTGGAAGATTGCCGCGGATGCTGCAAAGGCAGTAATGGACCTTGGGCAGTATAACCTTCACCAGGGAACGGTGAAACCCGGATACGGATTTTACGAAGTTTTTCAGCTACGGGTAAATCAGGAGTACATTTTTGCACGGATGAATCCAAACAATAAAGATCTTGAATTTTTATGGCGGCCACCTTCCCGCGGCGGAAGTACCACTACAGGTTCATTCCCTTATCAGAATCTGGTAGATGCATTTGAAATGCGTAACGGAAAGGCCATTACCGACCCTTCTTCGGGATTCGACCCTTCAAATCCGTACGCAAACAGAGATCCACGGCTCGATTATACCGTTACCCACAACTTATCGAAAATCTATGTAGCCTATGGCGACCTTTCGCCGGTTTACACTTATGACGGTGAGCCCAATGGCGACGGCTTCGGTGTGGGAACACCAACGGGGTACTATGTAAATAAGATGTGCAACGATGACGTTGTGGCCAACTATTTTTTCAATGACTCGCGCCGGTGCCTGCCGCTGATGCGTTTCGCTGAGGTCCTGCTCATGTACGCAGAAGCAATGAATGAATATGCCGGCCCATCTGCAGAGGTCTACAATGCCGTTGAATCCATTCGTCAAAGGGCAGGATTGGATCCGTATGAGCTGCCGGTTGGGTTATCAAAGGAGGAGATGAGAATTTCAATTCAGCATGAACGGCAGGTTGAACTTGCCTTTGAAGCACAACGCTTTTGGGATGTTCGCCGCTGGAAGATTGCAGACCAGACCGAAACGCAGATGATGAAGGGAATGGATGTGAAGAAGAATGCGGATGGAAGCTTTACCTATACAATTGTAGACGTTCGTAAACATAGTTTCAGAGCACCGATGTATTTGTGGCCAATTCCACAAAGTGAAACTGCTAAATCACCTGACCTGTTACAAAACCCCGGCTATTAATCTTGTTGTCGTTATAAACAATAAAAGCTTATGAAATTAATTTTCAAATACAGTACGCTTCTGACTATAGGAATGCTGATTTTCGTTTCCTGCAAGTCAACAAAAGATGTAATTGCGGAGCCGGTCAAAGATCTGAACGGAAGGTGGAGAATTGTGATGGTCACCCGTAATACGGTAGATATCACCCAATACGTTGATTCGGCCGGATTCCGGCTTACCCTTGGGGATGACAACACTTATACACTTGAAAACAACAATATCCCATTCCTGGTCAACAGCAATGGAAGTTGGTCGGCAGATGACCCTCAATACCCGTATAACCTCTCTTTTACGCCCAATGATAGCACCACCACCTTCACGGGAAAAATCGGCACGCCGGTGATAAAAGGCGTACGAAACCTCGAGGTAACATTTAGTCCGGGCTGCGCGGCAAATAGCTATGTTTATATGTTTGAGAAAATTCAATGAAAAAAACTGATGTATGCAGGTATTAAAATCAAAAAATAAAAAAAATCGCAGGCAAAGGATCTACTTTTTGCTGTTTGTTGCTTTTGCCGGACTTATTATATCCGCCTGTGTTTCCACTATCACTATTTTAAGTCAGCCGCCAACAGTACAACCGGGGGATACGGCGCGAATGGTCATCAATCTTCAGTGGGCGTCAATCAATTATGACCGGACGGTAAGACAGATAGTAGGAATTTGCGTTCCCAAAAGCTGGAACGCTGCACAAAATACCAGAATGACCTACAAAAGCGACGTAGGAGACGGCAATATGGTTCTCATACCTGACGGCATCGTTGACCCGGCCACGAAATTGTCGTATGCGGCAGCCTTTACCAAAAAATTCGGTATCGGTCCCAACTATATCAACGATATGGAATGGGTGGCCTTCTGGACCGACGTTAAGCTAAGCGCCGCCAATCAAACTACAGTTAATGGACAGATTTATATTAATATTAAAACGAGTACCGACAACCTCAACTTCAAACCTGGATATGCCATGTGTGAAGACGAAGACGGATTATCGGATGATAATTCCGGCTATTATACCAGCCTTTTTGGTGACTGCATGGAGGTAGTAGCACAAAACGGGGAGGATATACAAGACTTCTGCAATCCACAAATTGGCACAGCAGATCCGGCAAGTGCAACCGACAATGATATTGTTACGATCATTTACAATGGCAGTCTTGACACCTCTGCCCTCCGTAATGCCGGCGACATCTATTTCTGTGCGAAAGCGTATGCATCTGATGGGACAATGATCGATCTGTGTAATCAAACGGAAGAAACAAAGCTTACGCCATCGGGTATACAACAGTGGCGGATCGACTTCTGGCCGAGGAAATTATTTAAACCGGCAAGCGGACAAACACTTTCAAGGATCGAATATTACTTTACCAACAAGGAGGGTACAATCAAGACAGGATATGGTAATACAACCGATCCTTTTAAATATAGTTTTAAATGCAAATAAAAAATTCGTTCAACAGATACCGTAAAACATTTACTATATGAGAAGATTTTTATGGATTGGAATGCTGCTATTGGGGGCTTCGCTTCAGGGTTTCGGGCAGCGCCAAAACATTTCAGGAACAGTGGTGGACGAGTATGGACAGGGATTAAGCGAAGTGGTCATTGAATTGAAAGACGGGCAGACTTCCACCAAAACAGGCGTGGAGGGCGGATTTCGGATAGATGCAACCACAGGCGACGTTCTGGTTATCAGTTCCCGGGGATTTAAGACAGTGGAAGTAAAGATTGCTGGCGGTGCTACGCCGCTGATCATACAATTGGAAAAGAGCAATCTCATCCAGCCGGAAAAGGTCGATGTTCTGTACGGGGAAAAAGATGCGGGTAAAATTTTAGGAGCTGTTTCCACTATTTATACCCCCCAGCTTATTACCACTCCCGGACCCACTTCTGCCTATGCACTTGCAGGTCGCCTGCCAGGTTTGTATTCTCAGCAAACAAGAGGATGGACGGCAACTAACAATAGCGTCTTGTTATCTCAGGATGTAGATGGCTTGTATTACCCGCAGGCAGGAACAATAGGTGCTAAAGGACCGAATGATAATACAGAATTCATTTTGAAGCTTCGCGGCCAAACCCCGGTGACTTTAGTTGACGGCGTTCAAAGAAATATCTATACTATCGATCCGGAAAACATTGAGTCTATATCGGTCTTAAAGGACGCTTTGTCCACGATTCTTTTGGGGCAGCGAAGCTCAAGAGGTGTAGTTCTCATTACCACAAAAAAACCAACCGAAGGAGCGCCACACGTTTCCTTAACGGCGCAAACGGGAATACAAACCGCTCTCGGCCTGCCCGACCCGCTGCCTTCCTATCAGTTTGCCTACCTGTTTAATGAGGCGCAATCAAACGAAGGGAATCCCTTAGCCTATACGTATGAAGATTTTGAAGCTTATCGGCGTGGAACCGATCCGTATGGTCATCCTGATGTCAATTGGTTTAATACGCTTTTGAAAAAAAATTCGACGATTAGCCGCTACAGCCTTAATGTTTCGGGTGGGGGAATGGCTGCCCGCTATACGGTGGGCATCAACTACCTGGACCAGGAGGGATTGTTTAAAGGCAGTAACCCCGCTTACGAAACCAATGCAACGATCAAACGGTATTCGATTAATTCGACGATCGATGTAAATGTAACAAAGGAGTTTACCACCAAGTTACAGATTTACGCGAGGGTGCAGGACGGACAGCAACCGGGAGGCACTACCGACCGGATAATAAGCGGCATGTATTCAACTCCAAATAATGCATATCCCGTTAATAATCCCAACGGATCATTCGGCGGCACCCAATCCTATCCCAATAACCTTTATGCCTTACTCACCAGTTCCGGATATCAGCAGGATTATACCCGTGATATATTTGCCAACTTAAATCTGAACTATAATCTCGACCGCTTCGTAAAAGGGATGTGGGCGAAGGCGCAATCAAATGTGTCTGTTTATTCTTCCAACATGGTAAACCGGTCGGCCGGAGTTCCATCTTATAAATTGTCGGTTGGCTCAGCCGGAGACTCCATTTACAGCAGATATGGCGCCATATCAGATCAGACCAATATATTTAACCTTACTTATAGTGCACAATATTGGTACTTGCAGGCGGCCCTCGGTTATACACGCCAAATCGGCAAGCACAACTTAAACGCTCAACTTTTTTACGACCAATACGAAAGCATATTTAACTATGATCTGCCCGAAACCAATCACAATATTGCAGCCACCGCCGCCTACGATTTTGAGAGGAAATATTTTGCTGAAATAGCTTTGAATTACAGTGGAAATGACCGTTATCCGCCCGGCCATCATTTCGGGCTATTCTATGCCGCCGGTCTCGGATGGAATCTTGCACAGGAAAATTTCATAAAGGAAAATCCGAATCTCCATTGGATCAATAACTTAAAACTTCGTGCTACTTACGGCAAAACCGGGAATGACAATGTAGGATATTATAGTTGGCGCGAATCGTTCAGAATAAATATCGTAAATCCTACCTATCCAATAAGTATCAGTCGTTCCTCTCAGGGAATAGCGCAACAAACCATACTTGCAAATCCTGAAATTACGTGGGAAAAAGCACTAAAATTTAATGCAGGCATTGATGTGGGTTTATTTACCGATAAGCTACGGTTTACCGCCGATTATTATATCAACCGGTATTACGATCTGCTTCAATTCCGCGGAAAACAGCCCTCGCTGATCGGCCTGGCTTATCCACTCGAAAATCTCGGCATTAACAGGTATAGCGGCTTTGAGTTTTCGGCTTCCTATCAAAATAATTTCAGAGACTTCCATTATTTCCTTACGGGAAATATATCGGCGGAAAAAACGAAGGTTCTTTTCGCAGATGAGATTGAACAGAAATACGATTGGAACCGCCGCACAGGACAACCTGTAGGGATGTTGTTTGGCTACGAAGCAGAAGGTTTGATTCAAACGCAGCAGGAGGCAGAAAACAGTGCCCATATAGCAGGCTATACCTTACAACCAGGTGATATAAAATACGTTGATCAAAACGGCGACGGAACCATTAACCAATACGATCAGGTAGCCATCGGCACAAAGAAACCTCTGATCTATTATGGACTTAATGCAGGTTTCAGTTTTAAAGGATTTGATATACAGGTTTTATTGCAGGGCATTAGCAACCGTACCTATGTGTGGAATGATTTTTCCTTTGGGCTCGGTTCTCAACAGGCCTACAGCTATATAGTGGGACGTTGGACGCCCGAGACGGCAGAAACCGCCACTTATCCCCGGCTGACTCCGGGTATCAATATCAACAATGACATTGAAAGCTCCTATTGGGTACGATCAGGAGATTATTTCAGAATCAAAAATGCAGAAGTGGGCTACACGGTGCCGTTTAAATTCACCAACCGGTTAAAAATATCCTCCGTACGCTTTTTTGCAAACGGGCTAAACCTGTTTACAAAAGCGGCTTTTGACCGGGTAGATCCGGAAGTCTATGGGCAGGTTTATCCGATTCAACGGGTTATAAATTTTGGAGTGAATGTAAAATTTTAAGTGAATTTGAACATCTAAGGTTTGACTAACAACAATATTATGCGAACAGTATTATTATTAGCCGGAGTCTCTGCAGGAATCATGCTGTTGGCTTCGTGCAAGAAGTATTATGAACCGGTGCCGGTAGAAGCGGTAACAGGCGATTACATCTGGGATACTAAAGATTCCAATGGTGTATATGCAAGTCAGTTTCTTTTTTCAATTTATGCCTCTCTTCCCGATGGTCAAAACAGGATAAGCAGAGATTTCTTAGATGCCGGTTCTGATGATGCGGTTACATCCAAAACGAGTGCTGCACCGATCACCCTATTGGCAACGAATGGGGTCACCATCTTCAATAATCCTGATGACCTTTGGGTAACCGGATATGCTTCTATCCGAAAAGCGACCGACTTTCTTGCCAATTTCGGAAAGGTGCCTTTAAAGAATCTTTATGAACGGCGATCCTGGTTTGGAGAAGCCCGGATACTAAGAGCATTTTTCTATTTTGAGCTGGTAAAACGGTACGGCGGCGTCCCTTTGCTGGGCGATTCAGTAAAAAATCTGAATGATGATGTGCAGGTTCCGCGCAGCTCATTCGAAACCTGCATCAATTATATTGTCGCTGAATGTGACCGGGCAGCGGACAGTTTGCGTGATGATCCGGTGGATAACAGCAATTATGGAAGATGGACAAAAGACGGAGCCCGCGCCTTGAAAGCCCGCGTATTACTCTATGCAGCCAGTCCGTTGTTTAATGGCGGCAACATCGGCGATTCGCTTAACGGCTATACGAGCTATGATGCAAACCGCTGGAAAAAAGCGGCCGATGCAGCTCGCGAGATCATGGACGAAGGTCACTATCAGCTTGAAACGGATTTTAAAAACACTTTCATCACTGAAAAAAGCGTAGAAGTGATTTTTGCCAAAACGAATACTACCGGCACATTCCTCGAAACCCAAAACGGCCCGATCAATTATTCTACGGCGCCGGCTGCGGGTAATACCAGTCCTACACAGGAATTGGTAGATGCCTATGGAATGAGTAACGGATTGCCGATAACCGATCCTGCTTCAGGATATGATCCTGCTGAGCCTTACTTGAATCGTGATCCCCGGTTATCCTATACTGTTTTATACAACGGAGCACAATGGCTGGGCGTTCCCCTACAAACCTATAACGGCGGAGTTAACAGACCGGGTGGCACAACCATGCAAACCCAGACCGGCTATTACATGAGGAAATTTCTGGGAAATTTCGAAAATGCCACAACTTATGAAAATCACTTCCATGACTGGATCTACTTCCGGTATGCAGAGGTTTTGTTGAATTTCGCGGAGGCATCCAACGCCTATGCAGGTCCAACAGAGGAAGTATTTCAGGCAGTGGAAGCCATTCGCAACCGCGCAGGATTAAATCCCTACACATTAGACAGGAATATATCCAAAGATTCTCTACAGCAGGTAATCCGTAATGAAAGACGAAAAGAGATGGCTTTTGAAGAACAACGTTACTGGGATATAAGAAGATGGAAGATAGCGGGCGAAGTATACAACGCAGGTTCATTGCACGGTATCAGCATTACAAAAACGCCAACAGGTTACCTGTATAATGTGGTGCCGGTGCTAAACACGGCATTCGATGAAAGCAAAATGTATTTCTATCCCATCCCCTATAATGAAGTAGTAAGTAATGTAAACATGCGTCAAAATCCCGGATGGTAATTAATTTTTTAAATCCGATTAAATAATTATGATGAAACGATTTACCATATTTTTCCTTATCCTCGCTTCCGCCGTTGCGCTACACGCTCAGACAATTACCGGCACTGTGAAAGATGAGAACGGTCCGCTTTCTGCCGCTTCGGTTGTGGAAAAAGGCCTTTCAACAAATGGAACAATTACCGATGAAAACGGACATTTCAAACTTACTCTTCGTGGTAATACACGCACGCTTGTTGTTAACAGTCTGGGTTTTGAGAGCCAGGAAGTGAAACTCGCCGGCGGACAAACAACCGTCGATGTATTGATGCAGGCCGATGTTCAAGGACTGAATTCAGTAGTGGTTGTAGGTTACGGCACTAAAAAACGGGTTACCAATACAGGTGCGGTGAGTGCCATCTCAGGCGATGCTATCCGTCGGGTGCCGACTGCCAGTGTTCAAAATACCCTTCAGGGAAAATTGCCGGGCTTTTTTTCCGTTCAGCGCGGCGGGCAGCCGGGAAGAGATGCCTCTGACTTCTTTATACGCGGCGTTAGCTCATTGAATCCGGCCGGAAACCGGCCGCTGATAATAGTGGATGATATTGAGTACACTTATGAACAATTATCGCAGATAAACGTAAACGAAATTGAAAGTATTTCAATATTAAAAGATGCTTCTACGACCGCTGTGTACGGAATCAAAGGAGCAAACGGTGTTTTGATCGTTAAAACCCGTAGAGGTGCATCAGGACTTCCCCAGGTAAACCTTCGCGTAGAAACCGGCATGAATGCTCCCACCCGGAAGCCAAAATTTTTAAACGCTTACCAATCTGCTTCCTTGGTAAATGAAGCATTGATCAATGACGGCTTACAGCCACAGTTTAGCCAGTATCAACTCGATATGTATCAGTCTCAGCAAAAACCCTACTTATATCCGGATGTCAACTGGTATAACGTTGTTTTCAAAGATTTCTCGATGCAGGCTAATACGAATATCGATATCTCAGGTGGCACAGACAACATCAAATACTTTATTTCCGTCGGTGCCTTTACGCAAAACGGAAACCTGAAGCATTTTTCGGATCCAAGAAATGAAGGCGTGGATAATCAGTATTTCTATCATCGTTATAACTTCAGAAGTAATCTCGATATTCAGGTAACCAGCACGCTGAAACTGCGCTTTGATGTTTCGGGAAGATTCGGACAGATTAATAATCCGCTGATCTATCCCAATACTTCAGCAAGCAGTGTCATGTCTGAAATTTATAATTACAGCATCATCACGCCTTTTGCAGCTCCTGCCTTAAATCCTGATGGAAGCTATGCCTATGCCTTCGGTCCAAACCTCACAAATGTACCCACCATTAATGCAAGGCTGGCTACTATGGGTTATTCAAGAAACAGCAGAACTGATTTCAATACACTCCTCAATGCAAAACAACAACTGGATTTTATTACAAAAGGTTTGTCTGCAGAATTGCGTTTTGCTTATGCAGGAACCAATGACATTACACGTACCCAATCAAGGGGTGAAACGCCGCCGGCTTTCCATTATGACTCCACCGGCCAGTATACACTCGACAAGAATGGTCATTACAACCTTTCTCCATTTGCATTGAGCGGCAGTAATAATTTATACGACCGGCGCGTGAATATCCAGGGATTTATAAATTATGACAGAACTTTTGGCGATCACCACTTTTACTCACTGGCATTGTTTAACCAGGAAAATTACAGCACCAAAAATCCGTTTGCGTATTCGCTCGATGTTCCTCAGAAATTGAGAGGCTATACGTTTAAACTGGGATACGATTACAAGAGTAAATATTTAATCGATTTCAATGCCGGTTACAATGGGTCTGATCGTTTCGGCAGCGGGCACAGATACGGATTGTTTCCTGCGGGCAGTATAGGATGGAATATGGCAGGCGAAGATTTTTTCAAAGAAGCTTTTCCAAATATCCAGCTTTTTAAGATACGCGCATCCTACGGACTCGTGGGATCGGATGCCGTGATCGACAACCGTTACCTCTATCAGCAGGTATATGTGAGAAACGGATTCTATTACTTTGGCACTACTCCTAATACCGTGCAGGGATTATACGAAGGTGGTCTCGGCAATTCTAATATCACCTGGGAAAAAGCAAGAAAGAAGGACATTGGCCTCGATCTGAACATCATGAAAGATAGAATTGCAATAACTGTCGATTATTTCAATGAATTCAGGTATGATCAGCTTTTTT
Source organism: Bacteroidota bacterium (assembly GCA_023423835.1). Classification (GTDB taxonomy): domain Bacteria; phylum Bacteroidota; class Bacteroidia; order Chitinophagales; family Chitinophagaceae; genus JAFAEW01. The sequence goes on along the minus strand of JAFAEW010000043.1, from coordinate 8,483 downwards.
ATCCGGGATCTATTTCTAATATCCTTGGCGTTGGTTTTGCCCGTGAGAACCTTGCTTCAGTACGGAATCATGGATTTGAGGGCTCGATCCGATTCCAAAATAAAATTGGTAACCTGGCCTATGATATCACCGGAGTATTTTCCTATGCCAAAAACAGGATAGTCTATGAAGACGAACCGTCTCCGGCTTATCCCTGGCTGGCGCGTACAGGACACCCGATTGATCAACCCTTCGGATACACCACCATCGGTTTTTATGAAAGTGAAGAAGATATCCAAAAGAGTGCTAAACCGGCCATAGATCCGGCCATGATCAAACCCGGGGACCTGAAATATAAAGATCTGAATGGCGACGGCATAATTGATGAACGCGACCAGGGCCCGATCGGCAAACCTAATATACCTAATACAAGCGCCGGACTTACGCTCGGACTGCATTACAAGGGACTGGATGTAAGCCTGCTATTTCAGGGCGCCTTTAATTATAGTTTCGCCATCCAGGGCATCGGGATACAACCGTTCCAAAGCCAATGGCAACCGATTCATGAACAAAGATGGACAGAAGAAAACGCTGCAGGAGCAAAATTTCCGCGACTTAGCTCAAATGCGTCCTACGAGAGCAGCCCATCGGCTTATCCGTCAGACTTTTGGTTGATTAATGCGATGTATGTGAGACTTAAGACCGTGGATATCAGTTATAGTTTGCCATCCAAGCTATTACCGTTTAAAATCAATAATGCGCGTTTCTACCTGAGTGGGTATAACTTGATTACGTGGACCAATTTCAAGCTTTATCAGCAGGATCCGGAAGTTGCTTCCAATACCGCCGGTGACGCCTATCTTAATCAGCGTGTAATCAATGTGGGAATACAAGTCGGATTTTAAGACCGGGTGGTGGTGTTGTCCCGTATCAGGTGCCGGTTGGCATTAAGATGCGGGGCAACGAAATAAAGAATAAGTCCGGCGACGAATAAAACAACGGATAAAATTTCTGCCTGTGTAGGATGAAAACCAAAGATGGAATACCGGATATCAACCCGTATCTTTTCAATAAAAAACCGTTCTGTTCCGCAAAACATCAGGTAAAACGCAGAGGTGCGGCCGGCCAACTTAATTTTTTTCCGGATAAGTAACAAAATGAAGAATAAAACCATGCCCGCGATCAACTCATAAAGGGGTGTGGGATATACCGGAACCGGCAGCCGATAACAGAAATCATCCCAACTGCAGTCTTTCATATAAATGCCCATTCTTGCTACGTTATGAGGATAATCATAAGACCAGAGCCAATCCGGCAGCAGGGAATAAGGGTTGGGAAGCGGATTGGTAATTCCCCAGTCCCCGTCTCCTCCAATCTGACATCCCAGGCGGCCTAAGGAATAACTCAGTAAAAGCGAGGGAGCGAGGGCATCGGCCATCTGCATTCGCTGATATTTCCATTTGTAATGGTACCACCACATCGCAAAGGTGGCAACAATCAATCCCCCTAAAAAAGCAAACCCTTTTGACGAAAAAAGATTCTGCAGAGGTGCCTTAATAAACGAGCTCCAATTTTCAGCAATGCCAAAAATTTTCGCCCCAATGACACCCGCGATTCCGGCAACGATAATTCCCGCGGGCACACATTCATGCGGCCATATTTTTACCGTCTGCTGCACGGGTTCTGCCAATTGTTGGCTTCGCGAGGATAACCATGTAACAATTGCCGAAATACAACCTGTGAGAAGGCCGCCAATAAAACTTCCCTGGGCCGAAAAGATAAAATTTGAGGGGTTTATAATATTACCATGAACTACGAGATAAAGCAGTTTATATCCCGCAATAAAGCCTAAAATAAAGTGTAATAGCAACCGGCTTAGCGGAGCGGGTGCACCAACGGTTACAGTGATGGTACGATAAGTCAGCTCGCCACGTTTTTCTTTTCGCTTCAATTCTCGCTTCCACATCCATGCTCCGGGAATGAAGGCGATTGCAATAAAAAAACCAACGGAATTAATAGCCTTTAAGAAGGGCACACTAATTCCGAATAATTCCTGGAACGCATAATATAAATTGGGATACATAAAGCAGTGAAAATACAATTTTCAGGTTCTCATTATCAAACCGGCAAAATAATAACGCCGGTAAACTTATTAATCCTCTGCCCTGTTTTTTCCCGCCAGCCATAAAAAGAAAGCACTTTCCAGATTTGAAAGTGCTTTCAGGTTGGGATATTCTGCTTTTATTGAACTATCAACTTTATTTTTTGGGACAAATTGGTTCCGGTAAGATTTAAAAAATACGTGCCGGAGGGAAGCTTCGACCTGATACTAAGTTTCTGCGGTGCGCCGGATTCAACCATTAATTTTTGCTGATGCACAACCGTTCCCTGAATATTTACAAGGGTTGCAGTAACATTACCAACGTAATTTTGAAGCTTAAAGTTTACGTCACTTACAGTTGGATTTGGAAATACGGAGGCAATAACTTTATGCAATTCGAAAGTGAAGGATTTGATTTCAGATGACACCGATGTACCGTCTTTCGCATATTCTTCGATACGGTAAAAACTGTTGCCGTTGATGGGACTATTATCCACTACCTGGTAATTTGACTGCGTGGTTTTTGCAGGAACGGATGCCACTGTCTGCCATATCTGTGCATTGATGCTCCGCAACACTTCAAACCGGTCAACCCCATCTTCTACGCTGGCATTCCATCTTATTATAGCCTTGTCAGCTTCCTGTTGTATAGAAATGTTATTCGAAGGTATCGCCAACGTACCACCGACTTTAAGGGAAGGAAGCGGAAGATCATAATCTACTACCGATGACTCAAAGAAATAGGTGGTATTTAATTTCACATTTTCCGTTGGCTTTATCACCCATAAAAATTCGGTAGAAGCAGCCGGCGGCAGCAGATAAGTGAAGGGAGTCACAGATTCGAGCACTTTCCCTGCCTGAAAGGTGTAACCCGGGCGTGCAGGTAATTGTTGCGTTGTGGGCGAAAGATCTGTCAGATAGGTACTTTTCACAAGTACAAAATCATTGGTTCCGGCTACGTCGGAAATGGTTATCCAACTGCCATCAGCTCCAGTTGTAGAATAGGCAAGCGTTGTATTGCTGATATCAATTTCATCCGTATTTGGATTATACACCTCAATCCTTAAGCGGATATTGTCTGAGCTGTTGATCGTTGGGGCGGTATTTGTGTCGGCTAGATTGGTAGCGGTTGCTTCCGTACCATTGTCATTCTGCCAGCGCCAGCGGCCCTGGGTAGTAAAAGCAAGTGCCTGATCAGCAATAGCAACTACCAATAAGAGGAGTAATATTTTTTTCATAAAGCTTCATTTATCATTATTGTCACTTTAATAGCAACATACCTCTATTTCAATTTATTTTTTTAGTAACCGGATTGGCATACCACCGAAAAAAAAGAGTCTTACGATTCAATTCGAAAAGTATCAGGGCAGACGAGGGGGAGGGCAAAATCTCTGACCACAGCAATTGCAATCGTTAAAACGAAACAGGCAGGTTTACTTTATGATGCTTCTTTCCTGCCTCTTTGAAGTACAACCTGCTTTTTCCCCTGGGGATATGACCGTATCGAGGCCAGCTCAGAGGTTTAAACATCCCTTGCTTGTCCATTCGATACTGTTGTATATTTGCATTACGGGAACAAGCCACATCAGAAACAGGTTGCCGTGTTGGAGTCACTTCGGTGGCTCTTTTTTGTTTTCAGAAGACTTTGCCACAGCGCGTACTGTTTTTCCGCTACTCTGTGGTAAGATTAGTTGATGATATTCCGAATGATGCGACTACGCATTTCGGTGCTCGGTCTTGCGTTCGTATCTTCCGGTTTTCTTATTCAGTTCAACTTTATATAAAATCCCTTCCACATCCTTATTTTCATCCGGAGCAAATGGCCAGGTAGGACTGATCTTAACGGTATCACTCACGATCTGCGGGAGCGGCCTTTCCATTAGTTTTTGAATCGCTTCCTTTTTTCCTTCTTCATCCGTTATTTCCTTAAATTCACCCCAACAGATCACGCTTTTCCAGTTTCCCATGTTTTCGAGATGATCGGTTTCGAAACAGACGGCAGGATTCTTCCGCATCATGTCGATCTTCATTCCTTCCCAGGTATGGCCATAGATGGATTCACCATCGTAGGCATAACTGATGGGAACAACATAGGTAGTTCCATCCGCATGCAGCCCCAATCGTCCGATTAACTGGATTTTTAAAACTTCTTCAATTTCATCGGATGATAATTCTCCAAACATATTTTCAGTTTTGGTAAAGATAAACCGAATATCCTGTTAGCAGGATGATCATCGTCAGTGAAAAAACTGCTTGTCCTCAAAAAATAAGCATCAATAATAACAGATAAATCAAAAAGGAAAAAGGAGCATTTTTATCTGCCCCCTTTCCTTAAACGGTTTAAAATTCACTCTCAAAAATGGAAATATTAGCTATCCCCGTTTCTATACTTTTCTTTTTTCCTATTGATCCTGTTTTTCAAAATTTTTCGTAAGACCATTCCCATAACCACCGAGCCAATTAGTACATAGACCCACTCATACAGGCCTGTTTCCGGTCCAAAAAAAAAGTGATAACTTTCAATGAGTAAGGTTGTGCAAACCGGGATAATGATTAAAAAATCTTTTGGATATTCCTTAAAACTCCTTTTTAAATTCATATTTTTTAGTTTACCACCAACCTGTAAATTGTCCAATTAGTTGATGCCCTATATTGAATAACGAGCCAGTCGAAGAACCTAACACTCCACCCGCTAAAGCTCCGCCAACCCCTAACACAGCACCACCATATGCACCAGTAACAGCACCGGACACATCTGACACTCCTACTTCCGTCAAATTGATAGTTGGTTTTTTCAAATATACGCCATTGTCATTTATTTGTTGCTGCCAAAACTTGTCGCGCCAAGTTGCTGCATTTAATTTCCAATATTTAGAAGAATTAAGAGCAATTGTAACGGGAATACCAACCAATAGCTTTTCTTCATTTGACAAGGTTAATGCTTCAGCCTTTAACGTGTTCAATGAATCAAAATAGGATTGACCGCTATTGGAATTAAAACCCTCAAGCATAGTTTTCATCCTGTTCAAAATAGAATTGCCTTGTTTAGAATAGATTGTACTATCAAGTATTAGCGTTGATTCAGATGTGCCCAAATAGTTTGTAATATTAAATGAGCCAGGATTTATGCCCTTAGGAATAAAAAACTCATCAGTCTTTTGGGAAATAAAAACCTTCAGATTCGCAGTATCAATGATGTCGATTCCACTATCAAGAATTGCCGACAAAACATAAGTTTGGTAATCATTGTGCCATTTTCCAACTGAATCCAATACTTCCGAATACGGCTTCCCATTAAGAGAAGAAACATAAATCATCGAGGAATAAGTTTCCAAAGAAGAACTGTTTTCGGAGTTCAATTTCCTTGATGACTCTTCTTGCATCGAAGTTTTAGAACACGAAAAGAATACAAAAATCAAAAGACCAAATAAAGAATATTTTCTCATAAAAAATTGTTTGTGGCGCAAACATAGCTCATCAGTACAAACAAGTTAATTAAGTTTAAATTAAAACTGCAGACTCCGACAAAAATTAAATGTGCCGGTAGAAAGCTTGGCTAAAAGAACTTCTCAATAGTTATTCCATAGGTAAACATCAGGTTTTCGCGGCCGGTCCTGCTGACCTTATTATAAGTCATGGCGGCCGTTATCGCGAGCCACTTTCGCAATGGAATGGAAAGACTGTTATTTGCCTGCACAATATAATCTTTCAATATACTCATAGACGGCTGATAAAAATCCGTTCCTTCCAATATCACAATGTCTTTAATGTTGAAACGGTATTTCACGCGAAATGAATTTCTGAGGATCGTATAATTGTCCTGTCCAAAATCGGAGCGGTAGAGATCACCTGCTTCCAGCAAAAATCCGTCACTCAATACGAGGTTTGATTTATCGTTTTTAAATACCGTGTAACCCACTCCTGCGCCTGCCTGAAAGCGGTAGTTGATTTTCAATGAATAACTTTTATCATACGTTATCAATCCCCAATAATACAAGGGGTGAACGTTCTTATTAAGATCAACATTGCCAAAGATGGAAAAATCGTTATTGGTCAGGCTTTTTTGCTGCTCGCCATAAATCCAGGACGCAGCGCTGCTCAACGAGATTTTCTTTTTTTCAACATTAAATTTGATTCCATTGTTTAGAATATACGAACTCGCATCTCCCGTTTTATTGATGATTCCGGTGGACGAAAATCCAAACTGATAATAAACGGAGTCATTGAATTGAGCAACGGAAGAGAAGGTAGCGAAAATTAAAATCAAAAAGATAACCGGCTTTATCACTGATCGTATTTTTCAGGAAGGTAATGTAAAAAACAAAACCGGCGGCCTCCCGGCACTTTCCCATTCCACCTATTCACCTTTTCCCTATTCTTTCCAAGAAAGTTTTTTCAGGACAATAAGCTTATATTTATTCCTTAATCAACTAAAAAACATTCTATGGTGATTCTAATAATCCTTGCAATTATCGTGGTCTTGATCGTTTGGATAATTGCGATGTACAACGGTTTGGTAAGGGGAAGAATAAAGGTGGAAAACAGCTGGAGCGACATCCGCGTTTTCCTCAAAAAAAGGTTCGATCTCATTCCAAATCTCGTCGAAACGGTAAAAGGTTATGCTGCCCATGAAAGCAGCACTTTTGAAAAAGTGACTCAAGCGAGAAATGCTGCACAATCTGTTGCTCCCGGCAATGTACAGGCGACGGCAGAAAGCAACCAAATGCTCACGGGAGCGCTGCGCGGATTATTGGCAGTGGCAGAAAATTATCCTGAGTTGAAGGCAAACCGAAACTTTCTTGAATTGCAATCGGCTCTTCAAAATATTGAAACCGACCTAGGAAATGCGAGGCGATATTACAATGCAACAGTGAGAGATTATAATACGGCCATTCAGCAGTTTCCGGGGGTAATCGTAGCGAACATGGCGGGATTCAAACCGAAAGAATTCTATGAACTGGAAAGCCCGCAGGAAGCTGAAAACGTGCAGGTAAAATTTTAAGGGAATGAGAAGGCTCTTATTTATTTTACCGTTCGTATGCTTTCCGGTCATCCTGTTTTGCCAGTCGCCGGATAAACGGCCGTATTACATAGAGAATTACAACATAACGATCAGCGTGAATGAAGATGCATCCTTAAATATCACCGAAGATCTTCGTGTAGTATTTAATGAACCCCGGCACGGCATCATCCGCAAAATCCCGTTCAAATACAAGCTCAGGCCAACTGCTGAAGGGGTTGAAAAGGCTGACCTGCAAATGGTTTCAGGAAATACTGTACGAACGGTGGTGGAGGATATAAAAGTTCCGGGACAGGAGTTTAAAGTATCAACAGAGGGAGATTACAAAACCATAAAAATCGGGTCGGCGGAAAAGTATGCGCCCTCAAATGTGCAGTATGTGATCGAATACCGTGTGTTGAATGCGATCAGCTTTTTTAAAGACCACTCAGAATTATATTTTAATCTGGTTGGAAATGAGTGGGATACGGAGATTGATTCGGCAAATTTTTCCGTTCATTTTTTTAATCCCTTAGCCGATACAACCGGATGGTTTTTGGCCACCGGAAATTACGGATCGAATGAAGAAAATGCGATAGCACACTGGCAGGATAATCAAACATTCGTTGGTCATACATTGCAACCGTTGGCGCCTTATGAGGCATTGACAATCGGATTGAAAATGCCCAACGGTTATCTCAAAAAACCTGACTATCGCTTCAGGGGAATTGCATGGCTGTTGTTGCCTGCCGGTTTTTTTGCAGGATTGTTTTTACTATGGAAGCGCTATGGGAAGGATGCAAAACGAAGCGTACAAACAGAATTTTATCCGCCCGAAAACATCAGTCCGAGTGAAGCCGGATACCTGATAGACGGCAAGTTAAACCGGCGGGATCTTACGGCCCTCGTTCCGTATTGGGGAGCCGAAGGTCATCTGCAGATCAACGAAATTGAAAACAAGGCGTTCTTAGGGTTGATAAAAACCACCGACTACGAATTTGTAAAACTGAAGGAATTGCCGTCAGGTACGCCTTTATTTGCGCTGACAATGTTTAACGCCATTTTTCACAAGGGTGATAAAGTTTTATTAAGCAGTTTGAAAAACAATATGTATTCTGAAATGGCGAAGGCAAAAAAACAGTTGGAATCGGCAATTGATAAAGGCCGCTTTTACGAAAAATACTCGAGAGGGTTGAGCGTAGCCATTCCCATCATCGGCCTGGTATTATTGTTTTTATCGTTTCAATTTTGGGCCCTGACCGAATTTACCAACATCTGGATGGGCGTTTCTCTCATCGTAACCTGTATGCTGATCGTCGTTTTCGGATTTTTGATGAAAAAGAAAACTAAAAAAGGCACCGAGGTTTACTACAGCTTACTCGGATTTAAAGAATTCATCCAAAC
>JAFAEW010000038.1 GCA_023423835.1 Bacteroidota bacterium | reverse complement strand
CTCCTGAACAGTGACCTTATTGACGAATTTCAGCTTTGCATTCATCCCGTTGTAGAAGGAAAAGGTCAGCGACTATTTGATCAGATAAAGCAGAGAATTTTTTTCAATCTCATCACCGTAAAACCATTGCCGTCAGGTGCCACGATATTTTATTACGAACCAATAACTGAAAAACGATGAAGTGCCGAGGTTGTTGAATTAACACGGCACTGCTGGGATCCGTTGCGCATGCAGTTTACAGCTGAAATCTCACAGGTGCAATGGTCAATGCGTTACTTTGCAACGAAGCATTCGAATAAATGAAGGTTCACTGCGCCTTTTTTTATCATCTTCATTTTTTTTGTTACCCGGCTGCATTGCTACTATTGAGTTTCGTTGCGTCGCACTCTTCAACGTCCGGTTCGCTATTGAGCAATTTGCACCGTTATTCCCTATCGGTCCACATTAAGCGTAAACAATAAGGCAATACATTCGTGTAGCCATCAGATCCGCCGGCGGCGAAACTTCAACTGGCAACCCGGATCGAAGGCTTGTTTCGGTTTTGTAGAAAATAAAATAATCAGCAAATGAAAAAAGTATTCCTGCTAATTTTGATTGTTGCCGGCTCATTCTATTTTGGGTTTGCATTTAATGACATCATTTCAAAACAATCAGTAAAAGAAACAAACATGAAAAAAGTTACCGGTATAGGCGGCGTTTTTTTCAAATGCAATGACCCTGTCGCGATGCGGCAGTGGTACAATATTCATCTCGGTTTGAAAACCAACAACTACGGAGCAGTTTTCGAATGGTACCAGGGAAGTGACAGTACAAAAAAAGGATTTACAAGCTGGAGCCCGTTTAAGGAAACAACGAAATATTTTGAGCCTTCAGAAAAAGATTTTATGATCAACTACCGGGTGGAAAATATTGAGGCCCTCGTTGAGGAATTGAAGAAAAACGGCGTTACGATTCTAGATGCAATCGAATCTTACGACTACGGAAAGTTTGTGCACATCCTTGATCCGGAAGGAAACAAAATAGAGCTTTGGGAACCCGATGACATCAATTACGAAAAACTGGGCGAACAACTTGGCAGTGAAACAACGAAGTGACGCCACATTGGATCTGGTATTATTTGCAAGCTTCCTCGTTTCACTTTAAGATTTAGGGTTCATCAACTGCATGTCCGGATGTAAGTACATGTAAGTATCGGTTACGGGTTTACCTTTGGGATGTACAATTATTCCTGTGCAGATATCTTCAGCGCCGGCTGTTACGATCTCAAAGGCAATTCCACCTTCCCTGTCATCATAAATTTGAAATTCTCTTTCTCCTTCCCGATAGGTTGCCACCTTCTGAATCGGCGGAAAAGCCTCCCTGATCTTTTCGAGATCCGAATAAACATGAATTCCGGAGACAGTCGAAAAGTAAGAAGAAGTGGTTCTTATCTGTTGAACGGTTTTTTTGCTCATTGTACTATCTGAGTAGGTCGTGTAAATGTCAAGCTGTGTTTCGTTGTTATGATCATCGCGTTTCCCCATCCAGGTTAACCAGGCTTTTCCCATTGCAGCATCAGATCTGTCGGGAGCTCCTAAAATAGAATCAAGATCTGCAGCATTCGCTCCAATAGTAATATGTCCCACCTTTTCTCCGGGGAGAATTATCCTGTCCGCCGTTATGGTTTGATTCTGATGGGTATCGACAACTGAATCTGTTTTCACAGAATCGATTGTACCGACGCTTTTTTCCGGCGAGTTGTTGGTGCAACCAGACAGGCCTAAAAACACGAAAAAGTAAATGAAAATACGCATCGCAATGTTCCTTATTTAAAAAATAAAAACTGATACAATTATCCTGCCCCCCAGGTAATCAACAGAAAAAATCAACGGTTCCCGGGATGGAAAAATTTTGGCGATACTTCTTATTCGGCAGATAAAAACTTCTCTATCCTTACGAATGACTGGAAATACCGTTGAATCTTTAAAGAAGCTTAAAATGAAATTAAAACATATAATAACAATTAAAATTGTATAAAAAACTAGGACAAAACACAATACATAATAAAACTTTATCTAATTTTTGCTTCGTGTTCAAAAAAACACTCCAATTTCCAAAGTAAAATGTCTTATATGAAAAACTTATTTGTCCGCCAATTGTCATTGTTGAAGAGTGAAAAAACTGTTTCTCTGAGAGAGGCGGCAGACAGGTAATTACAGCGATACGTAGCGACAATCAAAACTAACTGTTTTTCAATTAACTGTTTTTTTTTCTTATGAGGGAGCAATTGGTTCTCCTTCACTTGATTAACTGCTTTATCAAATAAATCCATAATTATGAAAAACCTGGCATCTGTTATCATGCTTTGTTTTCTGCTGACCCCTTTTACGGAGGTAAGGGCACAATTTTCAGATACTACCAGTTATAACTTCGGAATTTGGCAGGCCTGGTCACCACCTTTATCCAGCGTTTTATACCCTGAGATAAAAGGCCGGTTGTGTAACCAGAAGTGGAAGGATATTGAACCGCAACCGAATGTATTTAACTGGACGGCTTTTGATAGTGAGATGGCAAGCCGCGCCAGCGACGGCCTTCCCATTGTATTTTGTATATATACCAAAGAAGATGCTCCGGACTGGTTGTTTGAAAACGGTGTTCCGAAAGTAATGGAACGCGATTCTTCCGGCCTGGTTACCGGTTATGCGCCCTACTATAAGGACTCGTTGTACAAAGCCTATTTCAAAAGAATGATCGACTCGGTTCAGCAGCATGTTGAAACGATGCCGTTTTACGTGCGTGAAAAAATATTGGCCGTTCAAACAGCCTTTGGAAACACGGGCGACTATATCAGTTATAAGGGAATCGTAGATCCGCAATATCAATTAAACGACTCCGATTTCTTTGACCTGTTTAAGGAATTCACCTCCTACTATTATTCCGCTTACTCAAAATCAAACCCAAAAATCCGGCTCCTAAATAATCCGAATAAGACCGGGAAAGACCAGATTGACTGGCTGATACAAAATGCTCCCGGCGGCTGGTTGAAAGCACCCGCAATGGCAAAAGGTTATGGATATAATTATGACCTTGACCGGATGACTTGGCTGTACGACTATATGAATAAACCCCAGCAAGGGGATTTTTTCCGTTCACGATCGGAAATTTCAGGACCGAATACCACTGCCGGCTGGTGGGTAAAGGATCCTTATAAAAATATGTTTGCCACATTGGCTTACAACATTCATTGGGGGTTGGACTGGCCCAACGAAACACCTGAAATTATTCAAAATCCATATCATAAACCTTCCCTCGCATTCTTTAATAAATATGCCGGAAAGAAGGATCCCGTGAAAAGCGATGTAGCCATGTGCGCTTTAAAAGACGCACTCGACGCATCAGATTCCATAAGATTTCCGGCTTCCGAATTTGGAGAAGTAGCGCCGTTTAATGCAGACCGCTATCGCAACATTCAGCAGAAATTTTCAGGATATGGAGCGCTTCTCGAAGACGTTACTGCTGCAATGGCAACCGTTGATCTTGGCAACCTCGCTGCCACCGGTTACAATGATGTCGGATGGCGCGTACTGCGTGGAAACTATGACCGCTATCTTCATCAGATAGATGCCAATGAAACCTCCGTAGGATTTTGGAACATTCCATCATCGGACATGAATACCATCTACGGGAAGTTTGGAAGGTCATTTGAACTCGCTTCCAACAAAGATGCTCTTTACTTTAATGTAGATGACCTCTTTTTGAATAATGCGCCGGTCAATGGACAATATCCCGTAACCATCGATATCACCTATCTCGATAAAGGATTCGGTAGCTGGAAACTCTATTACGATGCGCTGGATGAAACCGATAAAGGTTCGATCGAGATTAACTGCAACAACAGTGGTTCATGGAAAAAAACCACCGTTACCCTCAACGATGTATATTTCGGAAACCGCGGTATCCGGAATTCTGACTTTTATATCAAAAGTACCGGAACTGAAGATGTAATTTTTACCTTGGTAGAACTTGCTCGTTCACACCAGGGCATCGCCGATTTTGGAATGTATGCGCTTTCTGCGCCTTCATTCGACACCATTTGTGTCAATGGAAGTTCGCTGCCGAAATCTTTTGTAGTGGCGGGTTCATACTTGAACGGGACAGACGTTATACTTCATTCTTCCGAAGGATATGAATTTTCAAAAGACAGCGACGGTGTGTACACAGATTCGCTCGTGCTGAAAGACTATGGAGCTGTATTCTACCAGACAATCTATGTGAAGTTTAAACCGAAGGAAGCAAAATCCTATTCCGGCAATTTTATTATCAGCGGTGGCGGCATGCGTGATATTCTGGTACCGGTAAAGGCGGTGGCTGTAAACAGCACGCCACGCCTGCAACCCATCATTACGCCAATAAGTTGTTATGGCTTACGAAATGGCGGGATCGACCTGGCCATTTCAGACGGAGCCGGTCCATTTAGCTTTAGTTGGTCAAACAGCTCAACATTCAAATCGAGCAGTTCCGCCATCAGCAACCTGGCGCCCGATACCTATAGGGTGACGATCGGTTCATTTGCCGGTTGTTCTTTTGATACCAGCTTCGTGATTGCCGAACCACCGGTATTGGGAGCGGAAATTTCGATCGATCCAATGATCTGTAAAAACGGCACTACTACTTTACATGTCAATGGCACCGGCGGAACGCTTCCTTATGAAGGAATCGGAATTTTCAACGTTTCATCCGGCAATCAAAACTATTCGATTACCGATGCAAACGGTTGTGTGAAAAAGGGATCTATCAATGTTCCGAACGGAACGCTTATCGCTCCTGCAAAACCCGGAACCATCGCTTCCCCCCTCGCCGATAAACAAGGGCTTTGCGGCGGCGGCGAATTTGAATTTTCCGTCAGCCAGGTATCCACAGCAAGTTCTTACACCTGGAGCCTGCCTGCAAAAACCGAAATTATCGCCTCGAACTTCGACAGTACGAATATTACCTTGAAGGTATTTCCTGACTTTACCGGCGGCAATATCTCCGTTACGGCTGCAAATGCTTGTGGTGTGAGCGCTGCGCAAACGAGAATGCTTAACCTCGTGCCCGGAGCTCCGGGTCAGATTACCGGCTTCACTTCTGTAATGCCCGGACAGAGCGGATTAGTATATAGTGTTGAACAACTTCCGGGAATGAGCTATGAGTGGACCGTTCCTTCTTCTGCTACGATCGTTTCCGGTCAATCGACCAATATGATTACCGTAAATTGGGGAATTACAAACGGCGATGTTACCGTAACTGCAAAAAATTCCTGCAATGCAATCTCCACCGTATCCCGGCAAACGATTATTGTTGTGTCAGGCGCGATCGCTCTCTCAGCCACAAGCTTGCCCGAATTTGAAACCGTTTGTATAAATGGGGCTACCAACGCCCAGCCACTCACAGTCAGCGCCAAAGATCTGGACGGTTCGCCTGTAATTGTGGGTCCCCTTCCCGGGTTTAAATTTTCCAAGACCGAAAGAGGAACCTATTCTGATACTTATTCATTTACAGACTATGGCCGAAACATCAACAGCAGGATCATCTTCGTAAAATACTTTCCTCAAACAGAAGGAACCGTTTCTGCGGTGATCCCGGTGACAGGCGGAGGAAGCCTTCCGGCAGGAGTAGAAGTAAAAGCAGCGGCTATCAACAGCAGTCCGGCCCTCAGTGCTCAACTGGCTTCGGTTTCCTGCATTGGTGACAATAACGGCAAAATCGATCTCACCGTGTCCGGCGGAACGGGACCGTTTACCTACAGTTGGGCCGGACCGGGCATTTATGATTCTTCCGCAGAGGATATTGAGGGATTGTCGGCCTCGAATTACAGGGTAACAGTAACCTCCTACCTCGGCTGTACAACCACTGAAACGTTTACAGTTCCTCAGCCGGCGCCACTGTCTGTTACGCTGTCTTCAGATCCGATGGAATGTAAAAACGGAACAACGATGGTTTACGTGCAGGCTGAAGGCGGCACATTCCCCTACACCGGTACAGGCGCGTTTTCTGCAGGTTCCGGAAGAAGTACCTATACCGTAACCGATGCGAACGGCTGCGTTTCATCAAAAACGATTAATGTGGCCAATGGCAGCGGACTCGCACCTTTAAAGCCGGCTCTGATCACCGGGGCCGAGGCGGATGCAAGAGGAATATGCGGAGGCGGATTGTTTAACTTTTCGATCGAACCGGTAGCCAATGCAACCGGTTATACCTGGACGGCCGCAGACAACAGCACCATCCATTCAACCTCAGCGGACGGCTTATCGGTTCAACTATTGGCAAACAGCAATTTTTCAACCGGCAACCTGTCCGTAACGGCAAACAATGCCTGCGGCGAAAGCCCGGTTCAAATAAAAGCGCTTACCGCTTTACCGGCCGATCCGGGAATGATCAGCGGGCCTTCCATCGTTACTGCGTTTCAACCGGGATTGACCTACTCCGTTCCATCGGTAGAAGGCATTACTTTCAACTGGACGCTACCGAATAACGGCAAGATCGATGAATACCGGAATTCTACTATCGTTTCAACCTGGGGAAGAAATACCGGAAGGTTGAAAGTGACTGCAGGAAATAATTGCGGTCTCTCCAATTTCAGCTATTTAGACGTGTCTTTTGCAACCACAGCAACCCTTTATCCTTCCACAACAACGGTTGATTTTAATGAGGTTTGTATTTCGGCTGAAAAAGTAAGTTCATTTATGCTGTACGGGGTATTATTAAACGGTTCAGACGTAAATATAGGGCCGTCTGAAAACTACAGTTTTTCAACCACTGAGGATGGTGAGTATTCCTCCACCCTCACATTGCAGGGATATGGCAATACAATCAATCAACCGGTATTTGTGAAATTCAAACCGGTTTCAGCGAATAACTTCAACCGGACCCTCGTAATTTCCGGCGGAGGAATTTCTTCAGTTAATCTTGCACTACGCGGAAATGGCGTAAACAGCGCTCCCGAAATCATAGAAACGGTTCAAAATGCACTTTGCTACGGAGCAGAAAACGGATCGGTTCAGTTGCAATTAGACGGAGGTTCAGGTCCGTTTACCTTTAGTTGGTATAATGGGGATAACTACCTGGGAAGCGATCAGAATATATCAAATCTGAAAGCCGGGGATTATATGGTGAAAGTGGGTTCACAAGGCGGATGTTTCATTTCCAAAAACATCAGTGTTTCAGAGCCACAGCAACTTGAGATGAATATATCAACCACGCTCATTGATGGAATGGATAAGGCAATCATTTCTGCCAACGGCGGTACGATGCCGTATAGCGGAACAGGCACCTTTGATCTCGTGGAAGGACAAAATGTATTTGTGGTTTCCGATGCCAATGGATGTGCTCTTTCCGATTCCGTTTTCCTGGAAAAAGATCCGCCATTGTTTGCCATCGCCACAACCGGAACGATCAGTTGTGCAGGCAGCACTACCGAGGTGGTGGTTACAGCAGAAGGAGGCGTGGCGCCCTATTCAGGAACAGGCACCTTTACCGTGGAAGCCGGAACCTACAGCTATACTGTAGAAGATGCCAACGGACAGCAGGCAGTTGTAGAAATAACGGTTGAACAACCGGAGCCGGTGGAAATCAAATATTCCTTTGATCCGATCCATTGCTTTGGCGACTCTACCACGATAACCATAACCGGTTCGGGCGGAATCGCACCTTATGCGGGAGAAGGGCTATTTGCACTGGCCGCAGGAACTACCGAATTTACCATTACCGATTCAAATGGCTGTGTTGTATCTACCACAGTAGAAGCAGCTCAACCTGAACAGCTTTTCGCCCATACAGAGGCAGGAACGATTCTTTGCAACGGAGATTCTACTTCGGTTTTGGTTACAGCAACCGGAGGAATTGCTCCTTACGTAGGAGAAGGCACGTATACGATTTTCGCCGGTAATTCCACATTCAAAATTTCTGATGCCAACGGCTGTACAGCCGACGCAGTTGTGGATGTTCGCCAACCGGTGGCGCTGACTGCAAAAGCGGAAATTACAGATGTAGACGGTATTCCTATGATCCTCGTTACGGCAACCGGAGGCACCTACCCCTATTCGGGCACCGGGTTATTCAATCCAAATCCCGGGGAAAACAATTTTGTGATCAGCGATTCAAACAATTGCAGCGTTGCCAAATCCGTCTTCTGGCAAATCGGAACCGGTGAGCAACCAATGATTGTACAGGCAGCGGCCGGTGTAATTTCATGCTACGGCGGTACAACAACTGTGAACGTAACGGCTACCGGTGGCCTCGCTCCTTATACCGGAACCGGAAGGTTTGAAGTGCGTGCAGGACGACACGTCTTTACCATCTCAGATGCTGAAGCAAATATTGATTCTATTGAAGTCATCATATCTCAGCCGGATTCATTATCAATCACTGCGACTGCGGGAACAATCCTCTGCTATGGCGGAACAACAGAAGTAAACATTTCAGGAACCGGTGGAACCGCTCCTTATACGGGCGAAGGTTTGTTTACCCTGGCAGCCGGCAATTATGAGTACCAGATCACCGATGCCAACGGATGTGCAACTTCTGCATCTGTTGCCGTTTTACAACCTGAACTGCTGTCAGTAGTTGCAACTACCAATCCTGTAGTTTGTAACGGCGGAAACGCAGAGATCACCATTTTGGCAAACGGCGGAACCGCTCCGTATACCGGCGAAGGTCTGTTTACAGTGATGGCCGGAAATTATGAATATTCGGTTACCGATGCCGCCGGCTGTACAGCAGTTACACAGGTAACGGTTACACAACCGGATTCTCTGCAGATTTTGTTCAATTCAAATCCCATCCTTTGTAACGGAGGTAATACGCAACTGAACGTTTCAGGAAATGGCGGAACAGCTCCTTATACAGGTGAAGGCGTCTTTGCAGTAGGTGCCGGAACTTATACCTATTCAATTACCGATGCAAATGGCTGCACCGCCACTTCATCCGTTAACATCGCAGAACCTGCCGTATTAACAGCGACTTCAAGGCTGCTGGATGTCGGGGGACAAACAAAAATTGAAGTAGCTGCTTCCGGCGGAACTGCGCCCTATTCCGGAACGGGGATTTTCATAGCGGTTGAGGGAGAAAACACCTTCAATATTACGGATGCAAACGGATGTAGCACAACCACATCCATCGTATGGGAAAACATTCAGCCGCTGAAAGCGAGTGCAACAGCAGCAGGATCAATCACCTGTTATGGCGGAACAACGACCGTCACCATCACGGCAGAAGGAGGCGTAGCACCATACACCGGAACCGGCACCTTTAATGCAGTTGCCGGAACGCATCAGTTTATCGTTACAGATGCCAATAATAATCAGGCTGTAGCAGAAATTGTTATTGGTCAGCCTGGCGAACTCACTGTTTCTGCCAGTTTCCCGGCTATCCTCTGCAATGATGGAAAAACCACTATCACGGTAGCGGCAACAGGCGGCACTGCACCTTATTATGGCACCGGTTCTTATTCTGTTAAAGCAGGTATTTACAATTATACGGTGAAGGACAAGAACGGATGCTCTGCCAGTACAACAGCTACGGTGACCCAACCGGATAAGCTGAAGATTTCAAAAGGTCCGGGCAACATCCTTTGCTATGGCGAGAAAATAACAGTTGAAGTAATCGCAACCGGAGGAGTGGCACCCTATAAAGGGGCGGGCTTCTTTACCCTCGGAGCGGGTACCTATACCAAAACAATAACCGATGCAAACGGATGTACAGCCACTGCAACAGCAACGATTCCGCAACCTGAGCTGATCGTGGTAAGTATCGATAGCAAGACAGATGTGAGCTGTCAAAACGGTAGCGATGGAAGTATCACCGCAAGTGCTACCGGAGGAAAAGCGCCTTACACCTACAGCCTCGATAATGTCAATTACACCAAATCGTCCAGGTTTATCGGCTTAAAAGCAGGAAACTATACTGTTTATGCGAAGGATGCGCTGGGATGTGTACGGTTTGTGAAAACGACAATCGCAAACGGCACCGGAAATTGCCTCATAGGTGCCGGTTCTGAAACACGTCTTGCAACCAGGAATTACGAAGTGTTAACAGATTGGATCGAGCTTAAAGCTTATCCCAATCCATCTTATTCAGACTTCGCGGTAAGCATCAAAACGGTCGCAAACGATCCTGTGAACCTGATGGTAACCGATATGTACGGCAACAAGGTTTATCAAACCAAAGGCAGCGGACATGAAACCTACGTTTTTGGAAAAGACCTTCCGTCAGGACTTTATATTCTCCGGATCCAACAGGGCGATCAGGTGAAAACGATCAAACTCATTAAAGGACGAGGTTAAAATAGGGAATCAGTCAATTCGTTTTGAACTGACAAGGCCGCTCATTTTAGGGCGGCCTTTTTTTTGCATTTGAATGCGTTGAAGAATCGATCAATCCAAAAGTAAACCTTTTAATACGAGGCTATTTTTCGATTTGACTTCTTTATCCTGAAGATCTTTCCACAGGTCTCCTTTTTTTGACAGCCTTTGCTGAATGGTGTCGATCGTGAAATCTGCGGGATTCAGATCATCATTCACTTCATTCCACTGCAAAGGCGTTGATACAGCCGGAATCTTATAGGGCCGAACAGAATAGACAGAAGCGATCGTATCCGTCTCATCATTTTGATTAGGATCGAGATAAAGGCTGTCGCCCCTTTCACTGATTGAAACCGCCGTGGTTGTTATATCCGGAATAAGTGCATTAATTTTACGACAGATGTTCTCCGCGATTGATCTTGCTTCCCGAAAACCAAATCCTTCACAGGGCAGAAACAAGTGCATTCCCGTTTTTCCCGATGTTTTGATGAAAGAATGCAAACCCAGTTTATCGAAAACCTTTTTCGCAGCGAGGGCTGATCTTACAACAATGGAAAAATCGTCTTTTGAAGGATCAAGGTCAATCACAATATAATCGGGCTGATCGATGCTTCCTATTTTCGTATTCCAGGGGTTAATATCGATACAGCCGAGGTTGATCATATACAACAAAGTGGCCTCATTGTTACAAACTAAATAGTCGATAATATCCCTTCGTCCGGATTTCCTGTGCTTTCTCTTCGTTTGATAAATATCGGCGCAGTCAGGCTGCCGTCCTTCCATATCCTTGATGTACAGACCGGGCGCCGTGGCAGCGTATGGCTTCAGATGGAGAGACAACGGCCGCGATTTGAGGTAGGGCAATATCAAATCAGCAACAGAATGATAATATTCCATCAGTTCGGCTTTGGTAATACCTTTCCAGACCTGATGTTCTACATTCGTCAGCTCAATCCTGCAATCACCAAACGTGAAAACGCCTCTGCTTGTCACCGGAATCTTGTCTATTTCCTTCCAATTACTTTCCGATGACGTTGATAATTCATTTGTTGCCATAAATTTTCCTGTTATCCATGTTCTTTCAGCACTAAATTTCTAACCTTGCCTCCTCCCCGGTCTTTGGTGTTTCAGGAGAACTTCAGTTTGGGAACCATTTTAAACTGCTCGCTCCTTTATCAGGCAATTGAAATGCCATACTTAAACCTTTAGTTTTGATTTCGACCACTTCGGTTTAGAAGTTGGTTCCCGCAGTAAAAAAGAAAAGTTTTGGGGATAAAAAAAGGGAGTTTTTCAACTCCCCATTTATTACCAAATCTTAATCCGTTCGTTTTCCGGCTTATACATTTTATCCCCCGGCCTAATGTTGAAGGCTTCATACCAACTATCCATGTTGCTGATCGGTCCGTTCGCCCGATACATACCAGGTGCGTGGGAATCGGTAAGAATCAGTTGTGCCGCAAATTCAGGAAGAATATTTAAACGCCAAACCTGTGCCCAGCTTAAAAAGAAGCGTTGATCGGGTGTGAATCCGTCAATCTTCTTATCGCTTTTTCCCTGCTCGGTTTTTTTGAACGCCTCATAGGCGATGTTCAGTCCGCCAAGGTCTGCGATATTTTCTCCCAGTGTCAATTTTCCGTATACATGCAGTGAATCATTCACGGTGTAGGCATCAAACTGTTGAACAACTTTTTGGGCCAGATCTGTAAACCGGGACGCATCGCCTTCCGTCCACCAGTCTTTAAGATTACCATCGTCTGCATATTGCCGGCCGCGATCATCGAAGCCGTGGGTTAATTCATGGCCGATGACGGCTGCCGCGCCCCCATAGTTAACGGCGTCGTCGGCTCCGAAATCGAAGAATGGAAACTGCAAAATTCCCGCAGGAAATGCAATCTCATTGTTACTGGCCCGATAATAAGCATTGATGGTTGGAGGCGTCATTCCCCATTCGGTTTTGTCAACCGGTTTTCCCATTTTGCTGACCATCTTATTGTACTCAAAGGTGCTGATGCTTTTCAGATTTCCCATAAAATCGTTTCTATCGATCACCACACCCTTATATTCTTCCCATTTATCAGGAAATCCGATTTTATTGACGATCGCATTGAGTTTTACCAATGCCTGCTCTTTGGTAGAATCACTCATCCAATCCAATCTGCTGATCCGGTCTGCAAAAGTTTGCTGCACGTTATTAACCAGTTTCAACATTCTTTCTTTGGCTGCCGGTGTAAAATATTTCTCAACGTACAACTGGCCAATCAACTCTCCCAGCGAACCGTCTGTTAAACGGCTCATCCGCTGCCATCTCGGTGTAATTTCTTTCTGTCCTGTCAGCACCTTTGTATATTCAAACTGGCGGTTGACGAACGCGCTGCTCAGAGAAGAAGCAGAATTTTTTAGAACTGCCCATTGGAGGTAGGCTTTCCATGTTTCTAAAGGAACGGCAGTAAAAAGTGCATCTGCAGCCTGAAAGAAAGACGGGTTATTTACCAAAACGCTATCGGCATTTTCAATCTTCATGTCAGCCATCAGCTGCTTCCAATCGAATCCGGGTGTTGTTTTTGAAAAATCGGCAACCGAAAATTTGTTGTAGGTTTTCTTCGGGTCTCTCATTTCCACTCTGCTGAGCTGAATTTTTGCCAAAGCAGTTTCCAGGTCAAGAACGGATCCGGCTTTGCTTTTTGCCAGAGCCGGATCATCACCCGTCATGGAAAACAAATCACTCATATAACTTAAAAACGCTGCGCGAATGGCTTTACTTCTCGCATCGTCTTTCAAATAGTAATCCCGGTCGGGCAATGAGGTTCCG
The DNA here is from genome assembly GCA_023423835.1 of Bacteroidota bacterium. Classification (GTDB taxonomy): domain Bacteria; phylum Bacteroidota; class Bacteroidia; order Chitinophagales; family Chitinophagaceae; genus JAFAEW01. The sequence goes on along the minus strand of JAFAEW010000038.1, from coordinate 6,253 downwards.
CCCTGACTGAATTTTGGAATATATTGGTTCACATCCTTATCATCCTGGCTGATGTAAAATCCGAATAAGATGCCGCCTATTCCTTCGGTTCTCATTCCCGCTATGGCTTTAAGCACCTGCGACTTATCGTTAATGGATTTCAGATATTCCAATTGTTCTTTGATGGGCGTATAACCAAGAGCTTCAATCTTTGCACTGTCCATCGCGCTTGCGTAAAAATCGCCCACCCGTTGCATGATTGCGTTTTTGGAGGGATTTGCAGCAGCTTCCTCAGCAAGTTCACGTAATCTTTCGGCGCTTTTCTGGGCGAGCACATCGAAACTTCCCCACCGCGTTTTTGAAGCAGGAACGGGATTGTTTTTCAGCCAGTTTCCATTTGCATACAAATAAAAATTGTCTCCGGGATTTACGGTAAGATCCATGTTTGAACGATCGATGTAAACGATCTTTTCCGACTTCTTCTTTTGTGCATGTACATCATGAGAAAATAATACAGCTGCAACAAGAATGGCCGCTGTAAACATATTTTTCGGCATAGCTATAAGTTTCGGCAAAGGAAATAAAGTTTTTTAATAATGGGTGAAATGAAATGGTAATATAAATGTGTCCTTAAAGTTGAGGAAACGGATGAAAAAAATAAAGGCCGCATGGTGATGCAGCCTCTCGCCTTTCCTTCAAAAACCTCTTTTAGAAGGTGTATCTGATACCCACGCCGCCATAGCCGGCCTCAAAATGACTCCAACCGGTAATGTTGTAAGATGGCTGCCAGTCAACACTGAGGTTTATGGGAAGATCCTTAAACTTATAATCCAGACCAACGACACCATCAATGCCAAGTCCCACACCACCATAAGCGCCCTTCCAGATGCTTTTCCAAAATTGCAGGTGGGCGCCGGGGCCGGCATACCATTTCAGGCCTTCCACATCGCTGATGTTTCCATGAAACTCGTATAAAGCGGTAAGGCGTGCTCCGTAGGTCCAGGAATATAACAGCCCTTCCACAGCCGCTTTGTCACTTACGAAATGTTTTACGGTTAGTCCGGCAGGATAAAACTTTATACCCACCGCTGTCTTGTAATTCTGTTCAACCATTTGCGCCTGCGAAAAAAATCCCATGAGTAAGAACAGGGAAGAGAGCAGAATCATTTTCTTCATGTTTGCTATTTTTTTTGATTAATTGATGGTGCAAAATTGATGAGGTTCGAGGGATGGATGAATGTGATTTTTCACCTCGCATGCGGCTTTTTTTCACCCCAAAAAAAGAAAAACCTACCAGAGCAGAATCTTTTGGTTTTGAGTCAGGATATAAAAAAACCGGTCGCATATCAACCGGTTTTTTTAATAGTATCAGGACGCCTAAAAAGTGTATCGGATACCGAGGCCGCCCCAGCCACCTTCGAAATAGTTGTAGCCGATGAAATTAAACGACGGCTGCCAGTCAACACTGAGGTTGATTGGAACATCATTAAACTTATAATCCAGTCCCAGCACGCCATCAATTCCGATTGCCAGCCCTCCGTCACGGTTTTGATAATGACGCTTCCATTTATCATTCCAGAACTGGATATGCACACCCGGACCTGCATACCATTTCAATCCAGGAGCACCTGAAATATCACCGTGAATCTCATACAAGCCGGTGAATCGAACGCCATCATCCCAAAAATAGGCGAGTCCTTCAAGAGCCACATTATTGGTTGTAAAATGCTTCAAACTTACGGCCGTTGGATAGAATTTTAATCCCAACGCTGTTTGATAATTGTACCCCTGACTTTGTGCTTGTGAAAAAAAACCGATGCTCATAAACAGGCATAGAAAAAGAAATCCTTTCTTCATTGTTGGTAATCGTTTTAATAATTAAAATGTATATCTGATAGCAAAACCTCCAAACACGGGAGAAAAGCCGGTAGATCCTGCCAGGGTAATGGAAGGCTGCCAGTCAAGACTCATATTTATGGGTAGATCTTTCAATTTATAATCAAGGCCGATGATACCGTCAATACCAAAATCAAATTTACTGCCATAATCCTTCTTATCAGCGTCTTTCCAAAAACCGATGTGCGCTCCCGGTCCAACAAACCAGGAAAGGTTTTCAACGGAAGGGAAAGAGTAGAAATTGAATTCGTACAATCCGCTCACTCTAAATCCTTTGTTCCAGATGGTTGCCTGCGCTTCAAGATTATGGGTAGCCGTAAGAAATTTCTTGTAGGTGGCTGAAAATCCGCCCGGCAACTTTAGGCCGATTGCCTGTTGATAAGGTGCGCTTTGTTGTGCACTTAGGTCGCTGCAAAACGCTGCCACAAACAGGAAGGTGAGCAGGTGCATGCGTAAAAAGACAGATACGTTCTTTTTCATTTTTCTCTAAACGATAAAACGCTGATTTTGTTACATATGTAAAAAAACCTCCGAAGATAAAACGGAGGTTTTCGATAAATCCGGTGGACCGGCAATAAACTAGTACCGGTATAAATCTGATTTGAAAGGTCCTTCTTTCGGCACGCCAAGGTAACCTGCCTGTGCATCGGTCAGCTCGTCGAGCTCAACACCAATCTTCGAAAGGTGCAACCTTGCCACTTTCTCATCGAGATGTTTCGGTAAAACATATACCTTATTCTCATAGTTTTCATGCTGATTCCACAGCTCAATCTGCGCAAGCACCTGGTTGGTAAATGAATTACTCATCACGAAGCTCGGATGTCCGGTAGCACATCCTAAGTTTACCAATCTTCCTTCTGCCAGAACGATGATATCTTTTCCATCGATATTATACAAATCAACCTGCGGCTTAATCGTGTCTTTTGTGTTGCCATAGTTTTCATTCAACCAGGCCATGTCGATTTCAATATCAAAATGTCCGATGTTGCAAACAATGGCTTTGTCTTTCATGTTTCTGAAATGCTTCTCGGTAATCAGATCACGGCATCCGCTTGCAGTAACGATGATATCGGCCTCTTTAACCGCATCAATCATTTTTTTAACTTCATACCCGTCCATCGCCGCCTGAAGGGCGCAAATAGGATCAACCTCGGTAACGATTACGCGGCATCCTGCACCCCTGAGTGAAGCAGCGGATCCTTTTCCAACATCACCGTATCCACCCACAACCGCTACTTTTCCGGCCAGCATTACATCTGTGGCGCGGCGGATTGCATCCACCAACGATTCTTTACATCCGTATTTGTTATCAAATTTTGATTTGGTAACGCTGTCGTTGACATTTATCGCGGGAACGGGAAGCGTTCCATTTGCCATTCTTTCATACAAACGATGTACGCCGGTTGTTGTTTCTTCGGATATGCCTTTAAGATGCTGAATAAGCTCAGGATATTTATCCAAAACCATGTTGGTGAGGTCACCGCCATCGTCAAGAATCATATTTAAAGGACGATCGAAACTTCCGAAAAATAAGGTTTGTTCGATACACCAGTCCGCTTCTTCCACAGATTGTTCCTTCCATGCAAAAACGCCGATTCCGGCAGCAGCAATTGCAGCAGCGGCGTGATCCTGGGTAGAGAAAATATTGCAGGAGCTCCAGCGAACTTCCGCACCCAGTGCAACCAGCGTTTCTATTAAAACCGCGGTTTGAATCGTCATATGAAGACAACCGGCAATCCTTGCTCCTTTTAATGGCTGCGAGGCCGCATATTCCTTCCTAAGACTCATCAGACCCGGCATTTCGGCTTCCGCAAGCCGTATTTCTTTTCTTCCCCAGGCGGCAAGGTTGATGTCCTTTACTTTATAGGGCAGCGTAAGATCAATTTTTTGTTTTACATCAGACATAATTTCATTTTTAGCCGTACAAAGATAGCTGATAGAAAAAAAAGATGGTGATTCTTCCATTATTTAGGAAAAAATTTTAGAAAAGGCTTTACTTTTAGGAAAACCGGCGGAAACAGAATGTCAAAAGAGCAAAGATCGGAAATTTATGCTGCGGGCGGACAACTGATGGATGAAAAGGATTTTGCCATTTTGCGATTGCTACAGGACAATGCAAAAATGACTATCCGCGAACTTGCAGACGCTATTCATTTGAGCACCACACCGGTGTATGAACGAATCAGGAAAATGGAATCGTCCGGCGTGATCGAAAAATATACAACCCTTATAAATCGCAGGATGATTGGCAAAGGTCTCCTCGTGCTCTGTTACATTTCACTCCGCCAACACAGCAAAAAAGAAGGCGCAAAATTTATTGCTTTGATAGAACAGATGGATGAAGTAATTGAATGTTACAGCATTTCCGGCGAATTTGATTTCATGCTGAAGGTGGCCGTAAAAGACATGAATTCGTACTACGATTTTCACGTAAACAAATTAGGACAAGCAGAAAACATTGGCCATCTTCAAAGTATATTTGTGATGGGAGTGATAAAAGAATCGAGCGTGCGGCCCTAAAAAAACCGGTCTTGTCCGCTCTATTGCTCCGGAAAATCCTAATTAAACTAAAAAAAATCACGCTTACTTTTTCTGCCCGATATATTTCCACCTTTCGCTGAAAAAATTTATATTTACTATTCAATCTTTCCTTAAAACCACTAGACCATGTATAAAAACCCTTTTCGCAAAATATCGATGTCTCCTCCCCTGAAAACCCTTATCCTGGCTGAATGTTTTTTGATTATCCCGTTCCTCTCCATTTCCAATGACCCGCCGGAAATTGTCCTCAATGCTGCTGAGGAAGAATCGGTTGTTGTGCCTATTGAAGACAACAGCGATACCTATATCTCATCGATTGGTGATAAACCCGGAGAGCAAAGCTTTCAGTTTTCGTTTGCCGTGCGGGACGAAGGTTCCGACGATCTCCCTACGCTGATTCGCGAGATGGTTATCAGAAAAGGAAAATATAATCAAATCGAAGACTGGGCGAGTAACGTTTCTGAAGCATCGCTTTTCGTTGGAGTGGAAGTAATAAGCGGTCGAATTCATTCGGATGCGATCGTATTCAAACCCGACCCTGAAACTTTCGGTTCTGTGGCCGACGGGTCAACGAAAACTTACTATTTGAAAATAAAACTCAAAAAGTCACTTCCTTCGGTCATCCAAAAATCCATCGATGGCCGGCGCATTTCCTTTGCGGTTGACGCCAGATCATTCCGCACGGAAGATTCCACAATTTCCTCGCAGTTTAAAAATGAAAGAACAGTTGTTCAGTCCGCCAAAAACAAGAACGTGATTACGGTTGTTGCAACTCAGTTGAGATTCGTTCAGCAGCCTTCGAATACCCTTGCAGCGGCACTGATTTCTCCTGCGGTTTCTGTGGAGGCGGTTGACATTTTCGGCAACCGCGATCTTGATGATTCCTCGACCATAAACCTCCAGATTGAGTCTACAACCTGCGGTTACTTAACGGGCAATTCAGGGATGGCATCTGAAGGCTTTTTGGTTTTTGACAACCTTTCACCGCAGGTAATGGAAAACAATATCCGGCTTACGGCAAATGCCGGCGCATTAACTTCGGCGCTGAGCAGTGCGTTCAACGTTACCGCCTCAGGAGCTGTAACTTCCACGCTCGTGCATTGGAATTTCGATGACCGCGATTTTATTGCCGATGCCGGAACTTCTACAAACACAACCCGCGAAATTTCTGCCGTGGTGGATCCGGGAGCAACCATTCGTTTTGTGACCGGAGCCGGCGGTTCGAGTTCTTCTGCCTTGAGTGCGAGCAGGTGGCAGGATGGAACCGGCTCAAAATATTGGTTGATCAGTCTCGAAACTACCGGTTATCAGACCTTGCTGATGTCTTTCAAACAGAAGTCATCGGCCAAGGGACCACGAGACTTTAAATTGCAATACAAGGTGGGAAACGCGGGAAGCTGGACCGACATTCCATCCGGAAATATCACGATCAATAGCACAACCGTCTGGACTACATCTCCTAATCTTCCGCTTCCACCCGCCTGCAATAATCAGCCACTTGTCTTCATCAGGTGGCTGGTCAACTCCAACGTTTCGGTAGATGGATCAACGATTTCATTGGGAGGAACAAATCATATCGAAGATATCCTGATTAAAGGCACTACGCCAAGTACCAGCGCAAATTTATATTTCCGGTCAAAAGCCTCGGGTAATTTCGAATCTCCCTGTACCTGGCAAATTTCTTCAGATACACTGAGCTGGCGGCAGGCACCGACTTATCCTGATTTTACTGCCCGTAACATTATTATATCAAGCGGCAACCATGTAAAGCTTAATCAAAATATAACCTTCGACGAGATGCTGGTTGAGGAAGATGCCATCCTCGAAATAGCTGACA
>JAFAEW010000049.1 GCA_023423835.1 Bacteroidota bacterium | reverse complement strand
GACGCACTAGACTTAGGATCTAGCGCCGCAAGGCGTGTGGGTTCGACTCCCTCCATCCGCACTTCTTTTTTTAAAGAAATCATTTTTAAATCCCGATGGGAAGACAAAAATTATTATGGCAACGATTACGAGAGAAAACATTGCTCCCCTTACCGATAAACTCATCGTTGAGGTAAAAAAAGATGAATACCTGCCGTCGTTTGAAAAGAGCCTGAAGCAATACGCGAAAAAAGCAAATATTCCCGGATTCAGAAAAGGAATGGTTCCTTCCGGATTGATCAAAAAGATGTATGGCAACAGCTTATTTGGTGAGGAAGTAGTGAAAGAAGTTGAGAAGGGACTTTCAGATTATCTGAAAAAGGAAGATCTGAAAATTTTTGGTCAGCCGCTTCCTTTTGAAAATGAAAAAGTTAACCTCGATGTAAACAACCCGTCAGACTACTCGTTTGCTTTCGAAATCGGCCTTCAACCCGAGTTTGAAGTTAATTACCGTCAGGTCCCAGTTGTACGTTACAATATTCAGGTTTCCGAAGCGGATATTGATAAGGAAATTGAACAGATCAGAAAGCAACAGGAAAAACAAAATCCGGCCGAAGCCATCGAAAATGAAGACAGTTTGTTTTCCTTTGAATTGATTCCGGAAGGAAGTGAGGAAACCAGCGGGAAAACAATGTTTGATGATTTTTCACTTACTTCTTTCGATTCAGAAACAGCAGAAAGCCTGAAAGGAAAGAAAGTCGGCGATTCAATCACCCTTCAAATCAGTCAGATAACTGACGAAGAAAAACGCAAACAGGTTAATGAAAGTTTGAAATCGGACTCAGGCGAAGAAGCGGTTGAAAACAACAATTACCAACTGATCATTAAGGCTATCTATACCAAAGAGCCGGCGGAACTGAATGAAGAGTTGTTTAAGAAAATTTTTCCGGCAAAGGAAATAACGACCGAGGAAGAATTTCGTTTGGCCCTCAAGGAAGATTACGAACGGGTATTGAGTCAGGAATCAAAAAACCAGTTGCATGACCAGTTGTATCACTCCCTGATTGATGATACTCAAATTGCATTTCCCGAACAATTTATCAAACGGTGGTTGAAGGAAGGCGAACAGGAAAGAACAGATGAAGAGGCAGAAAAGGAATATCCGCGATTCATCAATCAGTTGAAGTGGAGTCAGATCAACAACAAGATCATCAGCGAAAATAATATCACCGTAGAACCTGATGAAATCAGGGAAAACATCAAAAAGCAGCTCCTCGGATATTTTTCAGGGATTCAGGATTCTGAAGCTTCCTGGCTCGATGAATATGTAAACAAAATGATGAAGGACCAAAAACAGGTAGAGCAAAACTACATGCAAATCCTTACCAATAAATTGTTTGAGTTTCTGGAGCAAAATGCGAGTGTAACAGAAGAAAATATTTCATTAGATGATTTCAATGCAAAACTGCGCGATCATCACCACCACCATTAAGCGAGTTTGAAAATTAAGTTGAATAGGCTGTTCATGTGAACGGCCTTTTTTTGGACTGCCATTTCAGGGTCGATGATTCAACGACGATCTGCAGTTGACAATGATTACTCCGGCAAGGTGCTGTCGGCTACATTTTTGATTCCGGAAGCGTTATACAACTCCCATGATTTGAAAGATTGATCGGCTTTCATACCCGACTTTCCAACCATAATTTGACCGAACGGCTGATGAATTTCAACATGTTTATCGGTGGTAAAAATTTCTTCATCCCGGTACCACCACAATTCGGATGTAAAGAGCGTATCACCCTTTACATTGAAAACGATTACGCTGTCTTTCAATAAGATTTTTCCCTGGTTTTCGAGATAGCGGCCATATTTTGCAAACAGGTGGCTTTCCGGCTGTAGGCTGTCGTTGTAGAATAATACTTTGAGTGTTTTTGGAAATTCAATAACCGCGGTATCCTTTTCGATTCTTACCATTTCAGGAGCAGTTAGTTTTGCCTTTACCTTTCCGTTTTGACTCATATAGCTTTCCACCCCTTCTGCTGTTTCCTGTGAGATCCGTTTGGTAGCAAGTGCCTGCACATCTTCCATTTTATTCTGGCAACCATATACTAAAAAGCAGCCTGAAAAGATGGCCGCTTTTAAAAAATATATGAAACCTGCTTTAGTCATATTTCTGTTTTGTAAACCAAAGATCAGCAAGCGATAATCCGACGGAGAATTTGAAGAAGTTTTCAGAAATATTATTTACGTCTGTACCTCTCTTTCCAAATTCAAAAGCGGTATTAATGAAGGTGGATTGATTGTCGTAGCTTGTCCATCTTCTCACGTTAAATCCGAATCCCAGAGTAACCGCCTTGACGTTGTAGCCGTTGCCATCCGCGTTGATGTAATCCTTCCCGGCGTACGCACCCACACGATATGTTGATCGCGACCAGAAATTGGTGCTTAGAAGCGAGGGCACAAACTCCGTTCCGGCATGAATCATCCAACTGTCGTTGACCTGATCGGGCTGTCCGTAAAAACGGTATTCGCTCCATTTTCCAACCGTATAATCTGCTCCGAAAGCCCATTTTGTAGCCGTTGCAAGATCGCCAACAGCATACTTTTTGCTGAACATGAATCCGGCAGTATAGGTAAGCGGGATATCGATATTTCCTTTCTGATCCTTATTAAAATAAACGGTATCTATCGGGAAAGTTCCGGTATTCGGATCATAATTAAATGTACTTACCGTAGTTGACATACTTGCATCGAGGCTTCTCTTTAAGGTGGCGGAAGCACCGAGTTTCAGAAAATACACGTCTTTGTAACTGTTGTTTTTTCCTGCAACCTCATTCAACTTGATGTTGTAAGTAAACCCCGGATTAATAAACAGTCCCCAGAAAGCGGTGTTTACATTCTGATCAGATTTGTAATATAAGACCGTATCATTATGAAAGATCGTTTTGGTGCTGATGTCCTTTTTTCCAAAGTCATATCCCACATTAAGTCCGAGACTTAAATTATTCCACCTTTTTCCGAGCCCGACAAAAACCTGGTTGAGACCACCCGATCCTTCATATAAACTTTCAATGCTGTCAATCGGCGTTTTCTGAAGGCTTTCAACACTGTAGTTGATCTTTGTATAAGGACGAAGACCAAATACCAATCCCACATCTCTTTTTCTTGCTGCGGCCTTCGCGCTTAGTGGAACGCCAAGGGTAATGTAGGCGGGAACAAAATTTACAGAACGGAAATTTTCTGCAGGTTTTGCCCTCATTAGATTTCTCGAGTCGATAGTCAATCCGAGATCGTAGGAAACCATTCCTCCCCGTGAATTCCCCATTACATTGATAAAACGAAGCGAAGAGTAGGAAGCAGGATTTAAAGTATTAAGAGCCTGCTCATTGGAATAAGCAGCGCTGATTCCCCCCATACCTCTGGTGGCAATGTTTTGGCCAGGATAAAGATCGCCTAATCCGTACCTTGAAAATGGTGAATTTTCCTGTGCGTTTGCCCCCAGAAAAAATGAAAGCCCGCCTAATAAAAATACACCCGCTAGTCTAATTCCTTTTACTGATCGCATACATTCCATTAAAAATAAGATGAGGGTTTGCAAATATCCTGTTTTTGAGATGAGGCACAAAATAGCCCATATCACCCCCGGTTAAAAGCACGTTAAAGTTGAGGTACTTTTCTTTGTATAAATCAATCATTCCGTCGATTTCCTTTCGCATTCCCCAGATCACTCCACTCAGCAAATTGGTAGCTGTATTGTACCCCACCAGGGGGAAGTTTTCATCCCCTTTTACCAGCGGCAACTTCGCGGTTAATTCATGCATCGATTTGAACCGCATTTGCATTCCGGGAGAAATTCCCCCTCCCAAAAATTGATGAAATTTGTTTACAAAGTTGTAAGTGATGCAAGAACCGAGTCCGATTATCAGATTGTGTTGCTCCGGGAAAATATCGATGGCTCCCGCAACCATTGCAAGCCGGTCGGGACCAATTGTTTCGGGCTTCGCCACCGGGCTGCTAAAGGGAAGATTGCTTTCAGCCGTCAGCAGGATAAAGCGGGAGACAGAGCTAAGATAAGTCTCGAGCGCGGGGTTGTGCAAAATCACGGATGACAGGATAGTAGTATCAGGGTGATATGCATCTATGATGCCGGCAATGGATTGCAGGCTGTCATCGTGCAACCATTTCACTTCCACGATCTCTTTGTCTTTGAAAATTGCACATTTCAAACGCGAATTACCCAGATCAAAACAAGCGGTTATTTCCATAATTAAAGGCGCTAAAGTAAGCAAATCCTGCAGCAGCAATTCATTCCTCAATAAAAATCAAATCCTTTCAATTCTCTGAAGTGTCCGTTTTGCCTGATCTTTTCTTTCAACTCTTCCACCCTTTTTATAGCAGGTGTTATTTTTCTCAGATGGCGTTTCAAATATTCGAGCCGTTGAGATTCATGCAACAGCGTCAATAGTTCGTATTCTTCCTTCAACGAAAATGCAACATAGTGCGCAATATCATAGCTGCACAACTGACTAAGGGTTTTATCATAGGTTTTTGTGAGATGTAGGGATGCATGCAGGTGCGCCATCATTTTCATCACGTGGTCCATTGTATGCTGAATATGCGTTCTGTCATTTTCAGGATAGGTTACAATTGCACCGTGGTACAACTTTTCCGGAATCGTCTTTATGACTTCAAGAATCCTGAAAATGTGCAAACCTTCAACACGAATATCCATGCGTCCGTTATCGTACTTTTTCACGATTTCTTTTATGCGCACAGCTGTTCCCAGTTCGTTGATATGCTCGTCGATAACGGAAGGAATACCAAATAGTTTTTCCGGTTGAAAACAGTCGTTAATCAATTGAATGTACCGGTCTTCGAATATATGCAAGGGCACGATTTCACCGGGGTAAACAACAATATTCAGCGGAAATATGGGAATAAAATTTGTCATAGCGATAGCTGTAAAACAGAAAGACTGCAAACAATAATAAGACCATTTTTAATGATTTTACAACTTCAATTTTGATTTACTTTGTAGCAAACGGGGTAATATGAAAGTATCGGGTTTTACATATATCAAAAATGGTTTTGAGTTTGGATATCCCTTTTTAGAATCTATTCAGTCAATCCTGCCGCTTTGCGATGAATTTGTGGTTGCAGTGGGAGAATCGAACGATGGTACAGCAGAAGCCGTTGCCGCTTTATCACCCAAAATCAAAATTAATCCCACCGTCTGGGATATGAAGATGCGGAAGAATGGAAAAGTTTTTGCTCAACAGGCAAACATCGCTTTTGATGCCGTGCAGGGCGATTGGGCATTTCACATTCAGGCCGATGAAGTGATCCATGAAAACGATCTTTCAAAAATAAAATTTGCCTTACAGGAAAATACAGAAAACGAAAAGGTGCAGGGGTTTCTATTGCCATTCATTCATTTCTGGGGAAATTATAATTATATACGCAATTCGAGAAGGGTGCACAACAATGAGGTGAGAATTATCAGAAACAACAAGCTGATCCGGTCCTATGCCGATTCGCAGGGATTCAGAATTTATTCTTCGGCCGAAGCCTATGAAGCGGGCGAAAAAGGAGAAAAATTACGGGTGAAAAAGATCGATGCGCCGGTTTATCATTATAACGGCGTGAGAAATATCAGCGTACAAAAAAAGAAGATGTATTACTTCGATCTCTATCACACCGAAAAAGATGAGGTAAACAATCAATACGATGATTTCGAATTTCAAAAAGTCGATAGAGTGGTACCCTTCAACGGTACGCATCCGGAAGTGATGCAGGAGCGGATCGCAAAGTTTAATCCTCCTTTTTCATTCGATGGGTCTCAGGCGCAGTGGAAATTCAAAGACAGGATTATGCAGCCGATTGAAGATCGTTTGGGATTTAAATTCGGAGAATATAAAAACTACGTTCTCATAAAATAAACCGGCACCTGAGCAATCATTATGGATGATATCAAAACTATTGCGAGAAATATTTCATTGATTGAAAATCATTTACCGGGTTATCAGGAATTGCTTTTGCGTAAGCAGAACGGATCGGCTCCTGTAATTGGTATTACCGGCGCACCCGGAGCGGGAAAAAGTACGCTGACCGACGCACTAATTGAGGAAATTATCAGACAAAATAAAACGGTGGCCGTCCTTTGCGTTGATCCTTCCTCTCCGTTTAATATGGGCGCTTTGCTGGGCGACAGAATCAGGATGAACCGCTGGTATGAAAACAAGGACGTGTATATCCGTTCGCTGGCTAGCAGGAAATCATTGGGAGGACTGAGTCCCACCACAATGGAAATCTCAGACTATCTGAAAACCGCCGGATTTGATTACGTGGTCATTGAAACGGTTGGAGTCGGGCAAAGCGAAATCGAGATTGCGGGACTGGCCGATATTACCATCGTGATATTGGTGCCGGAGGGCGGCGATGACATTCAGGCAATGAAATCAGGAATAATGGAGATTGCAGATATTTTTGTCATCAACAAGAGCGACAGACCGGGTGCGGATATTTTGTTTAAACACCTCAAAACGAGAATTAAACCTGCGACACATAAACTCAAAAAAAATGTTGCAATCATAAAGACCGTTGCTTCTGAAGGAACCGGTATTTCAGAGCTTTTTGAAGCAATTAAAGAAAACCAAAAAGATATTCAATCGTCGGAAAAAAAATACCGGCTGATGGCTGAAAAGGCTTACCACATGATAGCTTCAAAAAAGATGAGCAACATCAGCAAAGAAAAACTGTTTGAAACGATTAAAGCCGCAGCAGAAAAAGACGAAAATTTCAACCTTTATGCGTTTATTCTAACTGAGTTCTGACCGCTTTTTTTGTACAGTTTATTCAGGTTTTTATACTTCATGCTGGTATAGTGTGCATGTGCTTTTGCAATAATCCAGCCTTCCTTTCCGTCTAAAAAACCGAGTGAGAAAAAGTAATTTTTTATGAAGCTGAAAGGAGGCGAAATCTTCCGTTTCAGCCAGCCCGCATTCTTTCCCTTTTTAAAATACTTTATCGCACTCAGAGAAGCATATCTTTCAAGCTTTTGCTGATAATCCAACAAGTTTTCACTGGTATAATGATAAAGGAAGCCCTTGAGAATACGGCGTTTTTGCGTGGCTGAAACCAACTGTTCATGTACTTCATCGAGATTCCATGCGGCCTGCCTTTTATCATAAAGGCGATAGACGATATCATGTCCCCATTCACCAAACCGGATGGGTTTTTCATTCCAGAAATTTCGCCGCTGGCATCCATAAATGGTGTCTTCCTTCAATTTTTCTTCTTCAATCGAATGTGCAAGTTCTTCACTGATTGTTTCATCTGCATCCAAACAAAAAATCCAATTGTACTTGCAATTTTCAGCGCCTGAATTTCTTGCATTCCCAAATCCTTTCCATTCGATGTTTAATACGTTTACCTGGTAGATGCCGGCAATTTCGAGGGTATTATCGGTGCTGCCGCTGTCAATTATCCAAACGTCGTCACTTATCTGAAAAGCCGTTTCGATTGCGTTGGCAATACACCGGCCCTCATTTTTTGTAAGAATAACGACGGAAATGCTTTTCATGATAATTTTTTAGTATGACAATCCTTTTCCTCTGAAGTTAACCTTTGCGTATTTAATCGAATTTTTAAAATATGAAAATAATGGGAAAAGCCTTCTTTTATGGCCGAAAAAAATATTGCGGTTGCTGAACAAAAAAGTGAAAAATTTGAAATTGAATCCTGCGCCGGGCTGCGATTGCCGCTCCACGAATTGCAAAAGCGTTTGCAGGAACTGCCTGTCATCACTATCAAGATCCCGAACCTTCGTAATTACCCGCAGCAGCTGATCCAGATCAGGCTGCGTTTTTCGCTTCGATTTTGTATCGCCGAAAAAGCTGTTTGTCTGATGGATCCGCTGATAAACCAATACTTCCGGCACTGAAACAATCCTCCCCATAGCAGCAGCGTTAACGGCGATCCACCAGTCGTACATTATACCTTCGGGAATGGGCAAAACGGAAGCAACAAGCTCCTTTCTGAACATCATATCATGGCCCTGAACGGGATTGAAGAAAAACAACTTTCTTGGATCGTTTCCGGAATAATGGTAATGCAACTTTCGCTTTTTAAATTGCAGTTTTCCGTTCTCAAGTATCACACTCATTCCATGCGTAATCAAAACGCCACCGGAGGTGAATGCGGCAAGTTGTAAGGATATCTTCTCCGGCATCCAGATGTCATCCTGATCACTGATGGCAATAAAATCGCCTTTTGCAAGGCCGATGGCTTTTTCAAAATTTCTGTTGTAACCGAGGTTTTTCTCATTTTGATACAACCTTATTTTGGGAGATTGAGCAGCCCATTGCTCAAGCTTTTGAAAACTGTCATCGGTGGAGACATCATCCACAATAACGAGCTCAAATTTGTCATAGTCCTGATCTAAAATTGAACGGATCTGTTCATCCAAAACCAATGCTCCGTTGTAGGTACACATGACAATTGAAACCAGTGGTGATGCCATACGAAAAACTTGCTCCGGTTGATTTTAAGCTTTAATATTGTTTAAAACGAGGAAGAAAAACCATGCACCTACTATTTGTTACATTTGGGAAAAATGAAAAAAATCATGCGCAGGCATATTTTTGCATCTACTCCTTTCTGGCGCAAAATGCAAACCTTTCTTCTTTAAATATAATTACCGATCATCCTCAATGGTACAAATCTATTGAAAAGCATGTAAATGTGATTGAAGTGAGCCCGCAAATACTCAATGAGTGGAAAGGGTCGCACGACTATATGTGGCGCATAAAAATTAAGGCCATAGAAAAAATTTTGTTCAAATATCCGGGAGAACCGGTTCTGTATCTCGATACCGACACCTTTCTCTATAACGACTTTTATGGATTATCGGAGGTTGCAAAAAACAGGCAGGCAGCGATGCATGAAAATGAGGGAAAGCTGAAAAACCGGTCCGAAAAAAGTATGCGTATGATGACAAACGCATTCTCAAAAAAATCCTTTTCAGGATTTGACAAGCTAGAGGAACAGGACATGTGGAATGCCGGCGTAATCCTTATTCCCAATACAAAAAAAGGTGAAGACATTCAGCAGGTTTTACAGCTTTGCGATGAAATGTGCAAACAAAATGTACGGCCCTACTTTATTGAACAATTTTGCTTTTCGGTTGTACTAAAAAAATTCTATGGTCTCACGGCCGCTTCACCTTATATTGCACATTATTGGTCAAACAGGAACGAATGGAATGAGGTAATAAACGCCTTTCTATTAGAATCTTACCTGAAAGGTTTTAATGAAAACGAAACCATTTCATCCTTCCTCAAGATTGATCTCAGAGCGATTGCAGTAAAAAGAATTGTAAAAAATACAAATCAAAGGTTGAAGCATACAATTGACCGGATTTTTCCTCCCCAGGCGGAAAATTATTTGCCGGATTCAACCAACGAATAGTAATGAATAAAAGACCGGCAGGGCTAATTACGCTTTTTCATCCTACTGAAAAAGTGCTCGATCATATGAAAACCTATTATCCGTTTTTGGACAAGATCTATGTTTTTGACAACTCTGAAAACATAGATCATGCACACTGGTTTCAGGATTTTAAGAAGGTTCAATATTTTGGAGATGGAAAAAATGAAGGATTGGCGAAGAGGCTTAATCAAGCTGCAAGAATCGCCATCCTGGAAGGTTTTGAATGGCTACTCACGATGGATCAGGATAGTCATTTCGAATCGGGAAGTTTTGAAATGTATGAAAACTGTATAGCCGGGTATCGGGAAAAGGATAAGGTAGCGCTCTTTGGGACGGCCTGGGGAAGAGAGTTTAAAACTTCCTCCCCTGCATGTACAGCAGAAACTTCGGCCTTTGTGATCACATCAGGCTCATTCGTAAATCTTAAGGTTTTTAAGGAAGTTGGCGGATTTGACGAAAATCTGTTTATCGACCTCATTGATCACGAGTATGCAAAAAGAGCCGAACTTGCAGGCTTTCCGTCGATTCAGTTTAACAATGTGTACCTGCGCCACGAGTTGGGCCAGCAGGTCAACAAGGGCTCGATTAAATCCTTCTACCTGCTTAAAAAGAAAAAGATCGTACATTCTCCTATCCGCTGTTATTATATGTACAGAAATATGCTTTATGTAGAAAAAAAATTTAAGCAAAGCGATCCGGTATTTACACAAAAGATGTGCAGGATCGTTAAATCAGGCATTCAGAATACCCTTCTCTACGGTCCCAAAACGATTGAGGTGGTAAAGCACATTCAGCTTGCAAAAAAAGACTTTCAAAGCGGCAAAATGGGAAAGCTGGAAACGCCGCTCTAAGGGGTGAAGGAAGACAGTTTTCCTGAATGCGAAACATTTAAACTCATTTGATCGATATTTTTGCAGGAAATTGTTTAAATGTCAACATTAGTCAATGAGTTTAACGAATACCGCTCAAAAATGAATGAGGTTATTCTGAGCAAGAATAATCTCGTGATGAAAAGGTTGTGGAATCTCGATACAAACGCCTATGAAAAGGGCACGCTTGATGTAGCTACCAAAGAAATGCTTGGCCTGGTTTCGAGTATGGTGTTGAGGTGCGATGACTGCATAAAATACCATCTACAACAGTGCTTCAAACTCAAAATTTCCACTGAAGCGATCTATGAGGTTTTTACGATTGCAAATCTGGTAGGCGGAACCATCGTAATACCGCATACAAGACGGGCGGCGGAATTTTGGGAAGAACTAAACAGTTCTGAAAGTTGAGATAGCACGCTATTTTATAACTTTGCGATGAATTTTCAATCATGAGTACTACAACTATAGCAGCCCCTTCCCCCCAGCTTACCGCAAAAGATTTTGCTACAGATCAGGAAGTACGTTGGTGTCCGGGCTGTGGCGATTATGTAATATTGGCACAGGTGCAGAGAGTAATGCCGAATATTGGCGTTCCCAAAGAAAATATTGTGTTTATAAGTGGCATCGGTTGCAGCAGCCGATTTCCTTATTATATGAATACCTTCGGCATGCATTCCATTCATGGAAGGGCTACTTCAATTGCCACAGGATTAAAACTTTCCCGGCCTGAGCTCAGTATATGGATCGTAACTGGTGACGGCGATTCATTGAGTATCGGCGGCAATCATACTATCCACATTTGCCGGAGAAATGTTGATGTAAATATCCTCCTTTTCAATAACCAGATTTATGGGCTCACGAAGGGACAATATTCGCCTACCTCTGAAGAAAAGAAGGTTACTAAAAGTACGCCTTACGGAAGCATCGATCACCCGTTTAATCCCCTTGCGCTGGTATTGGGAGCCGATGCAGGATTCGTTGCCAGGGCAATGGATCGTGATCCCAAACATTTGCAGGAAATGCTGAACCGCTCTCATCGCCATAAAGGCACTTCTTTTCTCGAGATCTATCAGAATTGCAACATCTTTAATGATGGCGCCTTCGAAGTTTTTACCGATAAAGGCACAAAAGCGGAAGAAACCTTGTTTTTGGAACATGGAAAGCCGCTCGTGTTTGGAGCGGGTCAGAACAAGGGCATTCGAATCAATGGTTTAAAACCGGAGATCGTGAATCTTGAAAACGGAGCCTACTCCACAAGTGATCTCTGGATTCATGATGAACGGGATTATTACAAAGCGCAGATTCTGGCCCGGATGTTTGACGACCCGAAGCTGGAAGGCCATTTTCCAAGACCATTCGGCGTTTTCTATGAAACCGACCGCCCCTGCTATGAAGATGTAATGCAATACCAGATAGAAGAAGCGATAGCAAAAAACGGCTCCGGAAATCTGGATAAGTTGCTCAGGGGAAAGGCCGTTTGGGAAATTCAGTAATGGCTGCGGATCTTCTACTTACTCCCCATTTTCTTCGCGGATGATTTCATCCTGCGCATTGGCCACGAGAATGGAGCTCATTTTCTTCAACGGATTGGCGTGGCTTTCGCGATAAATCTCTCTTTTCTTCAATACATCGACTGCCAGAAACAGCGCCTGTAAAAACGAGTTAGGAGAGGCAATGCCTTTTCCTGCAATGTCAAATGCCGTTCCATGATCGGGGCTCGTTCTTACAACCGGTAATCCTGCTGTGTAATTGACGCCTTCTCCCGTTTCAAGTGATTTAAAGGGAATCAATCCCTGATCGTGATACATTGCCAGTACCGCATCAAATTGTTCGTAACTGTGACGGGCAAAGAATGCATCGGCGCTATAGGGACCGAAAGCCAATATATTTTTTTGTTTTGCCTCCCGAACGGCGGGTATAATCACTTTCTGTTCCTCACTTCCAATCAATCCTTCATCGCCGGCATGCGGATTCAATCCCAGCACGGCAATGGTTGGTTTATCAATTCCAAAATCGGTCTGCAGGCTGGTAACCAATACCTTCAGCTTGGAAAGGATCGCTTCCTTTGTAATGTGGGTGGCAATGTCACTCACCGGCACATGCTCTGTAACCACCGCTACCCGCATGTTATCGGCTACCATCAGCATAACCACTTCATTCACGTTAAAAACATCCTTAAAGAAAGGGGTATGTCCCGAATACTGAAATTCATCGGACTGGATGTTTTTCTTATGAATTGGCGCCGTTACCAGGGCGTCTAACTTTCCATCTTTTAAAGCAAGCGTAGCGGTTTTTAGCGAGATAAGTGCATACTTCCCGCCACTATCGGTCAGCTGGCCGGGTTGAATCTGCACTTCTTCCTCCCAGCAATTGAAAACGTTAACCTGCTTGGGATTAGGCCGGCCAAGATCCTTTATGGTTTGAAAGGAGAAATTGATATCGGGCAGCATCTTCCGGTAAAAGTTAATTGTCTTATTGCTGGCAAAGACTACAGGAATACAAAAATCTGTGATGCGATTGTCTGATAGCGTTTTAATGATCAATTCCATGCCAATACCATTCAGATCTCCGCAGGTAAAACCAATAACCGGCTTTTGTATTTCACTCATATGCCACGATTTGCGGTAAAATTAAGCAATCTTATGTTTTAGTTTTATTTAATATAAATTTGCTTTCTTTAAATCAAAAAAAATGAAAACCATTATTGTACCTGTTGATTTTTCAGACAATTCAAAAAGTGCCGCCAGCTACGCGGTGAAATTGTTTACCGGACATGAGGGGATCGAAATCATTCTTTACCACACCTATTCAAAATCTTCAGAAGCTGAGGATGCTAACCGGCAGTTGGAAGAATGGAAAACTGAATTATCGCACAACCGGCAAATTCGTATCAACACACTTGCAGAGGGCGGCGATTTTTTAGAAGAGCTGGAAAAGCTGGCAAGACACCGTATTGCCGATCTCATTGTGATGGGAATCACCGGAAGGTCAGCCCTGGCACAGGTTTTCGTTGGAAGCAATGCATTGAAGATGGCAGAAAACAAATTCTGTCCCGTGATGATCATCCCTAAGAACGCTGAATTCAGGGAAATTAAACACGTGATGCTGACTTCTGATTTTAAAAATGTTGTGAGCACCACTCCCACAGTTCCCATTAAAAAGATCCTCGACATTTTCAATGCAGATCTCTACGTTGTAAATGTGAATACCGATTTGTATATCGCACTCTCTGAAGAAAATGAAGCCGAAAAGCAAAAACTGAAAGAGATGTTTGCCGAATATAATCCTGAATTTTACTTCATGCGCCTCTTCGATATTCAGGAAGCCATCCGTTTATTTGCAGAAGATCGTCATATTGACCTTATCATCAATGTGAAGAAAGAAAAATCACTTGTTCACCGTCTCTTCCAGGAGAGCCAGACAAAAAAACTCGCAACGGAAAGTCATATTCCGGTTATGATCGTGCACGAGTAACAGACAAATCAGGCTATCAGCATCCGGCAAGATCAGGGATTTCGCCGGAAGCTGAAAGTTGCAGCAGCAAGTGGCTGTCTATACCTGGTTTGCCAGCGGGAATTCCATCGTAAAGGTGCTGCCTTTTCCAAAAACGCTGTCGACCTTTATCTTCCCTTTGTGCGCATCCACAATAGTTTTTACGTAGCTCATTCCCAATCCGAATCCTTTTACATTATGCAAATTGCCGGTATGGGCACGGTAAAATTTTTCAAATATCCTTTTTACGGTTTCTTTGGTCATCCCAATGCCATTATCCGCAATCTGTACAACAAGATTTCTCGGGGTTGAATGAGTGGTTATCTTTATGTGTACCGGCTCATTTTCCTTTGAATATTTTATCGCATTGTCTACCAGGTTGGAGATGAGATTTGAAAAGTGCTGTTCATCCACATTCACGAGATCTTCTTTCGCATTTAAAAACAAATCAGCCTTTCCGCCCTTATCCCTCAATTGCAGGTTATAGGTTTCCAAAACCCGGGGCAGCAATACGTTTATATGCACCGGGTGCATATTCATTTTAATGTCTTGCCGGTCCATCAATCCTGCCTGTAAAATCGTTTCAACATGTTTGCCCATCCTTTTGTTTTCATCTTTTATGATGTTGCTGAAATAGGCCAGCTTTTCTTTATCCGCGAGCACTTTCTCATTCTTCAATGCATCAACCGCCAACGAAATCGTGGCAAGCGGGGTCTTCAGTTCATGCGTCATGTTGTTGATAAAATCGTTCTTAATCGCATTCAGCTTTCTTTGTTTGAAGATGGTTCTGATGGCAAGGTAAAAAGCGGCTATGATGATGAGGTTAAAAATAATCGCTCCTACAATAATCCAGGTGATGGATTGCCAGACCTGTGTTTTAAAATCAGGAATCACGATAATCAGATGTTCCAGCGCCATCAATCCTTCCAGGTCTGATCCTGTTTCGGGAATGATGGGAATAATTTCCCTTTTAGCGTGAACAGAATCTAAAATGAGCGGAAAGAAATTGGGAGACTGCAGCTCCATTGTACTGAAACCACTGTCACTCGTATTGGAAGAGATTGCAAATTCGAATTTGAATTTTTTGAGATCTTCTTTATCGAATGCGTCCCTCAATTTGTCGTAAACTTCTTTTACCGTAAACTGCTGTCCAATTGAGGGGAGCCTTGCAATACCAAAGGAATAATTATCCGGTACAAGATTCAGATCGCGTTTTCGCTGAAGACGGATGATTCGCCCCGGCAGTGATTGTTTTCCAAGCTGCGTGGCCACATCAATGCCTGCCCGGTCAACCTTATACTTGAATCTTTCACCCTGAACGACCAACAGGTTTGAAAACCATTGGACTTCCACAATTATTAATCCTACAACCGAAAGTGCTGTCAGGATCGCTATTACCGGAAAAACTCTTCTCATTGGTTGCAAATTTAACCCAGCCTTAAAGCGGCAAAGCAATGGCATGAAATGTTTACCACGCTTTTAACTGATAATTTGTTATAAATTGTCCTTTAAATATTTTAAATGTATATAAAATCTTTGTCATGAGCGAAATTAGCAACGGTTCTATACTTATTGCTGATCCATTTTTGAAAGATCCCAACTTTTTGAGAACCACCATTTTACTTTGCTCCTGTCAGAGTGAGGGATGTATGGGATTTGTGCTTAATCGTAAACATGATATTAGAGTAGGAGATCTGGTGCAAGAGTGGGAAAACTCCAATTTGCCTGTTTATTATGGCGGACCGGTTCAAATGGATACTTTGCAATTTGTACATCGCCGCCCCGACCTGATCAGCGGAGGTGTAGAGATTTCTCCCGGAATCTTCTGGGGAGGAAATTTTGAGGAAGTTACCATCTATCTCAAAAACGAAGATATATCCGAAGACGATATTAGATTTTTTATCGGTTACAGCGGCTGGGGTGAAGGGCAGCTTGAATTTGAATTGAAAGAAAAAAGCTGGCTGGTCACCACATCAAACCAGCAATTGGTATTTCAAAAAGACATCAGCAAAATCTGGGAGGAGGCGGTGAAACAAATTGGTGGAAAATATCTGCAAATACTCAATTATCCCATCGATCCGAGGCTTAATTAGCTAAACCGTTCTTTTCCACAGCAGGCTGCCATCCCCATAACTTAAAAACCTGAAATCGTGCCCTAATGCATAATCATAAACCTTCTTCCAGTCATCATAAATAAACGCGGCTACGAGCAGCAGGAGGGTGGATTTAGGCTGATGAAAATTGGTAATTATTCCATCAACAATCTTTATCGGATATCCCGGTGTGATGATCATCCGGGTGTGACTGTATAAAACAGAAAACCGGTTTCTCTGCAACCATTGAATTAAACCATTTAGCGCTGTTTCTAAGGGAAGGTCACTTCTGAGATCGTACAATTCCCATTGATTCAGGTTCAGATCTTCAGGCCGGATATTTTCATCTTCACAGGTTTTTACGCCCAGCCAATACAGGCTTTCAACGGTTCTCACCGATGTTGTTCCTACACAAACAATCTTTTTCGGTAACTGCCTGATAAGCTTTTCAATAAAATCGGCTCTTACTTCGATGTACTCCCTGTGCATTTCATGTTCTTCAATGGTTGAGGCCGTTACCGGCTTGAAAGTTCCTGCTCCCACATGAAGGGTTACAAAGTCTTTCTCAATGTTTTTGTCGTTCATTTTTTTGAACACACGATCTGTAAAATGCAAACCGGCAGTAGGCGCTGCCACCGATCCATCCAGTTTTGCATAAATTGTCTGATACCGTTCCTTGTCCGTTTCTTCCGACTTTCTGTTTAAATAGGGTGGAATCGGAATATTTCCCGCGAGGTGCAAGACTTCGGAAAACGACATATCGGGCTGGTTCCATTGAAATTCAATGAGAAAAAAGTCATTACTTTTTTCGAGCTTCCGTGCCTCGAGCAGCAATTCGCCTTCGGCCAATGATATATTTCTCGATAAAACACTGTCTCCTTTCCATTTTTTTGAACCGCCGACCAGGCATTTCCACTCAACTTTTTCCCTTTGCTGCATTGCAACCGTGATGTCGTGATAAATGTCGCCCGGTTCCAGACAAAAGATTTCTATCTCGCCTCCTGTTGACTTTTGAAACAGCAAACGTGCCTCTACCACCTTCGTGTTATTGAAAATCATGAAGGTGTCGGAAGGCAAATGTTCGGTCAGGTTGTAATAAAAATCTTCTTTTATTTCACCCTCTTCATAGACCAGCAGCTTGCTTTCGTCGCGTTGAATAAGCGGAAACCGCGCAATCTTTTCATCAGGAAGCTTATAGGTGAGATCGAGCAAAGACAATCTTTTGGGAATACCGTGTTGCATCCGGCGAAGATAAGAAGCTGTGAATTAAAGCGAGGTTATTCACAGTTTTTCCACATCAGATTCACGCCATTATTTCGGATTTCCAACCTTTCTTCACTGAAACCCTTTACAGTTAAAGATTTCAGAAGATCGAGGACTGTGGAAAATAAGAAAATTATTTTTTTGTTGTTATAAGTGGGAAAAAGTGTTATTTTGTGGTAATAAATGGTAAACTCGTACAAATGTTAGGTTTCCTGGGCGAATACGAAGCTACTTTAGACGCAAAAGGGCGATTTCTACTGCCGGGAGGTTTGAAAAAACAATTCCCCGACGGGGAAAACCAATTTGTGGTAAGCAGGGGATTTGAGAAATGCCTCAACATATACCCTGTGAAAACCTGGGAAGCCATAGTAGAAAAATTAAACAAACTGAACGATTTTGACCCGAAAGTAAGGCAATTTAAGCTGTTTTTTCTCGGAGGTGCAACAGTGGTGGAATTGGATAGTGCGGGCCGGTTATTGCTGCCGCAGCTTCTTAAGGAGTATGCGGGCCTGACCAAAGAAATTATTCTCGCCTCGAATGTTGACAAAATAAACATTTGGGAAGCAGGAAAATACAAACAGTTCTTTGAAGAATTTTCATCTGATGATTTCAGCAACCTGGCGCAGGAAGTTATGGGCGGCCCTGGTTTGTCTTAACGCCAACGTTTGTTCAACCGGTTATCGAAGGATAATTGAACCGTTTTTGATGAAAACACAATATGTCTCAACAATACCATATTCCTGTTTTATTTCATGAAAGCCTGGATGCATTGCAAATCCGTCCTGACGGCTGCTATGTTGACCTCACTTTTGGCGGAGGCGGTCATAGCCGTGGCATTCTTGAAAGATTAGGCCCTTCGGGAAAACTGGTGGCTTTTGATCAGGATGCCGATGCGAGGGAAAACCTTCCCGATGACAGCCGGATCACTTTTGTTCCTCATAATTTTCGTCACCTGAGCAGATTTTTAAAATTGTACGATCTACTGCCTGTCGATGGCGTTTTGGCGGATCTCGGCGTGAGCAGTCACCAGTTTGATGTGGGGGAAAGAGGCTTCAGCACAAGATCAAACGGCCCGCTCGATATGCGAATGAATCAGAAACAGGAATTGTCGGCAGTTAATATTCTGGCTGAATATCCCGAAGCGCGGCTACACAAGATGTTTGAACAACTTGGACAAGTAACGAATTCAAAAACCGTTGCACGCCTGATTGTCGAACACCGGAAAAGCAGTGCGTTGAAAACGATCGATGATCTGAAAACGTTGCTGCAGCCGGTAGTGAAGGGAAATCCGAAAAAATATTTCGCGCAGGTTTTTCAGGCCATCCGAATGGAAGTAAACGACGAAACCGGTGCTTTAAAAGAAATGTTGCAACAATTGCCAGATGTCTTAAAACCGGGCGGAAGAGCAGCTATCATCACTTTTCATTCCGGAGAAGACAGGATAGTAAAAACATATTTCAAAAATGCGATGGTGGAAGAAACGCCGGAAAATCCTTTTTCCAACATCAACATAAAAAACGAATTGAAGGTTATCACCAAAAAACCGGTAACGCCTTCGCAGGAGGAAATAAAAAGAAATCCGAGATCGGGAAGTGCAAAACTGAGGGTAGCAGAAAAAGTATAAAGAGCAGGTAAAATGAAAAAGAAAAAAAGAAATAGTGATAAGAAGAAGCGAAGTATACGGCTCATCCGCTATGAGTGGATCGTTGATAATCTCTTCTTCTTTCTCTTTCTAACCTTGCTTGCCGTCTTATATATCGCCAATGGACATAAGGCGGACAACACTATCCGGGACATCAATGTGACCGCAAAAAAAGTTAAAGATCTGCAATACGAATATAAGAGTCTTAAAAGCGAAGAGATGTTTAAAAGCCGCGAAGGACAGATTGTAGAAGCGGCAGCCCCGTTGGGATTAAAAATAGCGGAAGAACCTCCGGTGAAAATTCTTATAAAAAACGAAAAAAACAAAAAGAACTGAAGCAGGCGTAAAAGATGGAAGTAAAACGCGACATATTATGGAGAGTATATCTGGCATTCATCGGTATTTCACTTACCGGTATTGTCATTTTCGGTCGTGCCTTTTATATCCAGCAGGTGGAAGGAGACTATTGGAGGGGAATGAGTGACAGTCTGCATTTGAAAATACAGGAAGTAGATGCCGAAAGAGGAACCATCTATAGTTCGGATGGGCAGATTCTGAGCACCAGCATTCCACAATTCGACATTTATGTCGATTTCCAGGCAGATGGTCTTCGGCTGAACAACGGAAGATTGTTTCACGAAAACCTCGATTCACTTAGTACTGCGTTGGCTGATCTTTTTAAAGACAGAAGCTTCTCTTCCTACAAATCGATTCTTGAGAAGGGATATGCGAAAAAAGACCGTTACTTCCTGTTGAAAAGGAAAGTAAGTTATGAAGATTACATGCAAATAAAAAATTTTCCGTTGGTGAGATTAGGGAAAAACAACAGCGGCTTCATATTCGAAACAAAAAATATCAGACTCAATCCTTATCAGATGCTCGCTTTCAGAACGATTGGTCTCGACCGTCAGAATTCTCAGAAAGTGGGAATCGAACAGACGTACGATTCTGTATTAAAAGGCACCAACGGCAAAAGACTGGTGAGATACATCGCCGGTGGTGTGGCCGTTCCCGTTGAAGAC
>JAFAEW010000057.1 GCA_023423835.1 Bacteroidota bacterium | reverse complement strand
AAAGGAATGTTTTTTGAAGCCATACATTCTAGCAGCAAGAACTGTACTGCCAATTATTAAAAACATCGTTATTCACACCATGTGGAAATAAAAAAAGAGACTGCCCTTTTGAGACAGCCTCTTTTTTCATTTTCCCTCCCTGCTATATTTTCCCATCAGGCTACCCTTCGCGATAAGGTGCGGTTGCATGGCCTTCAGTAGTTCTTCCTTTTTGGCTCCCGGTTCAATCGAAAGCCGGTCATTTAATCCATAAACATTGAAATAATACCGGTGCGTTCCATGCGGCGGACAGGGTGGATGATAACCGGTTTTCCCGGCTGAGTT
The DNA here is from genome assembly GCA_023423835.1 of Bacteroidota bacterium. Lineage (GTDB taxonomy): Bacteria > Bacteroidota > Bacteroidia > Chitinophagales > Chitinophagaceae > JAFAEW01. The sequence continues at coordinate 10,597 of JAFAEW010000057.1, read as the reverse complement.
TGTTCCCGATACACCCGGGTTCTCATTTTCTGCGATGTAATTTTCTGAAGCCGGAATATTCCAGACCAACCAATGATCAAAAGTGCCCTTTGGTGCATCCGGATCTTCTACTATTATGGCCAGCGTTTGAACCACCTCGGGAATATCTTCTATTTTTAGTGACGGATTGATCGCTTCTCCGTCGCAGGTGTATTTTGAAGGGATAACGCCTTCATGGCTAAATGCAGAACTTGTTACCGTAAGATCGGTGATTTTATTTTCAACCATTGTATATTTTTTTTGATCTGATCTAACGCATAAAAAATCAGGCCGCAGCCAAAAAGAGGTTTAAACGGGATTACTGTGGAAGATTTGAGAAAAGCAACAGACGCCTTGTCAACCCGGTTCTTCAGGGGGATAAGCCACGAGATGGATTACCATCTTCCCGAAGAGATACATCTTTCCGTGTTTCTTCAGATACGACTTCTGCTGATCTTCGGACTGCATAAAACGGTCGAGAAATTCCTTCACCTTCTTATCATCCACCCGTGGACCCCCGTCTTCCGACCGCACGGTTCTTGCATAGCTTTGTATCATCGACTCATAAGATGCAAGACAAAGATCGGAATTGCCAAAAAGTTCGCAGTTGATTATCCTGTCGCCGGTGATCGCGATAAATCCAGCATAGGCGCTGTCTGTTTCCCGCATTTTCCTTTTATAGAATTGGAGATAGGAAGTGTCGGATTCAATAATTGAAGTATCATTATACAGATCGAGATAGGCCCAGGTGGGATTTTTATTGCTTTTGGCTACGAGTTGTTTATCGATTTCCCGCCAGATTCTGTATTGTTTTTGAGTGAGGTCCATCTGTTTACGGAGATCAACATCGGCCATTCCGCCATATCGAAAACGCGATGGCCGGCGGTCCCAACGGCCTTTTTCAACACAGAAGACCGGAAGTATAGTTTCTTTTGATCCGGGTGGAATGAGTGTGGTGGAAGCAAAGATCCGGTCTTGTTTTCCGCCGGCAACAATCTCACCGCCGTGCACAAGAATCGATTTTTTAGAATGATTTTTTACCCTCAAAAGTGCAATATCGGCTCCGCCTGACATCCTCGTTTCTCTGACAGATAATTTTCCTTCCTTCATAGCATTATTAAAACCGATTACACCGTCTTCGTGATAGGATTTAATTCCCCCTGAAAATTCCTTAAAGCGAACCGGAATGAGCTTAAGATCGCGGTAGATCCACGGCGAGTCGTACTGAACGTGCAGATAGTTGTGGGTCAATTGTCCGAATGAAGAACCCGAAATTGAAACAATCAAAACGGCAACGATAAACCTCCAGGCCGGAGGCAAAAGCTTTTCCCAATTTCGTGAACGGGCTTTATCATAAATGGGAAACCTCATGGTAACGGTTTTGGTAAAACCAAAGGTACAACTGTTCAATAAATTGAGGCCGATGCACAATATATTAAAAGATTTGCCCGTGGCAGCACTCTTTTCTCTCGGAAGTGGAATATTTCTCAGCGATATATTTAAAAAAAAGAGCCGGCATTTCACCCGCTCTTTTACTTACTAACCCATTAAATTCTGCCACTAAATTACACTTTTAAGACAGATGACAAAAAAAATTTTGGTCATGTTGATAACTTTTGACCATAACAATTCGAAAAAGGTATAAATTAAATGTTGTATATGTTTTGAGACTAAATAAGTTAAGAACGAGGCCGCAACCTATTTTTGTACGGATTGAACTGCCCCACTGAGCTTGCCCGAAAACGGCAGAAATCTCTTCGATTTTCCGTCCCATTTCTAAAAATTATGAAACTATGCCAGAGGGGAGTAACTTCGCAAAAAAAGCTTCGACATGGCACAATTCAGAAATTTCAAGATGGTGGATTATGTAATTTTCGGAAGGGGGAGTTTTAACCAGCTCGATGAGATTATCAAACCGCACAGGAAAGATGGAAGGCCGATGGTATTTTTCCTCGATCATTATTTCAGGGAAAAGCCGCTCGGGGAGCGCATTCCGTTAACCGGAAATGATAAAATGATTTTTGCAGATGTCACCCACGAACCCAAAACTACTTATGTTGACCAACTTGCCAACCAACTGAAAGAAGAATTTGGTGAAGTTTCTGGTATCATCGGAATTGGCGGCGGATCAACGATGGATCTTGCCAAAGCGGTCTCCTTGATGATGACCAATCCCGGATCATCAGCCGATTATCAGGGATGGGATCTTGTAAAATTTCCTGGAGTGTACAAAGTGGGAATTCCAACACTGAGCGGAACCGGGGCGGAAGTGAGTCGCACCTGTGTGCTGACCGGTCCGACAAAGAAACTCGGAATGAATTCCGATTATACACCCTTCAATCAAATCCTTCTCGATCCGGAACTTATTGCGGATGTTCCCGTAAACCAAAGATTTTACACAGGAATGGATTGCTACATCCATTGTATCGAAAGTCTGCAGGGTACCTATCTGAACGAGTTCAGCAAAAGTTATGGAGAAAAAGCACTGGAGCTGTGCCGTTACATTTTTCTGCATAAAGACAATTGGGAGAATGAATGCGATGATAAACTGATGATGGCATCCTATGCCGGCGGAATGAGTATCGCTTACTCACAGGTGGGGGTTGCACATGCTGTGAGCTACGGATTAAGCTATCTTCTGGGTACAAAACATGGAATTGGAAATGCGATTGTAATGAACCATCTGGAAGAATTTTATCCTGAAGCCGTTGTAGAATTTAAGGAAATGGTGCGAAAAGGAAAGATTGATCTTCCCGTGGGGATTTGTAAAGACCTGTCTGACGAGCAGATCGATAAAATGATCGACGTTTCGATCGGTATGAAACCATTGTGGGAAAACGCATTGGGAAAAGACTGGGAAACCAAAATGACGAGAGACAGGCTAAAGCAGTTGTATCGCCGGCTATAACAACTTCAAAGGACATCAATAAAAAAGCGGGTACAGTATTTGAATTTCGGCAGTATAAACTATAAGCATGGATCTTAAAAATATTCAAACGCCTGACAAGGCAATCTGTCATCTTTTTTTACATTGCTGTTTTGCCGATGGAAAGTTTACCGACAACGAGATAGACGAAGTAGCTGAGATTTTCGTGAAACTTGGCTTGCAGCACGACCTGGATTTCAAAAACGAGTTGGTTGAGTACCGTTCATACAGAAACGAGATCGCAGATGAAAAGGATTATCTTACCTACCTGATAAATCTGATTCAACCGACCAATACCAGGGCTTTGTTATCCTACTGCCTGGAACTGGCGGTAAGCGATGCGCAACTCGACATACTTGAAGAAAAATTTTTCCGTAATCTTTCAGAAGTGCTTTCCATTGACAAAGAGGATCAAAAAGCCATTCAGGATTTGATGATCGAACGCAAATTGGTAGAAACGAATCAGTTTTTCTGATCGTAAAAAACACGGTGAGGAATAAAAATCTGATCTTATTGAGCAAATGCAGGTTGATGCACATTTATCCTTAATTTTATTCCTCATCAACACAGAGTCGCTTGGAAAATTTTGTTTCAAAGCTTCCGCAATCCGGAACCACCATCTTCACCGTCATGAGCCAGTTGGCAAATGAATCGGATGCGATCAATCTCGGACAGGGATTCCCTGATTTTGAGATGGACGAAGAATTACAACAACTGGTTTTTGATGCCATGAAAGCGGGTCACAACCAGTATGCACATACTTTCGGCTATGGACCGCTGAGAGAACGGATTGCAAAAAAATCAATGCGGCTGTATGGAAATCAAATTGATTCTGAAAGGGAAATTACGATTACTCCCGGAGCGACCTACGCCATCTATACCGCCCTTACCAGCATTTTGCAGGCGGGAGATGAGGTTATAATCTTCGAGCCCGCCTACGACAGTTATATTCCCAACATTACCATTAATGGCGCGGTGCCGGTTCCAATTGCACTTGAATTTCCGGAATATAAGATTCCCTGGGACATCGTTGAGTCGAAGATCACAGCAAAAACGAAAGCCATTATCATCAACTCACCGCATAATCCAACGGGAAGCGTATTAACGCCTGAAGACATTCTGCAATTGAAAAGGCTTGCTGATCTGTATGATTTTTTTATTCTGAGTGACGAAGTTTATGAACATGTCATCTTCGATAGTTTGCAACATGAAAGCCTGCTAAAATATCCGGATCTGTTTAAAAAATCCTTCGTGATCTTTTCATTTGGAAAGACCTATCATTGCACCGGGTGGAAAACCGGTTATTGTATCGCGCCTGCTGCTCTCATGGCCGAATTCAGAAAAGTGCATCAATACAACTGCTTCAGTGTGTTTTCTCCGGTTCAGGTTGCACTTGCGGGATATTTGAAGAATGAAGAAGCCTACCTTTTTCTCGGTCAGTTTTTGCAACAGAAACGCGATCTTTTCAGGGAATTGATGAAAGAGTCCGGATTTGAGCTTATCCCCTCCCACGGAAGCTATTTTGAGTGCTATAGTTACGAAAACCTGTCGGATGAAAATGATATTGAATTTGCAAAAAGGCTCACGCTCGAAAAAGGTGTGGCAGCCATTCCTCTAAGTCCATTTTACCATAATAAAAAGGACGACAAAGTATTACGATTTTGTTTTGCCAAGAAAAATGAAACCCTGCGAAAGGCCGCCGCCAAGCTATCAGGAATCGTTTAGGAATGGAAAGTTTGCGGTTTCAGTAATCTTTTTTACTATTGCGCACGGATGCGGAAGAAAAACGAAAGGCGAAAACCAAGGCTGCTGATTATATTAAACCGGTTGGTGGTGGGAGGACAATCTATCGATACGGTTCCTCTGGCAGAAAAGCTTTCTTCTGACTTCGACATTTTGATCCTCTACGGAGAAAAAGAAAAAGATGAAGAAGAATACACGGACCTTTTAAACGGTTGTAGTAATCTCCGTTTTCTCAAACTTCCTACCCTTAAAAGAAGTATTAATCCGGTAAACGATATCAGAAGCATATTAAGGATATGGAAGATCATCAGGGAGTTTGAACCCGACATCGTGCATACCCACGGCTCAAAACCTGGCGTTGCCGGCAGGATAGCTGCCCGGATGTCGAAAACGAACCGCATCATTCATACTTTTCACGGTCACGTTTTTCATTCTTATTATCCAGCCGTTGTTTCCGGATTCATTCAATCTCTCGAACGGTTTCTTGCTTCAAAAACCGATTTCATCATTGCTTTGGGAGCAGAGCAATCGGCAGAATTATCTGATAAATATAAGATCGCGACTTCCGACAAGATTATTGAAATACCGCTCGGCGTGGACGAATACGTTTACAATCAGGATTCAACATTAAAACGTGAGGAGGCGAGAAATCGCTATCAGTTGCAGGAAGATCAGGTTGCCATTGCCATTATCGGAAGGATGGTTCCAGTCAAAAACCACGTTTTCTTCCTGAAAGCGATAACCGCCATCTTACCGCAGGCCGCAGGAAAAGTCAAATTTTTTTTGGTGGGAGACGGAGAATTGAAGCACAAACTTCAGATGGAATTGCGGCGCCATGATATATCATTCGGAAACGCAAACAACAGTTCCGCTCCGGTTATATTTACTTCATGGGTGATGCCTGTAACCGAAATCCTCCACGCCATGGATGTGGTTGTAGTTACGTCTCTAAATGAGGGAACTCCGTTGAGTTTGATAGAGGCGCAGTTGTGCGGAAAGCCCGTGGTAGCCATTGATGCGGGTGGGGTAAAAGATACTTTTCTAAACAATGAATCCGGATTTTTATTACCCGATTATCAGGTTGAACCCTTCGTTCAGAAATTATTGCTGCTGATAGGCGACAAGGCCCTGCGGGAAAAGATGGGTAATGCCGGTTGTCAGTTTGCCCGGGAAAAATACAATAAGGAAAAAGAAGTGGAAGCAATGAGAAGACTTTATGAAAAGTGTCTTTAGAAATCAAAAACAGATTGAAAGCATTCCTATATTTAACAATTACCTTTACGATCTTTAATTAATTCCACTAACCTTGCAACAAATTTTAAATAAGACATCGGATGAAAGTTAAAGCGACGCATCTACCTGGCTGTTTTATCATCGAGGATACGGTCTATTCCGATCCGCGGGGATATTTTTTTGAAAGCTTCAACCGGAAGACCTTTGAAAGGCTGACGGGCATAAATGCAGAATTTGTGCAGGACAATCAATCACGCTCCACGAAAGGTGTGTTGCGCGGACTTCATTTTCAAACCGGTGAATTTGCACAGGCAAAACTGGTACGGGTTCTTCATGGATGTGTTCTCGATGTGGCTGTTGACATCCGGCCCGACTCTTCGACTTTTGGAGACTATGTTGCGCTCGAACTTTCATCGGAAAACCATAAACAACTCTATATTCCAAGAGGGTTTGCACATGGATTTATCGTACTGAGTGAGGAGGCAGAGTTTTTTTACAAATGTGATAATTATTACGACAAAGCTTCCGAGAGCGGTATTGCTTACAATGATCCTCAGCTGTGCATCGACTGGCAACTACCGGAATCTGAATTTATTCTGAGTGATAAGGACCGGCACAATCCGAGCCTGGAAAGTTTTTTAGAAACGCTGAAGACCGTATAGATTAAACGAATATTTAAAAATGAAAGGAATCATTCTTGCCGGCGGGTCCGGGACAAGGTTATACCCTATAACAAAAGCGATAAGTAAACAGATCATGCCGGTCTATGATAAGCCGATGATCTATTATCCTTTATCCGTTTTAATGCTGGCCGGTATCCGGGAAATTTTGATTATCACAACTCCCGAAGATTCTTCGCAGTTTCAAAAGCTTTTGGGAGACGGCAGCGATGTCGGTTGCAGGTTTGAATATGCGGTTCAGGCCGTTCCGAACGGACTGGCACAGGCCTTCGTGATTGCGGAAGATTTTATCGGAAAGGACAAAGTAGCGCTCATACTTGGTGACAACATCTTCTACGGTTCGGGCTTTAGCGGCCTTGTGCAATCGTTCAATAATGTAGAAGGCGCCGCCATCTTCGCCTATGAAGTTCAGGATCCTGAAAGATATGGTGTAGTGGAGTTTGATGCACAATTCAATGCCATTTCAATCGAGGAAAAACCGGCACATCCGAAATCGAACTATGCCGTTCCGGGTTTGTATTTTTACGACAATCAGGTAGTGGAAATTGCAAAAAACATCCAACCAAGTCCAAGAGGAGAATACGAGATAACAGATGTTAACCGCGTTTACCTTGAGAAAAAACAATTAAAGGTGGGCGTGATGAACCGTGGCGTAGCCTGGCTTGACACCGGAACTTTCGACAGCCTCAGTGATGCGGGAGAGTTTGTGAGAGTGGTTGAAAAACGACAAGGTCAAAAAGTCGGATGTATTGAAGAAGTTGCCTACCGGATGCAATTTATCGACAAATCACAATTACTTCATCTGGCAGAAAGGTATGCGAAAAGCGGATACGGAGAATATTTGAAAAGGGTAAAATAAAGGCCAGCAACAGGATCAGAAAGACCTTGTCGCGCCGTAGCTACTCTTTCAAAAATGTCGGCTTGAAAACGGCAGGCGGATTACGATGAGGCCTCCTTCAAATTCTAACGCCATTGCACTGTTGTAAATACAATTTCCTTATACCCGTTTTTCTCATACAGAATTCCGATCGTATTCTTGCTGATCTTCACAATATCTGAATAAGCGGTATAATCTCCTTTTCCATCGTCGCTTTTATCGATCACAAAACTTTTTCTCCAGGTCTTACCATCATCGTAGCTGATTCTTAATGTGAGGTTATCCCTTCTTGCCGTGTCTGCGGCATTACAAAACGCGATGATATTTTTTCCGTTTTGACTGCCGACCGTTAGCATACTTCCTTCATTCACGGGATCGATCAGGCGATGATCAAAATAAGTTGTATCCCAGGTAGCGCCGCCATCGCTGCTTACAGAAACAATTCTTGCACGAATATGACCTTGTTGGTTACGGCTGTTCATCATCAGCTTACTACCCGATAATTCCGCGGCCGTCGATTCATTACTTCCGGGCACGGCCACCGTTTCGGATATATGAAATGTGCTACCATGATCATCCGTGTAAAAGCCGTGTGCGGCATAATCTCTGGCACCAGATTGCGGATCACCGGCAGAATGGTTGGCTGCTACAAATATTCTTCCCTTATATTCCCCCGATTCAAACTGCATCGCATGACCGGGTGTATTGGCATAACTTCTCCAGTCTTCCTTAAAATTGTAGGACGGATTTGCAGCCGGCTGCTCAGGACGGTGCACCTGTGCGGTAATGTTAACGGGCTCACTCCATGTATGCCCATTGTCCAGAGAGGTTTTATACCAGACTTCGCGTAGGCCGTGTCCTTTCCGGACCTCTCCTTCATGGTTATTCCCGGTATTATAAAACAGGAAAATCCTTCCAGCCGGATAACGAGGATCCGTAAGATCAACTACCGGTGCAGGATTTCCCGCTTGCAATGAATCCACATCCACCACTGTTTGTAAATGACTCCAGGTCTTGCCTTTATCTCCACTGTGCTTCAATACGATATTGATGTCACCAAAATCACCGGCGTCGTTCACCCTGCCTTCGCAAAAAGCGAGCAGATCGCCATTTGGAGCTGCAATGATCGCCGGGATGCGATAACTTTTATGGCCTTCCATTCCTGATACAAATACAGGCACCTTTTCCTGGGCTGCAACCCGTAGGAACAAACTAAAAAAACATAAAAAAGCCGTCACCGTTTTCATTTGCGTTTTCATTTTTGAAAGAATCAGGCTGACCCTTCCGTGAAAATTGATTTAAGATATTTCAAATCCGATGCGAATAGGATGACATTTTCCCTGAAATTTTAACCACCGGGATGATAGGTTTTGGTAGCATTTTTCATCACATCTTCTTTGTAAAATAAAACGTCTTTAAACTTTCCTTCTGCATACATACCTCCCTGATCGAAAAAATGAGGCGAGTCGGGATCGCCACTTTCGCCTCCCGCCAACAGGCTTTTTGCTTTAACCGTCTTTCCAAATTCTACGGCACAGACAAAGCTGTTTCCGCTCACGCCATATCTCTTGCATGTGCCCGGAAAACTTCGGCTGTTGTAAGAAGGGAGCATTCCCCAGGTGGACGAAACAAAAGGCACCGAATAGCTTGCTTTCGTGTCATCAAAATGATTTTCTATCTCTCCTGAAATTCGCTGAAACCGGTTGATTTCTCCCCATTCAACTTTCCATTTTCCAAATTTTTCGGTAAGATCTTTGATTACCGAGGACATCGATTGCAATAAGGTTGCCGCATCCGCCACTTCGGAAAAGTGGATTGTCTTCTGCACAAAATCGTCTTCGTCTGTTGCAGTCTTCGTGCGGTAGATCAGCGGCAATATTTTTTCTCCCCAATACACAGCCAGGGTAGTTGCGACGGAATTTGCACCGCAATGAAAATCCCATCCTTTCAATATTTGGCAGGCTTCTTTAAGATCGGCAAAGGACGTATCCCTGTTGTTTCTTTCATATGCTCTGAGAAATGCAGGAATCAAAATCTCAAAGGCAGCGAGATTTCTGTCATATCCCTTTTGGATTACTTTCTCAAGCGTGAAATCCTTTTCATTTTCAAGGATGCGAACGGCATTCAATCCACGAAAATTCTGACCATCGGGCGCCATATAGGAGGGATAATTTTTCTTATCCGGACTAAACTTACCCGCGGCCGTAAACGGCGTGCTGTTGCAATTTTCTATCCAACCATTCGGAGGATTATAGATGTGAACCGATTCATCCACACCGTGCAAGCCCTTCCATTCGGTCTTAACCGTTGATCCGTCAACCGGTTTACTCCAGTCATATTGCGGATCTCTTTTCGGAAGAAAGTTACCATGCCAATAAGCAATATTTCCCTCTGCATCTGCATAAACCGTGTTATTAGAAGTATTAGCTAATAAATTCATGGCAGACTTATATTCTTCAAATGACTTTGCTTTCGTCCGTTGCCAGCTTTGAATCAATCCTTTCATATCGCGGTTATTCGATTTTACGGATATCCATTGATCACCCTTTTTGCCGAGAACGGGCCCATGACCGGTAGAATAAGTAATGAATTCCTTTTTCAAAACTGAATCTCCATTTGTATATCTTATTTCAATTTTCCTTGTCGCTACCGGAATTTTCTGCCCTTCATATTCATAATAAGGCTTCCCGTTTTGTGTCGTTATCTTTTCAATATATGCATCAGACACGTCGGCATAACTGCTCGTGTGCATCCAGCCACAATGCGGATTAAATCCCTGGTACACAAAAAACTGTCCCCAGGTAACAGCGCCGTATGCATTCAATCCTTCCTCGCTCACCATGTGAACTTCAGGTCGAAAATAAAAAGTGACGTGGGGATTGATATAGAGAATCGAATTTCCGCTTGCGGTGATCGAAGGAGCAAATGCAAAACCATTCGATCCAACCGGCCGTTCTTCCATTGGCTGTTTCAACCTCACTGTATTTTTCCCATTGTAGAAATGCTTCAGATCGCCGGCACCGAAACCGGCAGTGCTGATCGCTCCTATACTTCCATCGGTCCACAACAAAGGATACCACGGTTCAAACCGCGGCAACAAGGAAGGCTTCACTTCAGGAT
>JAFAEW010000055.1 GCA_023423835.1 Bacteroidota bacterium | reverse complement strand
CAGTGAATTTGGTCCACGTGCTCTCGGAAACCGCAGCATTATTGCCGACACACGTTATGCAGTCAACAAGTTTTGGATCAATGCATTTATCAAAGGCCGCGAGTGGTTTAGGCCGATCGCGCCCTTTGTCTTACAGGAAGAGGTGGATGAATATTTCAAATTTCACCGTAAAAGCCCGTTTATGCTGTTTACCGCCTACCTGCGGGAGAAATATAAAGACAGCTTTCCAACCATTGCTCACGTAGATCACAGTGCAAGAATACAAACGGTAAGCAAGGCAGACAACGGATTTATTTATGATACTATCTGCAGATTTAAAGAAAAAACGGGCGTGGGAATTATTGCAAATACTTCGTTCAATGGAAAGGATGAAACAATGGTGGAAACGCTTGAAGATGCCATTAATTGCTTCCGGAAGCACCCGATTCATTATCTGGTAATACCGCCATTTGTGGTATCAAAAAAGGAAGATGTTCCGGATCCACTCAAATTAAAAAGTGGTAAGGTCTGAAGCGGAAAATAAAAGCGGTATGAAGAACCATCAACTATTCATTGTCTCTCCGCATATTGATGATGCCGCTTATGGATTAACGGTTCATATTTCCCATTGGATAAACCGGCATATTGCGGTAAACATTATCAATTGCTTTACCGATACAAGCTGGACTATTTGTTTTATTTCTAAAGACAAGGAAGAGATTTGCAGGCTTCGGAAAATGGAGGATATCGAATTTAATAAGCTTTTCGACTCGCGCCTTCAGATTCTCAATCTCGACCTGCTTGATGCTCCTCTCAGAAATGGATTCATCTTTCAATCCAAATCCTTTGAAAATATTGAATGGGAAATGGTAAACCGTTTGAAAGCATCAATTGAACTGCATGTTCCGGGTGGGGCTACATTATTGTGCCCGCTGGCAATCGGAAATCATATTGATCACGCTATTTGTCTGGAAGCAATATCGCAACTGTATCAACAATACACGGTTATTTTTTTTGAAGATCTTCCTTATGCAAATCGCATCAGTGAGCAGGAAATCTACGAGCACGTGCAGTTGCTTGAGGAAAAATTACAGGTAAAACTTTCGCCGCGGCTGTTGCCTTTCGACAACTGCACGATCCGCAAGGAGGATGCGATAAAAATCTATAAGACGCAGTTGAACGATGCGATCTGTGCTGAAATCATTGCACATTTAAACCGGGTGAAAGGTGAGCGTCTCTGGGCCGAACGGTCGGCTTTTTGATGGTAAGAAAGTAGGAAACAGAGCGGAAAAACAAGCAGATTGCAGTAACAATGACCGGGGATTTTCAATGAAAAAAGATTGTGGAGGCGGATCATTAATTTTGCCTCATCAACATCAATAAATTCGAAACAGCTTTGATCGAAAAAAAACAACAAACAACGAGGGAGGAAGTAGCGGTTTTAGTAGGACTTGTTCAGGAAAATCAAACCTATGAACAAGTGGAGGAGTATTTGGATGAACTGAAATTTCTGGCCGAAACAGCCGGCGCGAAGGTGGTAAAACGGTTTACCCAAAAGCTGAAGCATCCTGATAGCCGCACGTTTGTGGGTAAAGGAAAATTGGAGGAAATAAAACAATATGCCATTTCCAAAGGAGTCGATCTTCTGATCTTCGACGATGAACTGAGCGGATCCCAGATTTCAAATATTGAAAAGGAGTTGAAGGTTAAAACAATTGATCGCACTGATCTCATCCTCGATATTTTTGCCGCAAGAGCACGTACATCTTCCGCTAAGGTGCAGGTAGAACTGGCGCAATACCAATACATTCTTCCGAGATTGAAGGGATTGTGGCAACACCTTGAACGGCAGGGCGGCGGCGTTGGTACCCGCGGACCGGGTGAAACCGAAATTGAAACCGACCGTCGTATTGTAAAGGATAAGATCTCATTGCTGAGAAAACGGCTTGCAGAAATCGACAAACAGGCCGAAACCCAGCGAAAAGACCGGGGAGAATTGGTTCGCGTGGCATTGGTGGGTTATACCAATGTTGGCAAAAGCAGCCTGATGAACCTGTTGAGCAAAAGCGATGTTTTTGCAGAAAATAAATTGTTTGCAACACTCGATACCACTACCAGAAAGGTGGTTCTTGAAAACACGCCATTCCTGCTGAGCGATACCGTTGGTTTTATCCGAAAACTGCCCCATCATCTCGTTGAAAGCTTTAAAAGTACGCTTGATGAAGTGCGTGAAGCGGATCTTTTGTTGCACGTGGTTGATATTTCTCATCCGCTCTATGAAGACCAGATTGGGATAGTAAACAAGACCCTGCAGGAAATCGGGGCATTCAACAAACGGATTATCACGGTCTTCAATAAGATGGATTTATATGAGGAAAAAAATATTGATCAGTGGTTGCCTTCGGAGGTTAAGCAGGACCTTTTAAGAGAACTGGAAGAACGCTGGGAAAATGTTACCGGTGGAAATGCGATTTTTATTTCAGCCAAAGAGCGGCTCAATATTGAAGTACTCCGAAGCAGGCTGGTTACTGAAGTAAGGGAATTATACAAAAAGAGATACCCGTATAAGACTGAATATTTTCAATGATGCAAGAGGAAGGATTTTTAAAAGAAAGGGTGTTTCTGAAAATGCCGGAGGGATTTGAAGCTGAGGAAACAAAGTTAGAGATCGTGGAAGCCGGAAATAAAAAGATCACATTAGTCAAATTCCGGGGGGAATTTTTTGCCTGCGCCCATCTCTGTCCGCATGCAGGCGGAGTATTATCGGGCGGGAGGATCGATGACAAGGGAAACATTGTATGTCCGCTGCATGGGTATCGGTTCAACTTAAAAAATGGCCGTAACAGTTCGGGGGAAGGATTTCATCTGAAGATCTTTAGGTTAGAGAAAACAGCAGGCGGTTTTTGGGTAGAAATCCGGTGAAGATTTTTAGAAAAATTATGAAAAGGATTTGGCAGCTTTATAAAAACTCCTATTTTTGCAACCCATTCAAAACACTCCTCAGTAGCTCAGCTGGTTAGAGCATCTGACTGTTAATCAGAGGGTCACTGGTTCAAGTCCAGTC
>JAFAEW010000053.1 GCA_023423835.1 Bacteroidota bacterium | reverse complement strand
GGCCGAAAGACAACAGAAATGGTTTTTAAAAAAGGAAAGTCATTTCTGGTATTTCCGGTTAAAGTATTTTATATCAATGACTTGCCCGATAAGTCGGCGGTGTTGAAGGCGGGTGTAGGTGCGGGGTCAAGAAACTTTAAAAAAGCGGTGGACCGAAATCGCATTAAACGATTGTTAAGGGAAGCTTACAGGCTGGAAAAACCCGGGCTGAAAAGCGAATTGGAAAACCGGCAAAGGCAAATGGGCATCTTTTTGTTGTACATTGGCAAGGAGCTTCCTGAAATTGACCAATTGAAAGAAAAGATGCCCCAGATAATTGAAAATCTTATTAAGCGCTCCTATGAAACAACTTCTTAAAATATTAAGCTATCCGTTTATCTGGTTGATTAAGGTGTATCAATTCGGCATTTCACCCCTCCTGGGTCCAAAGTGCCGGTTTACCCCCACCTGTTCGCAATACACGGTTGAAGCATTAAAAAAACACGGATTATTGAAAGGAGGATGGCTGAGCATCAAAAGAATTTCAAGGTGCCGGCCGGGCGGTGGCTCCGGTTATGATCCGGTACCATAACAGATACTATGCATACATTTGGCGATAAAATTCTCGACTTTCTTTTTCATCTGAATATTCCCTTCAAGCTGCCTCCCGATGTGGAGGTTCTGGATGTACATTCCAACGAAATAATCCAGGATATCTGCCGGCGGTTTTATCATAAATTCTATGATGATCAACACAAACGCCGCATCCTGGTTGGGATAAATCCGGGCCGTTTCGGTGGTGGAATTACCGGAATTCCATTTACCGACCCAAAAAGACTGCAGGATGATTGCGGCATTGAAAACGATTTTCCAAAACGGCAGGAGCTTTCGTGCGTATTCATGTATGAAATGATGAACGCATTCGGCGGTGTTGATGCTTTTTACAAACAGTTTTATATCTCGGCCTTAAGCCCGCTCGGATTTGTGAAACACGGGAAAAACCTAAATTATTACGACGATAAATTGCTGTTTACACAGATCGAACCGTTTGTGGTTGATTGTATCGAAAAACAGCTTGATTTTGGAATTGAAACGAATATCGCCTATTGCATCGGTGAGGGTGAAAATTATAAATACTTTCAGAAACTCAACAAAGCGCATGGATGGTTTGATCAGATCATTCCGCTGGCACATCCGCGGTTCATCCTGCAATATAAAAGAAAATTTAAGGAGGATTATATCAGAGATTATGTTGACAAATTATTGCTGAGCTTAGTTTAATTTTACGCAAATTATTCAAACTACATTTTTAGTGAAAACTATTCTGTTGATCCGGCACGCCAAAAGTGGTTGGGAAAGCTTTCAGAAAGATATCGAAAGAAACCTGACCGGGAGTGGCAGGGCCGATGCAGAAAAGATGGCCGGCTATCTGCTTTCCAAAGAAATCAAAATCGACCTCTTTGTGTCCAGTCCGGCAGAAAGAGCCATGCAAACGGCAGCAATCTTCAGCGAGATCTATCGCGGTCTGCGACCAGGGGTGTTTGAACAGCTGTATGAACCGGAAATGGATGGCTTCGTTTCCACCATTCAATCACTGGATGACCAATACGATTCTGCTGCCGTTTTTTCGCATAATCCGGGAATTACGGACTTCGCAAATTCAGTCGCCACGGTCAGAATAAACAATATGCCCGAATGCGGAATTTTTTGCATTGAGTCGGCCATTGACGAATGGAAAGATTTTTCTGCTGAAAAAAGCCGGTTTTTATTTTTTGCTTCTCCTGAAACAATAGGACGTTAACGATTTTTCGGTGAATCTGTCTTCGGTTTTGATACCGTTTTCAGATTGGGAAGAAAGGCCGTAAGCATTCCCATCAGCGGTAAAAACGAACATAGATGAAATACGTAGGCGATGCTGGTTTTATCGGCCAGGGATCCTAAAACCGCCGACCCGAGTCCGCCCATTCCAAAGGCAAATCCAAAGAATAATCCCGATACCATTCCAATCTTTCCCGGTAATAATTCCTGCGCATACACGAGGATGGCGGCAAAGGCGGAAGAAAGAATCAGTCCTATGATAACGGTCAAAATAGACGTCCAGAAAAGGCTGCAATAAGGTAACAACAAGGTGAAGGGCGCTACGCCAAGAATTGAAAACCAGATGACATATTTCCTTCCAAACCTGTCGCCCAACGGTCCTCCCAGCAAAGTGCCGGCAGCCACGGAAACGAGGAATATAAAGAGGTGGATCTGCGAAGATTGAACCGAAACATGAAACTTTTGGATCAGATAAAAAGTGTAATAGCTGGTTATCGATGACAAATAAAAATATTTCGAAAAGATGAGTACCAGCAGAATGCTGATGGAAATGACAATCTTCTTCCTTGAAAGATTCACGGTTTCCAACGGTTGCGTGGTCCTGCCCTTTTTGCGGATGTATTCGTGGTTTTTGTACCATTTTCCCACTCTGAACAAAACCGTTATGGCCATCAATGCGAGCAACGAAAACCAAAGGATACTCGTTTGCCCGAACGGAACCACAATCATGGCTGCGAGTAACGGACCAAATGAGCTGCCCGCATTTCCTCCCACCTGGAAAATACTTTGTGCAAGTCCTCTTTTACCGCCCGATGCCATATAGGCTACTTTACTCGCTTCGGGATGAAAAACTGATGATCCGATACCAATCAGACCCACTGAAACCAGCAGGTGCGCAAAACTGTCTGCCTGCGATAAGAAAACGAGTCCGGAAAGCGTAAAAATCATCCCAATGGCGAGAGAAAATGGCTGCGGGTTTTTATCTGTGTAAAATCCTACGATCGGTTGCAAAAGGGAAGCGGCCATTTGGAAAGTCAGCGTTATCAATCCCACCTGCGAAAAAGTAAGATGGAAAGAGTGCTTTACAACCGGATAAATAGCAGGAATCAGCGATTGAATCGTATCGTTGAGCAGGTGTGAAAAGCTGATTGCCAATAAAATACTGTAAACTGTCTTCTGCGCCGTGTCGTTAATTATTTCCGTTGTTTCTGCTATTTCCGTTTCCTTCATTCTTCGCCTTTTTAAAGAAGTCCGCAAAAGTATAACAGAAAAAAGGGGATGTGAAAATTTTCAGGAGGTTTTAAATGTTTTATCACTTGTTAAACAATCATCGATTAACAATCTTAGTTTGGATAATATTGTCCATCCGGTATTTTGTACACCACGCTTTTTTGATAATGCTGAAAAGCCTTCACTTCATCGGGATGGCTGTTTACCCAAGCCTGGTATTGCCCGGTGTCAGATTCAGCGCCGATCAGCCATTGATTATAGGCATCGAAATAGCCTTGTTGCAATAAAAGACGGTAATGTTCAAACAGGCGGAAAGGATACTTTCTCGCATCGCTGTTAAACCAGTTTAAGGTAAACCTCGTATGGAAGGCGGTAAGTGTTTCCGGAGTTACGCCATCCTGCATCATATTTATCAGTTTTCCGAATTCTTCGGCTACTGTTTTTTCAAAAGCATTTGATTTGGCAGGAATATCTAAAACAGAATTAGGAGATGAAAAAAGCTTCTGATAATCCTCAATCAGCAATTTCTTTATTTCGGAAGTGCGGCCGGAAAAGCTTTCCATATTAACGAAAGTTTCGGCATAGAGTAAAGAACGGATCAGGCGGTTTTCTTCCGCATAATATTTTGCAGCGAAATAGTAGTTGCTGCTGTAATTGGGATCTGCGGCGATGCCTTTTTCCCATTGTTCAATAGCATCCGCCTTCCTGTTACTCAAATTCAACATTTCGCCGAATTCACTGTAAAGAACAGCGCTGTTGGGAAATTTTTTCAGCGCGTTCTTATACATCTTTTCACTTTCCTTATTTTCCGCTATCGCTTTATAGGCAAGTCCCAATATCTGAAAACTCTGAACGTCAGCATCCGGACGGGCTGTAATTTGTTTTCCAACCTCAATAGCTGTACTGAAATCCCGCTTGAGATAGGAAACAAATGCCTTATCTTTCAAAAGGTCAAAATTATCGGGATTGTTGGTGAGACCCTTGTCAATTACTTTGAGGGCATTTTCATAGTCTCCCTGGCGCATGAGGCTGCGGGCTGTCTGCTGCAGGCTGCTGACGTCCTCGTTTTGACCAAAAGCCGTTATACTTATTGCGGCGAGAAAAACGATGGCTGTTATTTGCAATATTTGTTTCATCAACTGATAATGTGTGTCAATAATCCGTCCCTTAACTTGGGTTCAAACCACGTACTTTTGGGAGGCATTACTTCACCGCTGTCGGCAATGGAAAAAAGTTGTTCAATGCTTACGGGATAGAGGCTGAAGGCAGCCTTCATTTCTCCTGAATCAACCCTTCTTTCCAGTTCTTCCAATCCTCTTATTCCTCCTACAAAATCGATATTTTTATCTGTACGCTGATCATGAATATCAAGATGCTTGCCTAAAATTTTATTTTGAAGGATTGTGATGTCCAAAACTCCGGTCGGATCGTTTGACCAGCTGCCCTCTCTGACTTCCAGACGATACCAATTCTTATCCAAATATAATCCGAATTGGTGAAGCTTTTGTGGTTTGAAAGGCTGAGTACCATTGTCTTCAATCTGGAAATCCTCCTTCAGCTTCTCCAGGAATTCCTGTGTGGTTAACCCGTTTAAACTTTTTACAACCCGGTTGTAATCCATAATTTCCAACTGGTCAGATGGAAATAAAGTGGTGAGGAAGTAGGCTGCTTCATCGCTATTGATTTTCGACAATTCGGTTCTTGATTTGGCGGCCGAAGCGGCACGGTGATGGCCGTCTGCAATGTAAGTGGCCGGCACTTCATCCCTGAAAATCGCGGATATTTGATCAATCGTCTCCGGCTGGTCGATGATCCAGATCTTATGTGTTATTCCATCTTCTGCCACAAAATCGTAGACCGGCTGCCTGGAGGCAATGAACTCATCTATTACCTGATCCAGATTTTTGTTTGTCCGATAGGCAAGAAAAACATTTCCCGTTTGTGCTCGCGTAGCAATAATATGATCGATACGATCCTTTTCCTTCTCAGGGCGGGTAAATTCATGTTTTTTAATCAATCCCTGTTCGTAATCATCGATGCTGCTTACACAGGTTAAACCGGTTTGCGTACGGCCATTCATCGTTAACTGGTAAACATAATAACAGTCTGAATTTTCTTTGAAAAGAATGTCGTTATCCAGGAAGCTGTCGAGATTCTCCTTCGCTTTTTTGTAAACAATTTCGCTTTGAACATCGGTATCTTCGGGAAGATCCACTTCGCTTTTTGTGATGTGCAGGAAACTGTAGGGATTGTTTTCACATAACACTCTTGCTTCTTCACTCGTTAGCACATCATACGGTCTGCTTGCAACCTTCGGTGCCAGCGATTCGGTCGGGCGTAAGGCTTTAAATGGTCTGATATCACTCATTAGTAATTGGTTTTCTTTTAAGTTTATTTATGCAAAGGTATTATTGAAATGGCGCATAACCTCACAGAGCGCTTCCACACTGCTCAGCGGGAGTGCATTATACATGCTTACCCTCAATCCGCCGACAGACCGGTGTCCTTTAATGCCCACCATTCCGTTGTCATCGCAGAGTTTTAAAAATGCTTTTTCCTTTTCCCTGTCTGCAATAGAAAAGGTGGCATTCATCAGGCTTCTGTCTTCCTTCGCCACTTTTGGAATAAAAACAGGCAACGAATCAAGCGTATTATAAAATAAATTCGCCCTGGCCTCACTTCTCCTTTTCATTTCCGTTAAACCGCCCTCTGCGATTATCCATTTTAGGGTGAGATAACTGACGTAAATTGAAAAAACCGGAGCAGTATTTAGCAACGATCCTGCCTCAATATGTTTAATATAATCAAGCATGGTAGGAATTGGGCGATCTACCTTTCCCAGGATATCCTTTTTTATAACCACGATGGTTGTTCCCGCTGCTCCAACATTTTTTTGCGCACCGGCATAGATCAGGGAAAACTTGTTAAACTCCAATGGCTTGCTGAAAATATCGCTGCTCATGTCGGCTACAATTGGAACGGAAACTTCGGGGATGGAATGCCATTGTGTACCTTCTACCGTATTATTGCTGGTGTAATGGAAATATTTTACATAGTCAGGAACGATAAAATCCTTTGGGATGTACGTATTTTCCTTGTCCTGAGAGGAGGCAACAACGAGCGGCGTTCCAAAAAATCCTGCTTCTTTAATCGCTTTTTTTCCCCAGATGCCGTTATCGCAAAAAGCGGCGGTCTCATCCTGATTCAAAAGGTTCAGCGGTACCTGCATGAACTGCGTGCTTGCTCCGCCGTGTAAAAACAAAACCTCATAGGCCTCATCCAGCTCCATCAGTTCTTTCACCATTTTTCTTGCCGATTCCAATACATCAATAAATAAAGAAGTACGATGACCAAGTTCGAGGACCGATAATCCTGATCCGTTGAAATCGCGGATTGATTCAGCTGCTGCCCTCACAACTTCATCGGGTAATACCGATGGACCCGAATTAAAATTATGCTTCTTCATTAAAATGATCTTAAACGACGAAAGTAAAGAAAGCGGGTGGAATTTAAAATAAATGAGACTGTATTAAAAAATTTGATATTTTTAACATCCCATTTCAACATGACCAAATTAAAAAGTACTTAAAACTCCTTAAATAAACCTGTACACCATGAGAACTTTTATGACCAAAAAGACTGTAAATCAGTCATTGCAATTCGTGTCCCTGCTGGTAGTTTTTTCACTCAGCGGATGCGCAAAATCCGGATCGAAGATCGCGGATCAACCCAAAATTCCGGACCCGGATGCTATTTTCTTCAAGACGCAGCGCCCGAACATCGTTATTATTCTTGCCGACGATGTAGGCTATGATGCAATCGCGGTAAATGGCAACCGAACATTTGAAACCCCAAACATCGATGCTATGGCAAAAGGAGGTATGAGATTTACCCACGTGTATAGCTCACCACTTTGCTCTCCCTCGAGAACTGCATTTATTTCGGGAAAGTATAATTTCCGGAACTATTTCACCTGGGGTTCATTTCCTGAAACGGAGAAATCAATCGGCAACCTTGCACAGGAGGCGGGGTATCGCACTTATGCCGCAGGGAAGTGGTCGTTTGACGGAGGTGACGCCACTGCCCGCCGAATGGGATTCGATGACTATAGCCTCTGGGATCCTTTTAAAGCAGATCCGCCGCGCAGCCATTATAAGGATCCTCTCCTTTATAAAAACGGAAATTATATTTCCACAACCGAAACCAAAGGGCAATACGGCGACGATATTTTTACGGCCGACGTTTTAGACTTCATCCATCAAAACAAATCAAACCCATTCTTTGTGTTTTTTCCGATCAGCCTTTGTCATTTCCCGTATTCGCCAACACCCGAGGATGCCGAATATAGAAACTGGGATTCAAAACAAAGCACGGCTGATGTGAAATACTTTCCATCCATGATGAAATACATGGATAAAAAGATTGGAGAAATAATCGATTCACTGAAACAATGGAATCTTTACAATAATACCATCGTGATGTTTGCCGGTGACAACGGTACGCCTCGCAAAATTTGGTACGATTTCAACGGTAAAATGGTTGAAGGGGGCAAAAGCAGCACCACACATCACGGGACAAGGGTGCCGTTGATGGTAACCTGGCCTAATGGAATTAAAGCCGGAAGTGTGAACCATAACCTGGTTGCTTTCCAGGACTTTTTTTCTACCGTTTCAGAAATTGTAGGAAAGAATCCTGATGCAAGCTATGGTACCATCGATGGCATCAGCTTCGCAAAACAATTGATCGACAGTAAAAATGCAATTCCGAGAGAATATGTGTTTAACCATTATGTTCCTTATTCAAATAACGGAAATGATAAACTAAGAAGATGGATAAACGATACCACCTATAAACTATATGACCAGGTAGACAGGTTTTATAATATTTCTCTTGATCCTGAAGAAGTGCGACCGATTAAAAAGAGCGAGAGAACTGCCGGCGAAAAACAACTGGTAGACCGCTTTCAAAAAATAATGGATCAGTTAAAATAAAAAGAGAAGGGGCGGAAAGGTTCAAAACAAATTCAAAACTACAGAAAATGGTAGTCGGTTTCAAAACGGCTGCCTTTTTTGCATGAGAAACGATTTTTTAGGAATGATAATAAGGATATCAAATTTTCAGTGGGAGGAACCGGCGTATCTTTACTTAGGCTTTACGATTTTTAACAGCGAATCGGGAATCACGTTAAACAATACTTTCACGAGTTCCGTCACGCCTTTTATCTCTTCCGGATTGCGGTTTCCTCCGAGATTCAGTTCCCAGCCACTGCCCGTTTTATAGGTGAGTTTTGAGGTGGATAACAACACGATAAATGAGACGGCGCCGCCAAGTGCAAGTATGGCGCCCACAGCCATTTCATTATCCTTATAATTTTTAAGGCTTTCAGACAAGGCCGGCATTGTTTGCGGATTCCGGGCCATCAATTCGAGCGCCGCACGGGCGAATTTCGCCGCCTCATCCTGCTTTAACGGCCGGTCATATTCCGGCTGCAATTGCAAAACCTGTTGCATCTCTTCATTATTCCGGATCTCTTTTGGAATTTTGGAAATCACATCCTCCGCCTCCTGCGTCACTTTTTCTGCCAGGGAATTATTGAGGTAATTGAAAAAACGGAGAATTTGAAAATCATCCATCTGGCTTAACCGATCTAAGATTTGTTGCTGCATAGAATTTACTTTTTCCAATTACCGGATAATATCATCCCTCCCCAAAAATAAACGTTAGGCTTATCACCGGGAAATTTATTTTCCATAAGATTTCGCATAGTTTGGGTATAGGCATCTGCCATACTCATCTCCTTGTTTAGCCAAAGATCATAGAATGAAAGGAAGAATTTGTTTGTCCAGAAAATATCGATATCCCAGGCAGCGGTGAGGCTACTTCGGGCACCGCAAAAAAATGCGGCCCATTCCATTCCCAACGCATCGCCTGCAATTCCCTCTTTCATCCTTCCGCTTACACACGCCTGAAAACTGACATGGCTACCTTCGAAGATATTTCCCATCGATAAAAGCGTTTTGGGGTTGAGCAGGTTCTTCATTTTGTAATAATCGAAATGTAGATCTAATTCAGGGCGGTTACCCTCGTAATTCAAAAGAATGCCGCTGTTGTAAAACGGATTATTTTTCCTCTGGTCTTCGAAGGCTGCGGCTGGGAAAACACCATGTGCAGCAAAATGAATTAGTGAGCTTTGTTCTGACATGCCTTTCAACTCTGTAATTTCTGCCTTTGGAATTACTACGGGGCGATTCACATTTTCCTGCAACCAATTTGCAACTTCATGAAACCCTTCCATCTTTTCCGGGTTTTCCTGATCCTGCCTGGAAGGTGCAATCAAACAAGTTACCTTACCTGAAGCATCCGGTTCTTGCTTCAACAGATTGATCAGTTGAAAGGCATTGTGGATTCGTGACAGCGAAAAACGGCTGATCAGATACTGCCCTTTGAAGCGTGCATAATGCAGGGGAAACAACATCAGATTTTCGTGGGATGCATACACAATATGATCGCCTTCCGCAAGATTTCCTTCTTCTATAGCAAGGGAAAGCACCGGAAGCAGTTTTTCCAGCTCCGCACCCATATCAACCTTTACATTCTTTGCGAATATGCCGGTGGACGGATTCTGCCAGACCGCAGGGCTATGGTAGTTTTTGGTAGCCCAGTTATTGATCACCTCACGGGTCAATTCAATTCCTTTTGCATAATATTTTCCGTTTGAAGTTGCAAGTACGCTGATCGAATAATTTTCGTCTACAAAAAAGCTCAAAAAATGTACTTTTTCCTTTGCAAGCAATTCAGATAACTGTCCATTGAAATTGGTGTAGCTCGTGCCGGCTTTTCCGGGTTCATCAACGGGAATTGCGGTAAGCATTTGTCCTTTCGATGCTTCAATAGCCCTCAGAACATGCCGCGGATCTCTTAAAAAATAGTAATTCCTGATCAACAGGTTAAACAGCAATGGAAATTGATCAAATACGCCACCGCGTTCAATCCGGTTGCGGATATACGACTGCTTCAACTCCAGATTTGATCTTAACCGCTCCAGTGCGTTCACCGCCTCCTGGTTTTCATTTAACCAATCCTGGCAGGAAGCAATCAGCCACAGGATATAGTTCTCATCCTCGGGAAACCTGCTTTCAAAGAAAGTTAAAAGCGTCTTCAATTGCAATAATGCTTCCTTCAGAACGTCCTCGTCAGACGATTGAAAAACCAGATTGCCGAGCTGCTGAACCTGATTGCGTTTAGTTATCGCGTCATTTTCATCCACCCGCCCCTTCCCTGTGTACAAGGATGAAATCTTTTGATTGATCGCACCGCACAAATCTGCGAGGAGGTTTTCGTCGGTACATTCCTGCAGGCGGCGGAGAAGATCCTGCAATTCCTCAAAGGAGCTGATTTCCTTTTCAGATGGTTTTCCTTTTGTTTGTTGAATGGAATCCTGAATCGACGCGATGATGCCTTCCAGATCGGTCTTTAATTGGGCCACTTTTCTTTCAATGGATTCTGACGGTAGCGTGCTGATTTCCGCAAAGAGACGGCGCAGCTTTTCTGCCAGGCGATCGAAATAGGGCCGGTTATAACTTTGCACAACCGACGGTTGAATCTGGACAAAAAGCTGCCTTGCGCTTTCAGGGTTTTCGTTGGCGAGGTACAAATCCACGGCTGTTAGCCGTGCGGCCAGAAATTCCGGTTTATTGATCCCCTGGTTGTAATAAGCTGCAATGGCTGCGAAGGTTTGCACGCCTGAAAGGGAGTCTCCCGTATCCAGGAAACATCTTAAGATGTAATAAGACGAGGATCCGGCATAATACAACACTTCATCCTTTCTATCGGTAAAAGTTGCGGCTAAATACGACTGCACGCAATAATAGGCGGCAGAGGAAAAGATCAATGCCGTTTCATAATTTCTCATGAAATAATTGTTTCCTGCAATGGAATCGAGGGCAACAATTGCATAGAAAGGATCATCAGACTGCAGGAAGCTAACAGCATTGCGGGTGCTCTCAGTTTCAGGATAAGACAGGATCACCTGTTCAATCGATTTGAAATCGTTTTTGCAAAAATATTGAACCAACTGACTGATCTTTTCTTCCCGCATATGGCAACTCGAGGGAATAAATTTAAGGTAAAATGCGGGCTTCCGGATTTAATTCAGGGATTTCCGCCAGGGGGGAGGATATTTTTTCAGATTTCTAATCCAAATCCATTACTTTCAATCCCTGTTTTTCAAACCAATACTTTGCTTTTCTTAATTATTGAGATGTATGAAATCGATTCTTAAGTGGACAAACCTGATTCCAATTTTTTCCTGGATACTTGTAATTTCCGGATTAGTACACGGGTCTGCGGTCTTCCAGGCAATTGCGGCCGTGCTGTTGATCCTTTCTGTGATGGCGGCTGTTCATCACTCGGAAATCATTGCACATCGCGTTGGTGAACCATTTGGAACAATCATACTTGCTGTTTCAGTAACAATTATTGAAGTCTCGATCATCATTTCTCTAATGGTTACGGGCGCAGAAAATCCTTCATTGGCGAGAGACACGGTTTTTTCTGCCACCATGCTGATCTTAAACGGCATTATCGGTTCCTGTCTTTTGATTGGTGCTCTGAAATATAAAGAGCAAACTTTTTCAATCAATTCGGTTACCATCGGACTGGTAGCCTTGATTTCGATTATTGTATTAACACTGGTATTTCCTTCATTCACTTCGAGTGTTGCAGGACCGTATTATTCCACACCGCAACTCCTGTTCGTTTCGGCAACCTCGTTGATTATTTATTCTTTTTATCTGCTGGCACAAACAAAAAGAGATCGCAGTTACTTTGTAAGCGTATCGGAGCATCCGGAAGTTCAACACGAAAAGATCAGCAATCTTCACTTTACCGGAAACCTGGTTTTTTTGTTGGTAAGTTTAAGTGTTGTGGTGATTCTGGCGGAAGAATTAACGCCAACGGTTGAGATGTTCATTGCCGCCTATGATCTTCCTGATAGTATGGTTGGAATCATTATTGCCGCGGTGATCCTTCTGCCTGAGAGCATTTCGGCCTTATCGGCGGCAAATAAAAACCGGATTCAGAAAAGTTTAAACCTGGCACTCGGATCGGCGCTCGCCAGCGCGGGTCTTACACTTCCGGCGGTTGCAATCGCTTCGCGTTTTTTGGGATTGGATTTGATATTCGGGCTCGATATAAAAGCCATCATTTTATTGGGCCTGTCGGTATTTATTGTGCTGCTCTCCCTAATTACCGGGAAAACCAACCTCGTTTACGGCGTTGTTTTAATGGTTAATTTACTGGCGTTTCTGTTTATGATAATTTTTCCGTGAGAAGAATTTAATTTTCCAGAAAGTGAGAAATCGAGTCCAACACCCGGCTGAACGGTTGGAACTACACCTTGGATTTTACAAAATAGAAAATCGCCAGCCATACCAATCCTTTAATCAGGAAAAATAAAAATCCGGCAACACCGAGCTTTTTCAGATAAGCTTTAAACTTTGATCCCGCTTTCATGGCGGCAAATTTACATACTATTGCCGATCTTTCCGCTACCGGATCAGCAAGACGGTGCCATGCATTTTCGTTTGTTTCTTGTCATTTGGATTGCTGTATTCCAGTTGCCAAACGTAACTGCCGGCCGGTGCTTCAAAACTGCCCCTGTTGCCATTCCAGCCTGAATTATAATCTGTGGTACTGAAAACGATTGCCCCATATCTGTCAAAAACCTTGAAGGAATAATTCACGGCATAACAACTTACCGCAGGCTTGAAAATATCGTTGAGCCGGTCATTATTCGGGGTGAATCCCGTTGGCACAAAGACGGCACATGGACAGGTTTCAAACTGTACAGTAAAAGATTTTTCATCGATGGAACACCCGTTTTGCACACGTACACTGTAAGTGCCATCTACCGTTATTTTTTGTTTGGGTTCAATGCTGCCGCCGTTCCATAAATACCTGGTGGCATAAGGCGTGGTGGCATCGGCAATGTATTGTGAACCGGAACATACAATTGTGTCGGTTAATCGGGCGGGTGCCTTCACACTTTTTGAAGCATCGATAACCACTTCCGCATAAGCTGTATCCACCACACAAGCCGTTGTAAAGATGGCTCTCACGTTGTATTTTCCGGCGGCGGGATAGATGTGCTGTGGATTTGTAGTCTTTGAAAAGTTATTTGCGCCCGATTGCGGATCGCCAAAATCCCATTCTACCTTTTCTACTTTCTGATAAAGGAGGGAAAAGCTAACCGGCTGATCTGAACAAACATTCTTTTTATATTGAATACCGTTTTCTTTCGGCGTATAGGAGTATGACCGGATGTAATTATAGTTGATTTGCTTGTATTGTCTTTCAACATCAACGACGCTTTTCTCGAGCATGCTGGCTAATCCCAATTCATTGGGATAGTGAATCACGCCAGCCTTTTTTTCCCGTGGTGGTCTCGATCCGTCGATCTGCATCATGCTGAAATAAATCTTTCCATCCGGGCCAAGCGAAAGCGTCCTCGTCATGATATAACACATCGTTCGCGTACACCAATTGCTCTGATCGGTGAATCCGGGGTTGAGAATAAAATAGGAATTTCTGATTTCTTCCGGCGTTGCCAGGTTAAGGTTAATGTTTGCAATGGTATGAAATTGACGTCCACCGGGTTCATCCTCATAGTATTGTCCGAAATACACCATATTGCCGTCAGGAGAAATTTCCGCATCGGTTAAAATTTGGCCCGGAGGCAATTCAAAGGACAGGGGATTTGAAAATACTCCCGTTTGGGTATTAAAATCAAAAATCATCACGCGGTTTTGATCAATCATCGGGAAGATCATCTTTTCCCCACTGGGAGAAAATTTCAGATTACCTTTCGACCAAAGCATTGCGGGCAGATCGGATTCGGAAAATCGGGAAACTACCGGTGTCTTTGAAATTCCTTCTTTCGTTACCAAAAAGCTTTGCAACGTATTACCTGAATGTCCTATGATCCAAATATCTTCTTTATTACAGTGATGTGTGCCGGCCGCAAAAACACTGGCATTATCCATTAAAACATCATAATAATTGGTAGAGTCAACAGGATAAACAGGATAAATAATTTCGCCCGAATAGTAGGATTTCTGCATTTTAATCGTGAGTGCCTGCAGTCTGTTGGCATAAGGGCCACTCGAGACGCCGAAGATGTAAAACAAAGAATCGTTACCAATGTAGGGAACAATGAGCGGCATTACGTATTCTGTCCATGGCCATCTGTATTCGTGCTTCGGGATTTCTTTATGTCTGTTATTCCAGACCGTAAAACCATCGGTATAGAAAAGCAGGTTGCCAGCCGTGTCGCAGATGCTTGTTCCATAGACCGGTTTGCCTTTGAAAATCGATATTTCTGTGGAATCAAATGGTTGTGGAGCACCGGACCGGAAGTCAAGGCTGCCATGGTCTCCAAACACCCAGATAGCGTTTCGCTGACAGTAACTGCCGCAACAAAAAGACAGGCTGAGTAGTATGAGTAGAACCGGTTTCAACATCAAAAATTGCTACAAAGAAAACACAGATAACGTATAGGTAGAAAATAATTTACATGGATTGGGAAGAAGAAAAAAGACCATCACGGGGATGGCCTTTTCTCAGTTAAGACATTCTTCTTTTAATATTTATCAAAAAACAGTTTTGTTTCCACATTATCTCCACCAATCATCTGAGCGTTCTTGGTGTAGTTATCAGGATTCAATTGTTGTTCTGAGTTAGGATAAGTCAGGCGGTTTGGATAACCTGATTTAGCTTCCGATGGCGGCGGCAGAACCGGTTGATCAAGGCGTCTCATTTCAAGCCAACCCTGAAATGGTTGGTTATAAAGAGCGATCCATTTCTGATATCCGATCTTGTGTTTCCAGTCTCCGGCTGCAGTAGCATAAGCTACATCAGGACGAGCCACATACGCATCTGCTTCTTCAGCCGTTCCACCCCAATAGAGGATAGAAGCCACGATCGCATTTTTATAATGGTCAGCAGCTGTTCCTGCATTACCAAATCCTCTTTCAATTCCTTCTGCTCTCATAAACTCCACTTCAGAATATCCGAGAATCAGGTTCGGGAAACTGGGACTGGTAACTTTATCACTTGGTTTTGAAACCGCAGAGAAAGTATTGTTTTCGCCAACGATTCCGCCAACATAATCGCCGTTATTATTTGGTCTGAAATACAATTCCAATCTTGGATCATTCATGGCTTTCAAATCATCCAACAACGTGTTTGCTGCCACCATATCCTGGCGACCGCTGTTTACGAGGTCAACCCAGATAGGATTGGTGTTTGGAGTAGTTTCCATGTATTTAAATTCAGCATTGTCGGCAGCAGAGGTAAATGCGCCACCGTCAGCAGCTGTAAAAACGGATTTTGCCTGAGCAGCATCAACGTCAGCGATCACGAGTGCCATTCTCATCAACATTGAATTACCAAATTTTTTCCAGGCTGCAATATCGCCACCGTATAACAGATCCTGTGCAGTAGAAATTCCGTCTGCAGAGGTGTTTAACGCTGCAACGTCAGCCTGCATTCTGGTAATCAGATCGTTATAGATGGTTTGCGCATCATCATAAGAAGGGAAAACATTGTCAAAATCCAATGCCTCGGAATAAGGAACGTTACCAAAGGTAGTGGTAAGCAGATGATAGGCATAAACCTGCATCATATCGATCTGCGCCAATTTATTGGTTTTTGTGGCAGCATCCATTTGTTCGTCTGCTTCGATCAATTGTTTTGCACGATTCAGATTAGCCAGAATCCCGCGATACAATCTTGACCAGATGCCATCAGGAATGGCACGGGTAGTAAAGTCATAACGGGGTTCATCCTGGTAAGTGGTTGCGGCCCAGTGTTGCACGGTAAACCTGAAAACATTCACGTTTACGTTTGCAGAGGCAAGAAGATCGCTCAGATTTTTTACCGCATTGGTAAATAAAGTCTCCGGCGGAACCGTTTCTGCTCTTTTTGTTTGTTCATTAAACCTGGTGATGTCTTTGGTACACGCACCTAAGATCAACAGGGAAAATGATATCATTAAAACTTTTTTCATCGTGTTTTATGTTTTTTAAAATTTCACTCTAAGATTTACACCGATATTTCTCATGGTTGGATAAGCACCGCTCTGATAACCCTGGATATTTCCTGCAGAAAGGTTTTCTTCAGGATCAGAATATTTCATGTTTTTAGAAATGATCCAAAGATTTCTTCCAATTACTGAAACATCAATTCCTTTGATCACATTGGTTCTTGACAGCCAGGCAGAAGGCAGAGAATAAGTAAGGCTTACTTCTCTCAGTTTCACGTAGCTCGCATCGTATACGAATGCTGCAGCCGGATTGTAAGAATATCCGTAAGTACCATAAATGTTTTCAACTCTTTTGGTATTTTCTTTACCATCAGCGGTTACACCCGGCATGATCACACCACCACTTGTTGGAAGGTAATTGCCATTTGCATCCACTTGTACGGGGTCTCTTGAAGGATTACCAAGATCATTCAATCCGGCAGTTTCAGGATAAATACCGGTAGCCATACCATAATAATTATCCAAAGAGAACACATCGCCGCCATGACGAACATCGATCAGGAAGGCCAGTGAAATTCCTTTGTATCGGAATGAATTCCAGAATCCACCGATCCAATCAGGGTTGATGTTTCCGATTACATTGGTAGTAGTTGAAGTGATCATATAGCGGCCATTTGAACCCACCACTTTTTGACCGGTAGCAGAATCAATTACCCAGGTTTTACCGAAGATATTACCGTACGGCTGATCAAGCTGTGCATTCAAAGAGATACCACCCTGGAAAGTTCCAAGCGGAAGGTTCTTGCTTTCTCCGTAAAGTGCAATTACCTTATTGTTGTTCTTGGTCCAGTTAATTCTCATATCCCAGGTGAAGTCTCTGGTTTTAACCGGAGTTGCATTCACTGAAATTTCTACTCCTTTGTTCTGAACATCCCCGGCATTCATGTATTTACTGCTGTAGCCAGTTGCCTGAGAGATAGAAACGGGGATCAACTGATCTCTTGTATTGGTGATATAGTAGCTAACATCCAATCCCAACCTGTTCTGGAGGAACGCTAATTCCAAACCAACTTCCTTGCTGAAAGTTCTTTCAGGTTTCAGGTTATTGTTATTTTTCTGTGCAGGTAAAGTGAAAAGAATGGCACTTCCAAACGGATCTACGTTTGAATAGATGTCATTGATGCTACCCCAGGCAGCAGAATTACCTACTTCCGCATAGTTAGCACGCAATTTACCGTAGCTCAACCACGGAGCATTTACATTCTTAGAGAATAACCAGCTACCAGATACAGAGAAGTAGTTATACTTGTTTGAAGTTTCCGGCAAAGTAGAAGAGATGTCTCTTCTGAAAGTACCTTCAAGGTTAATGAAATCTCTGTAACCAAATGTAAGGCCGGCATAATAACCGTCAACTTCCAAAGGCTGGTAATTTTCGGTCGGAGCACTTGGCGCATTCAATGAGTTGGCCAGAGAATACAATTTAGGTACAACCAATCCGCCGTTTGTGGCAGCGTAGATTGAACTAACTGTAGTTCTTCTGAGGTTTGTTCCGAGTACACCTTTCAGGTTTAAATCATCGGTAAGATCTTTGTCCACATTGGCCATCAGATCGTAGTTATACTCGCTGAAGCTACGGTTGTAGCGGCTGTATGAACCACCACCTACGCTACCGATTGCAGATCTTTCTTCCTGAATTTCACTGTAAGTATCCATTGATACACGGCCGAGGAAACTCAACCAGTCAGTTGCTTTAAAGTTCAATGAAGCATATCCGAAATACCTGTTTCTTGAGTCAGTTTCGTAATTCTCATAACGGGTCCAGTATGGATTGTCCGTATAGATTGGCGTTAATCCTGCCGGTGTGCTTGGATCAGCCCAGTTCCAGGTGATGTTCTGGCGGGTTCTGAAATAAGCATCTTTTTGTTCCAATACATCCATATTGGTTTCATACCACTGGCGGAAGTTTTGGTTTACGTTCCAATCATCATAACCTGTACCATATCTTCCTTTTCCGTCAATTCTTGAATAGTTGATAGAAGCGGTTGCAGTCAGGCGATCAGTGATGTTATAAGATCCGGAGAAATCAACAAGGTTTTTCAACACGCTGCTGTTTGGCAGAATTCCTTTCTCATCACTTCTTGTATAACCTAATTTGAAGGTTCCTTTGTCATTTCCACCGTCAAACATGATATTGTTGTTGGTGCTCACGCTGTTTTCGTAGAAATCTACGGGCGTGTGTGCAGCTGCAACCCATGGGCGGGGGGTTTTATAGAATGGAGAAGATTTGTCGAACGCATCCCAATGGTAAACCATAAGGCTGGGATCGAATTTCTGTCCATAAGAAGCATCTTCAGTGGTTGGAACTACGAGATCATTCACTCCGTCTCCGTTTACATCGAAGTACCAGAAACCACCATTAGGTGCAGGAGCGCCATAACCTGAAGTAGCATAACCGGCGCCATATTCATTCTGGTATTTTGCGAATGTGCTTTTATCGATAGAACCAAAGAAAACACCTGAGTTAACTGTAACGCCTAATCCTTTTCTTCCTTTTTTGGTAGTGATCATGATCACACCATTCGCTGCACGTGAACCATAAAGTGCAGAGGCTGCAGCTCCCTTCAATACGTTCATTGACTCAATGTCGTCGGGATTGATGTCAGCAGCAGCATTACCATAATCGTAACCACCACGACCGGTAGTTTGATTGCTGGAGTTTGTATTTGAGTTATCAACCGGCACACCGTCGATCACAAACAAAGCCTGGTTGCTGCTTGTCAAGGACTTTGTACCGCGGATCACGATGTTGGTAGAACCACCAATACCGTTTCCCTGGCGAATCTCAACACCTGACACCTTACCGCTTAATGCAGCGCCGGCATTAGGATTTCTTGCTTCTGTAAGTTCCGCTCCTGATACCTGTTGTGTAGCATAAGAAAGCGAACTTCTTTGTCTTCTGATACCCAGGGCTGTTACAACCACTTCATCAATTTCTCCAGCAGACCGCGTAAGCGTTGCATGAATAACAGATTGGTTTTGCACCGTTACTTCAGTAGTGCCGAAGTTTACAGCCGAAAAAACAATTACATCACCTGGCTTAACAGATGATAAGGTATATTGTCCATCGGCTCCGGCAGCGGTTCCCTGAGTGGTGCCCTTGATTTGAATGGAAGCACCCTCCACGGGCACGCCATTATTGTCCGTCACCTTTCCGGTGATTGTTCTCGTTTGTGCTGATACCAGACCAATTCCAAGTAACAGCACTGAAAACAGTGCTAGAATTTTCCTCATTTGTTTTATGGTTTTAAAAATTTTCCCAAATCAGTAGTCTTTGAACAAGTCAAAAACTGTAAAATAACTAATGCTTTTTTTAAAAGCCCGGCAAATATAACCGCAATTTGAAAACACGGTCAAAAAAAAGTTAATTCTATGGCCGCAATCAACAGACAAGAATTTTTCTCAAATCGCTGCTTTTGCTAAAAATTAATTTGATTTTAATCATTTTTTAATGTTTTTCTTGCGTTTTAATAAATATGAAAGAATGTAATACCTTTCCTGTTCCGCCTTCGCGCTTCTGCTTTGTAGAAGTAAATCTGAGAAGAAAATCGCTTGATAACAATTGCAATTTGCAGGCACCGGTTTTGTGTTCTTATTCAGATAAACAAGATTATGGAATTTGATGAAAATAAAACCGGCGCAGGTTCAGATCAGAAAAAAGAAGGTCCCAAAATCGAAATTAACGGGGAGCCACTGAAAAAGACAGTAGAACAAAAGATCGATAACGAAATTGAGCAATCATTTCCTGCAAGTGATCCGCCATCCTATTCAAAACCCGGAAATGACGATATTGAACCCGACAAAGAGGATATAAAGGAAGCGGAATAGTCGCGGGGTAGTAACCCCACGACTATTGAACGACAACCGAAAAGCGCCTGCAAGTCCAAGTTTTCAACCATTAGGTTGCCCAGGCGCGATCTCCTTTATTGTAAGGAATACATCCTTCATATCTTCCCGGCACCGGCACGTAACGAAGTGCTTTTGTTGCTCCGGGCTCACTGGTGAAATATCCCCAAAGGGTTAATTGCTTCATCAACGAAAAATAATGGCTTGGATCATCGCCCTTTTTGTTCTTTTTATACTCATTGGCTTCTTTATCAAGATCAACGAGCAGATTGTGCCGTTCTTCGGCAGTACTTTCCATGAAGGTTTTGTTGTTTTTCTTTTTGCTTGCATCTTCAAGCTTTTTCATTCCTTCCAAAAAGGTTTTTTGATCTTTTTCATCATAGCAATCCCGCACGATTACAGCCATAAACTCTCCCACTTTTGCATCTTTCGCGCCGGGAGTGTCGGTGGCCGGAAGGATGGTCTCTGCTACTTCATCGAGATAAGCGATATCGTCGGGTGAAAAATTGAGACTTTCCCCATATTTTTTGGTTTTACAGCCCGATAAAAAGGCTTCTGCTCCAATAACGGTTCCTCCAAGTATGAGAGCAACACGTGATAAGGCATCTCTTCTATTCATAATGGTGATTTATTAAATGTTATTGTTTCATTTTTGTTTAAAAGCGTGATTTACAAATTTCCCTTTTTCAATTCCTCCACGGCATAGTTGGCGGCCCGCGCCGTAAACGCCATATAAAGGATAGATGGGCTTTGATTTCCGGTGCTTGTCATACAGGCTCCATCGGTAACAAAAACGTTTTTACAGTGATGAAATTGATTCCATCCATTGAGTAAAGACGTTTCCGGATCTTTTCCCATTCGGCAACCTCCCATCTCATGAATATCTCTTCCCGGTGCCCAATGATTATCATAGGAAGAAATATTTTTCACACCGGCGGCTTCCAGTATTTCCGTTCCGGTTTGAAAATAGTCCTTCAACATCCGTTCGTCATTGTCGTCATAATCAACTTCCATTCGTAGTAATGGAATATCCCAACGGTCTTTTTCGCTTCTGCTTAACCGTACGGAGTTGGATGCTTTGGGAATGGTTTCACCCTGAATATACATATAGACTTTCCAGCCGCCGGGCTCTGATAAGGCCGTTTTGAAGGCTCCACCAATTTCAGGTTGCGAGACCGTTTCTTTTCCTCTTTCCCTCCAGGCGCCCATGAAGGACATATATCCGCCCACAAAATCCTGGTCATTTTTATGAACATTCCGAAAATTTGCCATCATGCATTCCGCGGTTCTCCGGCCATAATAATATTTATCTTCGTATCCTTCCACCTCTCCGTTGAGGGAGGCGCGGTAATTTTGAAAGCAGACATATTTTCCCAAAAGGCCATTATCATTTGCAAATCCATCTGGAAAACGGTTGCAGATGCTGTTGAGCAATATCAGGCAACTGTTTAAGGCCGATGCGTTCAGAAAAATTACGTTTGCAAAATACTCTGTAGCCTGCATGGTTTCCGAATCGATAATCCGTACGCCGGTTGCCTTTCCTTTTTTTTCATCGTAAATGATGGAATGCACCACTGAAAATGGCCGGATCGTAAGGTTTCCGGTTTTTGCTGCCCAGGGAAGTGTGGATGAAACCGAACTGAAATATCCGCCATACGGACATCCCCGCATACAGCGATCCCTTGCCAGACATTTTCCTCTTCCCTGATCATAATGAACTTGCTGCGGATCGGTAAGCTGCGCCCATCTTCCCTGGATCATAAAACGATCGGGAAACCGATCCCGAATCCTTCGCTGCATATCTTTTTCCACGCAATTCATCTCAAACGGAGGAAGATAATCGCCATCGGGCATGGTCTCGAGGCCGTCATTATTGCCGCAAATGCCGGCAAATCTTTCAACATAGCCATACCAGGGCGCAATCTCCTCGTAAGTTACCGGCCATTCGATGCCATATCCGAACCGGTGTGGATTGATAAATTCGTATTTGCTCCACCGCGGACAGGCCCTTCCCCAAATCAAAGACTTTCCGCCAACCTGATAACCTCTGATCCAATCAAAAGGTTTGTCCTGCACATAGGGATGATCGTGATCACGAATAAAGAAATGCGCGGTATCTTCTCCAAATCCGGCTGCCTTTGTGATAAGAGGATTCGCATCCACAAAATCTTTTGGCATCGTACCGCGGTGCGGAAATTGCCACACGTCCATATTTGCCGTTGGATAATCTTTATTATGAACGATATTCCTTCCTCTTTCCAAAACGAGGGTTTTCAGTCCTTTATCGCACAACTCCTTTGCGGCCCAGCCGCCGCTTATTCCGGATCCCACAACGATAGCATCAAAGGTATTTTTTGTCTTACCTCTGGAGTTTATGTTGATATGGGTGGAATCGCCGGGCATTCTATAAGTTCATTTTCTTCAATTCTTTTACGGCATAATCAGCCGCTCTTGCTGTAAACGCCATATATCCGAGTGACGGATTGTGACAGGCAGCACTGGTCATAAACGAACCGTCGGTTACAAATACGTTCGGAGCATCCCAAACCTGGTTCCATTTGTTCAGAACAGAAGTCTTGGGATCTTTTCCCATCCTGGCTGTTCCCATTTCGTGGATACCGCGGCCGAGTGTACCATCGCCTTCCCAGCCGTTAACATTCTTCACGCCGGCGGCTTCGAGCATTTCCTTCGCATCTTCCATCATATCCTTGCGCATCTTCTTTTCGTTTTCCTTGTATTCCACATCGATGGCCAGGATATTCAATCCCCATTTATCGGTTCGCGTTTTATCGAGTTTTACATAATTTTCATGATACGGAAGGGTTTCTCCAAATCCGCCCATTCCAATTGTCCATTGTCCGGGATAGGATAATGCTTCTTTCAATCCGGCTCCGATAGACAATTCCGCAATTTCTCTCGACCATCCCTGGCGGCTACCACCGCCCTGGTATCCGAAACCGCGCAGGTAATCGCGCTTATCACCAAAGAGATTGCGGTACCTTGGAATATAAAAGCCATTGGCTCTGCGACCAAAGTAATATTTGTCTTCATATCCTTCTACCGTTCCACCGGCGCCTACACCAAGGTGATGATCCATTACATTGTGACCTAATTCGCCGCTGCTGCTTCCTAATCCATCCGGCCAGACATCGGTAGCTGAATTCAATAAAACCCAGGCGCTGTTGAGGGCAGATGCATTTAAGAAAATGATCTTCGCATAGTAGGTGTACGTCTTATTGGTTTCTGCATCCAAAACTTCCACACCGGTTGCCCTTTTCTTGTCTTTATCGTATAATATTTTGGTAACGATACTCCAGGGACGAAGCGTGAGGTTACCGGTTTTTTCCGCTGCCGGCAGGGTAGAAGATTGTGTACTGAAATATCCGCCAAACGGACATCCTACCCAGCATTTGTTGCGGTATTGACACTGTTCGCGACCGGGAAGCGGTGCGGTTACGTGGGCAGTACGTCCGATGATCATATGGCGTGTGCCCTTATAATGATCTTTGATCCGGGCGGCAACATCCTTTTCAACACAATTCAGTTGCATTGGCGGCAGGAATTGTCCATCCGGCAATTGCGGCAGTCCTTCCTTCGATCCGCTTATTCCGGCAAATCTTTCTACGTAATCATACCAGGGCGCAATCTCTTCATAGCGCACCGGCCAGTCAACAGCGATTCCATCTCTTGCGTTTGCTTCAAAATCGAGATTGCTAAGCCGGTAACTCTGTCTTCCCCACATCAGGGAGCGGCCACCCACATGATAACCTCTAAACCAGTCGAATCTTTTTATTTCGGTATAAGGAGAATCTTTATCACTGCACCACCAGTCGAGGTTGGTTTCATTCAGCGGGTAATCTCTTTTCAGAACAGGATAATCCTTAATCATCTGCTGTGTTCTCGTTCCCCGATGCGGAAAATCCCAGGCTTCCTTGGTGGCACTTGGGTAATCCTTAACATGCTTGATGTCTTTTCCTCTTTCAAGCATGATGGTCTTCAATCCTTTCTCACACAGTTCTTTAGCAGCCCATCCGCCACTTATTCCCGAGCCAATGACGATGGCATCATAAACATTGTCGGCCATTTGAATTGTTTTTATTTAATGGAAATGATAAACTATTTATTTTTGGTTAAACGTCACAAATTGATATTGCCTCTTTCAGAGAAGCCGCCTTGTCTTCTCCCGCAGGGATGAATTCCTGCGCCACAAAACCCTTAAAGCCCGTGTCGAGTATCGCCCTCATAATTGCCGGATAAAACAGTTCCTGCTGATCGCTGATTTCATGCCTTCCGGGAACGCCGGCCGTATGATAATGACCGATGTAGCGGTTATTCTCCCGGATCGTTCTGATCACATCTCCCTCATCAACCTGCATATGGTAAATGTCGTACAGCAGTTTGAAATTGGGGCTTCCCAGCCTTTTACAAAGTTCTACACCCCAGGAGGTACGATCGCACATATAATCTTTGTGATCAATCTTACTATTCAGCAATTCCATGTGAACCGTTATCCCGTTTTTTTCCGCCGCGGGCAGAATTTTTTGCAGGCCGGTTACGCAGTTTTTCAGCCCGGTTTCATCGTCCATGCCGTTGCGATTTCCACTGAAGCAAATTACATCTTTATATCCGGCTTTCTTCATCAGAGGAATAACATCGAGGTATTCTTTAACCAGATTGTTGTGAAATTCGGGTCGGTTGAAGCCTTCGGTCAGACTCACGGGACCGGAAATATAGCACATGGAACAATAAATGCCGTGTTTTTGTAATACACCCCATTCTTTTGGCGCAAGCAGATCTATTGCGCCAAATCCTATTTGCTTTACCAATGCACAAAGTTCATCCAGGGAGAGAAAGTTGTACGTCCACTGACAAACTGAATGATTAATATTTCCTTTCAATTTGAATTCCGCTTGTTTTTTGGTTTCAGATTTTGCTATTGCCGGAAACAAGGCAGAAGCTGAAATAGCTGCTGAACCGGCAAGTAAATTCTTTATGGCCTTTCTTCTGTCAGAAACTTTTCTCATGTTAAAACGGGGGTAGAAAAAATTTGCCGGCTCAATATAGGAAAATTGTTCAAAACAAAACATAAAAATTCTTTTGCGGCCAAGCGCCGAAAACAAAAAGCCGTCCTCGCGGACGGCCTGAAGTTTATTGTCGTTTTATTAAAACCAGCTTCCGGTGAATGCGGCATTGGTTGTACGCGGATCAACCGTTTGCTCCCGCCTTCTTTTATCCCTCAGATGTTTGAACATGGTGATAAACATCAACGGAATAAAGAGGAAGGTCAATGGTGGAATTCCCAGGATGCTGATCCATTTTCCCCCATAAGCATTGCGCATTGGTCGCTTCAGCCTTTCTGAAATGAGGTACATGGCCGGCACGATGATCAACGTCATGAAAAACGCGAAGGCCAGTCCGAAAATGATGGTCCAGGACAACGGTTTCCAAAACACCACATTGTCGCCTCCGAAAAATATATGCGGATTAAGTTGAGAGAAGAGCGTGATGAAATTGATGTTGAAGCCTACAGCCAGCGGGATCAGTGCCAATATAGCCGCCAATGCCGTTAGCATCACGGGTACTATACGGATCTTTCCTGCCTGGATAACCGCTTCCCTCGTTTTCAGTCCTCTCATTCGCAATTCATCGGCAAATTCTATTACCAGAATACCGTTTTTCACTACAATGCCCGCCAATCCTACAATTCCGATTCCGGTCATTACCACCGATACCGTCATTCCCGTAAGGGCAAATCCCAATAATACACCGATGACGCTGAACAGGATTTCCGTTAAGATGATTACCGGCTTGCTGATGGAATTAAACTGTAAAACGAGAATGAGGAGAATGAGCATCAGGGCAATCACGAGTGCTTTTCCAAGAAAGGATGCGGTTTCGGCCTGTTGCTCGCCTTCCCCGGTCTGCTGAATATTGATATCATCGGGTCTCGCATTAAAGCTTTGAATTTTTTGTGCAATCACCTGGTTCACGGCCGTGGGGGTATAACCACTTAATACATTGGATGTAAGGGTGATGACCCGCTTTTGATTTTTACGCTTTACACTTCCGAGAGTGCTTGTATAATCCACATTTACTAGACTGCTGATGGGCACATTTTTGATGGCGCCTCCGCTTCCCATGTCTCTGAAGGTGACGTTCATATTCAGAAGGCTGGAAAGATCGTCGCGCTGAAGTTTATTATTGCGCAACTGAATCTTGTACTCGTCTTCTCCCTCCTTAATTTTTGAAACTTCTCTTCCGAATAGTGCCGTTCTTATTTCCTGACCGATCTGAGCGGTTGATACCCCTTCAATCAGTGCCCGTTCCCGATTGATGGTGAGCAAGATTTCCGGATTTTTAAGGTCGATATCCATCTTCAGTTCTTCAACACCCGGAACCTGAATTGAATCGAGGTAGTTTTTTAAAGCTACTGCTGTTTTTGTAAGATCATCGAAGTTTTCACCCGATACTTCAATATTAATGGGCGGATCGGTGGGCGGACCGTTTTGCTCCTGCGCAATGGTAATTTCCGCTCCCGGAATGCCTTTTAAAACCTGCCTTAAAGAATCAAGATAGGGTGAAGTGGAAACGCCATCTCTTTTGGCATATTCCACAAAGGAAATTTGTATCCTTCCCCGTTCGGGATGCGTTCCGTAGTCTTGCGACATCGGTTCGGTTGCTCCGATCGCTACGTTTGAGATGACACTTTCCACCACCGGATTTTCCTTTCCGTTTTCCATATCCAACACTTTATAAATCCGGTTTTCAAGTGTTTTCGTTATGGAATCGGTATAATCAACAGAGGTTCCAACCGGCAGCTTGAGATAAACATAGATCTGATTAGGATCCCCGGACGGGAAAAACACGATCGGCACTCTGCCCGAATTCACCGATCCGAAAAATATCATCAGCGTCAGGATCAAAAGCCCAAAAGTACCTACAAGCAACCAAACCGGCCGCCACCCTTTCAGGGACCACCGCAGAAGTTTTTCATAGCTCGTCATGATTTTCGGCAATACTGAATTTTGAAAAGAATGGATCATTCCTTCCAAAACATATTTATTGAATACTATCAGCAGTGCGAAGAAAAGCAGCAGGTTTCCGAAAAAGAAAAAGGAAGACGAAAGGCTGTCTGAAGCACTGCTCACATCTTCATAACCGCTTACCGCGGCGCTCGCGGTAGATACACCCATGTAGCCCGCTCCAATAATATCGAGCACGATGCCGATGAGCACCAATATCCAGAAGACAGGTTTTCTGAAAATCGCACTTTTTTTCTGCTGGTGTTCACTTTCCGGGTGGTTCATGAAATCCACTGCAAAAACCGGATTCATGATAAAGGCAACCAACAGGGAAGCCGTAAGCGTGAAAATCAGCATTGTAGGAAGGTAAATCATGAACTTCCCGATGATTCCCGGCCAGAAAAGCAACGGGAAAAAAGGCGCCAAAGTGGTAAGCGTTCCCGCCAATACCGGGATAAAGACTTCGCCGGCAGCAATTATGGCTGAATCGGTAGAACTGATCTTTCCTTTTCCTTCCATAAATATCCGGTGAGTGTTTTCAATTACCACGATTGCATCATCTACGATGATTCCCAATCCGAATAAGAGTGCGAAAAGCACGATAAAGTTGAGCGATACATTTCCGCCCGTTATCACTTCTGCCCCCGGCAAAAACACGAAGGCGACAAACATGCTAAGCGGAACCGAAAGCGCCACGAAAAACGCGTTGGTAACTCCCATGAAAAACATGAGAATGATCAACACGAGAATAAATCCAATAACAATCGAATTTACCAGATCATTGAATGAGGTACGGGTGGCAATACTCGTGTCACCGGTAATCACCACATCAAGATCTTTGGGGAAGCTGGTCGCCTTCAACTCATGAACAAGCTGCTTTACATCATCTGAAGTTTGAATGAGATTTTCTCCTGCCCGTTTGATGACGTTGAGTGTAATTACATTTTTACCGTCGAGCCGCGCATAGCTCTCATTTTCTTTCACTGTATCCTTGATGGTGGCAATATCTTTCAGATAGATCGGTTGTCCGTTGAAATTGCGTAAGACGATCTTTTCAATGTCGTAAGCGGTTTTCAGTTGACCTTTCAACTGGAGATTACGTTTCATGTTTCCAACATCGAGCTGACCGGCAGATATGTCCATATTTTCATACTGAACGGCAGTGGCGATATCATTGAAGGTGATGCCTGCGCTCTGCATTCTATAGTTATCGACGTTGATCTGAAATTCTCTTTCCGGTGCGCCCACAATATCAACCCTCGTAAGTTCGGCCAGTTCTTCCAGCTTATCCTGAAGGTCTTCCGCATATTCCTTCAACCGCATCATATCGTAATTGCCGCTGACATTGACGTACATGATCGGTTGTTCAGACATACTCACCTCCAACACGTTCGGTTCCTGTGTAAGATCGGTCGGCAAATCTGTTCTTGCTTTGTCCACCGCGTCTTTTACCTTCTGCAGTGCAACGTCTGTTTTAACATCGGTGCTGAATTCCACCACAATTACAGAATAGTCCTGCAGGGAATTGCTCGTTGTCTTATTAATCTTTGCCCCGGTAATTCCCTTGATCTGCTTTTCAATCGGCTTCGTAACGAGATTTTCGATATCCTTAGGTGAATTTCCGACATCGATGGTTTGAACAATGATGGTAGGAATTACAATATCAGGAAACTGCTCTTTGGGAAGCGTTATGAATTGAAATATGCCTGCAACACTTAGAAAGATGATCAGCAGGTAAATGGAAGTTTTATTCCTGATACTCCAGGTAGTAGGCTTAAACTCCTTAAAATTTTCGCGGATGTCTTTTAATGCCTTCATAAAATAAGTTATAGAAATCTGAGATGCTTTTTTTGTTATGCCTGAACGGTTAACAACTGGCCTTCATAAACCGATTGAAAGCCTTCGTTGATCACTTTATCGCCCGGTTCCAAGCCACTTTTAATTTCAATTCTGTTTCCGTTTAGCTGTCCGATCTGTACGTGTTTTTTCTTTGCGATAAGTTTTCCGTTTTCATTTACGGCCACCATGATAAATTTTCCTTCTTCATCGGTTTGAACGGTATTGAGTGGAGCGGTAACGGCATTTGCATTGAAATAATCGAGTATCTTAACGAGTGCAATCTGATTTGCCCGGAGATCTTTATCGGCGGGAAGTTTTGCTTCCACATAGAAAGCTCTTGTAGTAGGATCGATGAGTTTTCCGGCCACTGAAATGGTACTATTGAAGGTTTTCCCGATATCGGGAAGAGAGATAATCACCTTTGTTCCTACCGAAACATTCTGCATATAGTTTTCAGGTACCTGGGTGGTCACCTTGAGATTATTGTTGTTTACAATTCTGATTTGTGGCGTTAAACCTGCTGTGCCGGTAAAAAACTCTCCCACTTTCACATTCACCTGATCCGCAACGCCGGAAACATCAGCATAGATCCTTGTCATATCGAGCTGTTCCTGGGCGAGCGCCATCTGATTTTTGATCTGATCCACATTATTCTTTGCCTGCACCACCTGCAATTCTGTTCCGATCTGCTGATCCCACAGGTTTTTTTGACGGCGGTAGAGATCCTCCGCATAGGCGAGCTGGGTCTTCAGTTGAGCCATATTTTTCTGATAGATCGCATTATCCAGCGTGAGCAATAACTGGCCTTTCTGCACGCGATCGCCCTGCTTTACATAAATTGCTCTTACCACGCCACCCTGTCCATTTCTTGGAGCGACATAAGAAATGTTTTCCGATTCAACGGTTCCCTGAAGATCAATATAATGGGAAAATGAATCCTTTGAAACTTCAAACAATGAAACGAGCTTTGCTTTTTCGGCCACAGAAGCGGGATCAAGCTTTGCAATTTCGGTTTCCAGTTTTGTAATATCGGCGTTGAGTTTCTCCTGCTGACCTTTTAATTTTTCCAGCTCTGCTTTTTTTTCTGCCAGCGGACCCGATGCATTATTGCACGACACCGATACGAGCAGAAATGATACGGCAAATAATTTATAGATTGCTTGCATATGTTTCATTTTATAATTTTCCTATTGCTTTTAAATAATCAATTTTCGCTACAATCGCATTATACATTGCGGTAGTATAATTGCTTTCAGCCACTCTAAGATCGGCCTGAGCATTTGTAATCTCTAGGTTTGATCCGGTACCGATCTCATATTTTTTCTTAGACTGGTCGTAAACAGACCGCGCCAGGTTCATATTTTGTTTCTGAAAGTCGAGAATAGAAATAGCATTTCTAAAATTGTTGGTCGCTGCCTGAACTTCGTTGTCGATGTTCAGTTTCAGTTGTTCCAACTGCATATCAGTTTTCTGTAACTCAAGCTGCGCCTGCCGGATGCTCGCATCTTTCGCAAATCCGCTGAAAATAGGAATGTTGATATTTAGTCCGATATAAGAACTGCTGAACCATTCTCCTTTTCCGAAAAAACTGAATTCATTCCGTTGCGCCATTTTTGAATAATTACCCGCCAGTGCAACGGTTGGAAGCTTTGTTAATTTATAACGTTTGATATTGTACTGATTGAGTTTTCTGGCCAACATCAGGTATTGAAAATCGTTTCTGTCGCCATACTGGTAAATGTCGTCGTTCAACAATCCGCGTTTGATTTCCGATTCCGAAATGTTGTCGGTTAAAATCAGTGTGTCCTGAACGGGCATTCCGATGAGAACTTTCAATCCCAAATATCCATTGTTGATTTGGTTTAAAGCCGACGCCTTTTCGGTTTGTAAATTCGTTAGCTGAACGGTCACTTTGTCGATATCAAGCTTTTCTGCGAAGCCATTTTCATATAAAACCTTTGTGTCGTGCAATAATTTTTCGAGCCGGGCAATATTGGCATCGAACTGCTCAATCTGCGTTTTACTCACCACAAGCTGGTAATAGATTTTATAGATGTTTACCTTGATGTTTTCTGCTGTAACATCCACCGCCTTATTTCTGAAGTCGAGTGAAGTTTGCCTCGCCTGTAATCCTACAAATACCTGTCCGTCGAATAATAACTGGCTTAGACTCACGCCTGCATTTGCTGACCATTTTGTTCCGAATGCCGCATTTATTAATCCAAAATCTGATGGAGCAACAATAGGTTGACCATTAGCTCCTTTCACACCTTCGGCTTCCAGTACGCCATATACGGCGGCACCAATGAAGTTGGGAAAACTTTGAACGGTAACGTTGGGAAAATAGGTAGATCCGATAACGCCGTT
Organism: Bacteroidota bacterium; assembly: GCA_023423835.1. GTDB lineage: Bacteria > Bacteroidota > Bacteroidia > Chitinophagales > Chitinophagaceae > JAFAEW01. The sequence goes on along the minus strand of JAFAEW010000053.1, from coordinate 56,257 downwards.
AACCTGCGGAAAGGCAGCAGCAGTGATTCCACGGTTTACCTGCTCCTGAATTTTATAATCGAGCATCGCTTCTTTCACCTGCTCGTTGTGCTTCATTCCGTAGTCAACACATTCCTGTAAAGAAAAATTATGTATATGAATGGCCGTATCTTTTTGCGCAAACGCCGGTATCGTTAAAACAGTTGCTGCCAATAAAGCCAGTGCAATGGTGCGTTTCATCTTTCTGATTTTTCTAATTGTGTAAGTTGTTTTTGCATGTATTGATTCAAGAGTGCTCTACCTTTCTGTGTAACAATGCCATGAATGAACAACATAAAGATTTCCTTTGCCACATCCATGAGTCCATATTTACCGTAGGGAAACAGTTCAGGGTTGAAAATGCAGAACGCCGATTCCAGCCTGAACTTGGAGATAATGTCCACATCTATTTCCGGACGGAACAATCCCTCGTCCACTCCTCTCATTAAATTGGTTTTTACCGCTTCCAAAAGAACGTCGAACTTAAATTGTCTGAATTTCTGAAATGTTCCGGGATAACATTTTTCCAGATCGGTGAGAATGTCCGGATTCAGGCTGTCGATCTGACATTCAAAGCTGAGCATGTTTTTAAACAATGCATCAATTGCGTCCTTTGCGAGGTACTCTTCGCTAAGGTTTTTTTGCATTTGCGCCATTTCGGATAGCATAATCGCTTCCACCAATCCATCTTTATCTGAAAAATACTGGTAAACGGTTTTTTTGCTGATTCCCAATTCCTTTGAAATGTCATCCATTTTTACAGAACGGAAGCCATAACGTAAAAAAAGTTCCCTCGCTTTTTGCTGTATTCTTTCCTTCATTTCCATCAATTTTGAAAAAGGCGGAGACAAAACTATGGAAACTCAGAAAGATTTTTAAGTTTCTTGAATGTTTTTTTTATAAACGGTAAGCAGAAAGCGGCAGTCCGTAAAAGATCGGATAATGAATGGAACGATGAATCGGCCATGAAAACCGGAGGAATTTCTGAATGGACCAAGTCAGATAATTTGCCCGATAGTTATTTACTTTGTTGAAACACTGAAATATGGGCAAGATGAATGGCAACCGGAATAAATTGGATTTTAAAAAACTGTTGCAATATTTTATACAGGGATTAGCAGTGATTGCGCCGGTTGGAATAACGATCTATGCAGTTTTATGGCTGTTTATTACCATTGACAATTTACTTCCGAATATTATTGAAGTGCTTTTTCCGGAATGGCTGAGCAATAATATTGACGACATTATCACGGCAATTCCCGGCCTCGGGTTTATTCTCGTCATCCTCATTGTTTTTTTGGTGGGACGGTTTTCCGGGACCTATGTACTGAGTTGGCTGGTAGAACTGCTCGACAATGTCTTGGAAAGAACTCCGGGCATCAAACTAATCTATAAGTCTGTAAAAGATTTTCTCGAGGCTTTCATGGGAAATAAACGCAAGTTTAATGTTCCGGCACTGGTAAATGTGGATGGAAATGATGTGTGGCGAATAGGATTCGTTACACACGAATCTGCAGCCGATTTTAATTTAGTTGACCATGCCACCGTTTATGTGCCGCTTTCTTATGCCATCACGGGCATTACGTATTTTGTTCCCAAAGACAAGATACGGTTGTTGCCGGACATCGGGCCGGCCGACGCGATGAAATTTGCCGTTTCCGGCGGTGTGTCTGAGGTGGAGTAAGCAATTTCGGCTTTTCTCCCGTTACGGTGAAGCCTACTTTAAGTGGATGTCGAATCAGTCACATTTTCTATATTTGAAGGGAATTTGAAAATTTAACCATCCATCCAAACTTTGCTCATGACGAATGCTCCATTGCGGTACCTTTTGCTGACGGCTTGTACCATGTTGTTTTTTTCCTGCAAGAAAGAAAGTTTAAACCTAATTAAAAGCGATGTTGCCGCAGAACAACAGGTAGCTGTAAGTGAATACAGGGTGAATGCCGTTGTTTACAAGCTCGATCCCGTTAAAAACAACAGTAATAATTATGAGATCGCATTTTGGATCAGTGCAGATACCGATCCGGCTACTGCCCTGAAGCTTGAGCAAGACGTAAACCTGAGCGCTCAGGTCCGCACGGGTAAGAAAACATCCACGCAAACCTTCAGGTTGAAAAAGAACAGTTATGTTACACGTGTATTTCTTCGCCTTCCCGGCGCCGTTTCAATAACAGGAAATTCTGTTTCTCCCTCAACCTATCTCGGGTTGCCGCTTTATTTCAACACTACGGCTAAGGAACGAACCTATCAACTTTCGCCTGTAAGTGTAAATGGAAAAGGCTTTATCGATGCGGCAGGACATCCGTTTATTCCATGGGGAGTCAATTATACCAATACCAATGAACTTCGACTGATCGACGACAACTGGTATGACGAAAAAAACTGGGAAATCATCAAACAGGATTTCAGGGAAATGAAAGCGTTGGGGCTGAATCTCATTCGCATTCACTTGCAATATAACCGGTTTATGACAGATGCGGAAACGCCGGATCAACGGGCACTAGGGCGGCTTGCTGAACTCATTGAATTTGCCGGAACTTATGGACTGTATCTCGATATCACCGGTTTGTGCAGCTACATTAAAGAGGATTCTCCGGCCTGGTACGATCAGATGAATGAGGAGGAGCGATGGAAAACGCAGGCAGTATTTTGGAAAGCCGTAGCAGCGGTTGGTAAGAATTACAACAATGTTTTCGCCTATAACCTGATGAATGAACCGGTAACTCCCACCAAAAAAACCGATATCTGGCTTCCGGGCGAGGATTATGGCGGTTACTATTTCGTGCAATATATCACCCGTACTCCAAGGGGAAGATCCTGGGAAACGGTGACACGGAGTTGGATAGAAACCTTAAAAACGGCTATACGGTCAGAAGACAGCAGAACGCCTTTAACCGTTGGTTTCATTGCATTGGGAGTGATTACAAAATTCAACGATCTGCTTGATTATAACAGTGCCCATCTTTATCCCGAAGAAGGTAAAATGAACGAGTCTTTCGCCTTTGTAAACAACAATCAAACCGACCGGCCATTGGTAATTGAAGAAACGAATTGGTTTGCCGGTTTTGATAACATGGAAAATTTTATCACCACTACACAATCCGACAACCGGACAGCCGGTTATCTTACGCATTACCATGGCGAAACGATCAAAGAACTGAATAAGAAAGGCGATCTCGGATCGGCCATACAGAGAGACTGGTACAAACTGTTCTGCTTCGATTGGAGTCCCATCTACCGGGTGCCGGCTTATTATGAGTGATCGTATATTATGGCGGGATAAATTCTTAACCGGTTTTCAAAACGGCATCGTATAAAACTTCAACCGGATGCTGCGAACTTCTTGCAGTTCCATCTTTGATCTGATGCCGGCAACTTGTTCCGGGAGCAACGATGATCTGATCCTCTTTTGCGTTTCTGACCGCAGGAAATAACACAAGTTCGCCGATCTTCATCGACAGATCATAATGCTCTTTTTCATATCCGAAAGAACCGGCCATTCCACAACAACCGGAGGGAATAATTATAACGGAATAATTCGTTGGGAGCGACAAAATCTTTTCAGTAAATAAAATCGAAGAAAGTGCCTTTTGCTGGCAATGTCCGTGCAACAACAGGGTGCGTTTATCCTGCGTAAACTGATCTGCCTTGATGTTTCCTTTTTCAATTTCAGTTGCGAGAAACTCGTCGATGAGAAAGACATTCTTTGCCAGTTCTTTGGCAGCTTCGAGCTGGTCGTCATCGGCAAGATCAGGATATTCATCCCGCAGTGCTAAAATTGCGGACGGTTCAATGCCGATGAGCGGCGTTTCGGCGGAAATTAGGGTACTCAAAACCGAAATATTTTTTCGGATGATCTTTTTGGCCTCCTTTATCATTCCTTTAGAAAGCCATGCCCGGCCGCTTTCTTCATGATCGGGAATGATTACATTGTAACCCAGTTGTTGGAGTAATAAAACCGATTTGATCCCGATGGGTGTATCGCTGTAATTGGTGAATTCATCACAAAATAAATAAACGGTTTTAGCAGTTGAACTTCTCGATTTTTCAGGATGATTTAAGTACCATTTTTTAACCGTCGTCTTGTGAAGCTTTGGCAGAGAGCGCTCAACCGCAAACCCTGAAATTTTCTTTATCCAGATACTAAACGGCTTTGTGGTAATAAGGAAATTATAGAATTGCGGGAAAACGGAAGCAAGGGCGGAACTGCGGTTGAAATTCGCAATGATTCTGCTTCTGAAAGGAACGCCGTTTGCGTCATGATAGTGCTGTAAAAATTCTGCTTTCAGTTTTGCCATATCCACATTTGACGGGCATTCCGATTTGCAGGCTTTGCAACTCAGGCAGAGGTCTAAAACTTCCATAATTTCCGGATGGTCAAACGGATTTTCCTTGCGGGAATGCGTTAAGAATTCGCGTAAAACATTTGCTCTTGCGCGGGTAGAATCCTTTTCGTTTAGGGTGGCCATATAACTCGGGCACATCGTTCCGCCTGAAAGATGGGTTTTTCTGCATTCAGCAGTTCCGTTACATTGTTCGGCATGTTGCAAAACCGTTTGCCCATCGTAGCGGAAATAGGTTTGAAAAGAACGCGGTTTTACGCCCGGTTCATATCGCAACATCGTATTCATCGAAGGCGTATCGATGATTTTATTTGGATTGAAAATGTTGTGCGGATCCCAGGTGTCTTTTATTGATCTCAGTAATTCGTAATTTCTTTTTCCCACCATTTCCCTGATGAATTCGCCTCTCAGTCTTCCGTCGCCGTGTTCGCCGCTCAGCGAACCCCGATATTTTTTTACGAGGATCGCTATTTCCTGCGCAATGATGCGAAATAAAGCGTTGCCTTCTTTTGTTTTCAGATCGATGATCGGACGAAGATGTAATTCGCCGCTTCCGGCGTGTGCATAATGAACGGAGTAGAGACTGTATTTTGAAAGTATCTGGTTGAATTCGCGGATATATTCAGGCAGATCATGCACATCCACCGCGGTATCCTCAATGACAGGCACGGGTTTATCATCGCCCTTGATGTTTCCCAGGAGCCCGAGGCCCGCTTTTCGCAATGACCAGATTTTTTTGGTATCCTCTCCGGAGATGAGCGGAAAGTGGTAGCCGAGTCCGTTTTCTCTCATTTCCGCTTCCAATGACTGCGCCTTTTTTACCACGGCTTCGAAGTCTTCACCTCTTAGTTCGATCACTAAAATGGCCGCCGGATCTCCCTGTACGAAAAATCGGTTTTTCCTTTGTTCAATATTATCCTTAGTGCAGTCAAGAATATAGTGATCAATCAATTCGCTCGCCGAAGGATTATATTTAAGGCCGATCAAATTTGCCCGTAATGCCTCATCGATACTGTTGAAATGAACGCAGAGCAGGCCGGTCTTGAGTTGCGAAAGCGCAACGAGATTGAGCTTTATCGCCGTTACAAATGCAAGCGTTCCTTCGGAACCACACAACAATCTGCAAAAATTGAAATCTTCTCCTCCTGCCACAAAAGGCCCGGTGTTTAACAACATATCTACGGCATAACCTGTATTGCGCCGGCTGATGGAAGGCTTCGGAAACTCTTTGACGATTTCCTGCCGGTTTTCGTCGTTTCCCAACAACAGCCTGATATTCCTGTAAATGCTTCCTTCGAGGTTTTCCAATGCACATTTCTGCTGAAAAGATTCCACATCAAGCGGGCCGAAAACGGTTTCACTTCCATCAGCTAAAATTGCATCTAAGGAAAGCACATGTTCACGGGTACTTCCATAAATCAGAGAGTTTGATCCGCAACTGTTATTTCCCACCATTCCTCCAATCATGGCACGATTGGCGGTGGAAGTTTCCGGTCCAAAAAATAATCCGTAAGGCTTCAAAGCCAGGTTTAATTCATCTCTGATCACTCCGGGCTGCACAATCACCCACTTCTCTTCCGTATTAACTTCGAGGATGGACCTGAAGTGTTTTGAAATATCCACAACAATGCCGTTTCCCACCACCTGCCCGGCCAGCGAAGTACCCGCTGCACGGGGAATGAGTCCGCAATTTTCCCTTCTTGCAAATGCAATCAGTTTATGGATATCTGAGGTGTTTTTTGGAAAAGCCACGGCGAGCGGCATTTCACGGTAAGCGGAAGCATCGGTTGCGTAAAGCAATTTCATTGCAAGATCAAAATGCAGGCTGCCCTCGAGTGTGTCGGCTAATGTTGCTAGTTTTTCATTCATGCTATGGTATTAGCAAGCGTAAAGTTAACAGAAGTTGTGCGGAAAAGTTGGTCAACCGGAAACGCCTTTCGCAATTTATCACGAATGACCGGACTGTCACCCGCAAGGTTGGATATCATATTCCGGCAAATCTTCCCCGTTTTTTTGGCGCATCTTTTGGATTAATCGAATTGAAAACGATTTTTTTAAGTAAAACAAAAGTTATGGAAAAAATGATGAAACTGGCAAAGATGCCTTCCTTCCTGGTAATTTTTCTAACGTTTTTTGTAACCGCTGTTTTTGCTCAGGATGAAGGAGGCAGCAGCACTACGGTTACAACCACCACCAAATCGGTTACAAACTGGTATGCTGAACCCTGGGTTTGGATCGTAGGCGGAATCGTCGTCTTATTGATTCTCATTTCTCTGTTAAGAGGCGGCGGCAGCAGAACAACGGTTACAAGAACCACCACTACCGATACCGACGTGAGTTAGAAGAAAACAAACAATTTTCATTAATTTAATTTTTATATCCTCCGGTTTACCTTATCTTAGAAAAGCAATTAGAACTTTTGAAAGTAGCAGTTTTTGAATGACCTGAATGGTAAATCAAATGTTTAACCTGTAAAAAAATGTGCTTATGAACCGTAATTCTATCTTTCCTGCTTCTTTCAATCATCAGAAGGATCTTCAAGTGGCAAACCGGTATTATACAAACTGTAAGATGGCCCTGCATCTGTATGAATTAAATAAAGAAGAAACCACGAAAGGAAAATTTTTGCCGAGATTGCCGGCCGACGATCCAAGAAGAAGAGTGGTGCAAACCTATCAGCCGGGATCGGGCTGGAGGGTGAATCGCTGGCTATCGCACGAGCTGATCAGCTTTAGAAAGCTGTTTTCCTGATTTGCAGTGTCAATAACGGCGAGTGATGGTCGCTGCATCCATTTATTTCTACAGTTCCAATGAATTGACCTTCCCGCAGGAAATGAAATTCAACAGTCATTTTGCTACTCCATCCGTTTGAACATGCAGCATCGCATTTTCACAACGGATGGAAGCTATTGGATAGATTTTTGTGCCGTTACCGGAAAAGCGTCCTATGAACCGAAAACCGATTTCACCTGAATTGCACGGCATTATCGATTATGCCTTTGCCACCACCTTGTTTCTCGCGCCTTCGCTGCTGGGTTTGAACAAAAAAGCAAAATGCGAATATTACACATTAGGTGCTGCTGCATTTGGGTACAGTGCTTTGACCGATTATCCAATGGGCCTAAAGCCGGTGATTTCGTACAATACCCACCGAATGCTCGATTATGCCACCATCACCACTTTTGCCGCCACCACTGCCTGCAAAGTCATCAACAAAGAAAAACGAACCCTTGTCTTTCATTTGTCGATGATGGCCCTTGCGGCAGTAACCGTAATGCTTACCGACTGGAATAAGGATTAAATGCAGATGAGCCGGTTATTCGTTCAAATTCAATCCGTTATTTTGCAGTATGAGTTTTGAAGAAGATGAATTTTTCATGCAACAGGCGCTCCGGCAGGCTAATTTTGCTTTTGAAGCAGATGAGGTGCCCGTAGGGGCGATTGTTGTGCACCGGAAAAAAATCATCGCCCGTGCATACAACCAGGTAGAACTTCTTGCCGATCCCACAGCCCATGCCGAAATTCTCGCAATCACTTCTGCCTGCAATTTCCTTGGAGCAAAATATCTCACCAATTGTTCCCTTTATGTAACGGTTGAACCCTGCCTTATGTGTGCCGGAGCACTATATTGGAGCAAACTTGCACGCGTAGTGTTTGGAGCATCGGATCTCAAGAATGGCTATGGACATACAACCGGCACAAACAACCCTTTTCATCCGCAAACAGAAGTTAGAAAAGGTGTTTTGGGAGATGAATGTGCAAGTATCATGAAAGAATTCTTTCGTGGGAAAAGGAAGTAATTGCCCCTTAGTAAGCGTATTCCTCCTTGCGCATTGCCACATAAGAAGATTTGAGTTTCTGTGACCGGTGGGATAAATACAATAAGATATATCCGAAAACCGGCAACAGAAGACCTGTCCACAGCATTACACCCGAATTTCCCGGTGCAAGATTGTGTTTGGTAACGATCTCGTAAATGTGTCCGCCGGCTGCTCCCCACAGAAATACAGAAGTGCTGACAATAAGAGCCAGTCTTAGTCCGAAATTTTTCCTGATGGCCAATAGGCCAACGATTCCAAAGCCAAGGCTTGCAAATCCCACTTCAAGTTGAAACGGGCTATCATCCCAACCGATAAAGGAGGCGGCGGTAGCATGAAAAACCGTGTGCATAATTCCATTGTAAATCCATGTGATGCCGTGCGCCCAGAAACAAAAGTATTTGAAGAGACTTTCCAGAACAACAGCGGTTGAACGCCTTTTTTTAGAGCGGTATATAGCCACTAATGAACAGATCAGTCCGATCACAAAAAAGGTGAGGGTAAAATTGCTTAGAATATAGCGAATGAAAGATTCCATAAGCATCAGTTTACTAGTGTTTGGTTTTAGTTTTCGCCCTCAGGGCGACTGCAGTTTAAAACACAAATAAAAGTAAAATAAGTCGCCTGAGCAATTTATTCCAATCCATTGATGACGACTGCCCGCAAATTGAGCATTCGCAGGATTGCTATACGAAAAATGTTTCCGAAAATCCGAAGCTCCCGGGAATCATAAATGTTTATTCTCCCGCTTTCTCGGGCCGCATTTGCGGAAAGAAAAGAACATCCTGGATGCTTGCCTGGTTGGTCATCAGCATTACCAGGCGATCGATGCCGATTCCGATGCCGGAGGTTGGCGGCATTCCATATTCGAGTGCCCTCAAAAAATCGTGATCAATAAACATCGCTTCTTCATCGCCCCTTTCCATCAACTTCAATTGCTCTTCAAAGCGCATCCGTTGATCGATGGGATCGTTCAACTCGGAATAAGCATTTGCAATTTCCTTTCCATTGATCATTAATTCAAATCGTTCTACCAGTCCTGCTTTTTCACGATGTTTTTTAGTAAGCGGGCTCATTTCAACGGGATGATCGATGATGAAAGTTGGTTGAATAAAATGCTTTTCTGCAGTCTCACTGAAAATTTCGTCAATCAGCTTTCCTTTTGCCATTCCTTTGTCAACCTCAATATGGAATTTTTTGCAGACATCCCGCAATTCTGATTCTTCCATTTCGCTCACATCGATTCCGCTGTGTTGCAGGATCGCATCATAAATAGATACACGGGGATAAGGCGCTTTAAAGCTCAAAGTTTTATCACCGATCGTTACTTCTGTTGATCCGGTAATTTCAATGGCAATTTTTTCCATCAACTGTTCCGTAATTTCCATCATCCAGAAATAATCCTTATAGGCAGTGTACCATTCCAGAACGGTAAATTCAGGATTATGGGTTCTGTCCATTCCTTCATTTCTGAAATTGCGGCTGAATTCATACACCCAGTCAAACCCACCCACAATCAGTCGTTTGAGATAGAGTTCATTGGCGATACGCAAATAAAAAGGAACATCCAAAGCGTTGTGATGGGTTACAAACGGGCGGGCCGCTGCTCCCCCGGGAATGTTTTGCAATACCGGCGTGTCCACTTCTATTGCGCCTTTCTCATTCAGGAATTGGCGGATCGCATTCACGATTTTTGTGCGCTTCACAAACGTATCTTTCACCTGTGGATTTACGATCAGATCCACATACCGTTGGCGGTATCTGAATTCCGGATCACTTACCTCGTCGAATACATTTCCGGCTTCATCCCTTTTCACGATGGGAAGCGGTTTCAATGATTTTGCCAGCAGTTTCAGTGAAGTCACATGAATGGAGGTTTCACCGGTCCGGGTTATAAAAACATAACCCTTTGCTCCAATAATATCTCCGAGATCGAGAATGTGTTTTACCACCTTATCAAAAAAGGTAGTATCGCCGTTTTCACTGATGTCGTCCTTTCTTACATACAGTTGAATCAATCCTTTTGCATCCTGAATTTTGATGAAAAAAACTTTCCCTTTATCATTGATACTCATAATACGGCCGGCAACACAAACATCAGAGAACTGCTCTTTATTTTCCTCGCTAAAATTGTCTTTAATATCTTTCGAATAAGCGCTTACGGGATAAGCAGCAGCAGGATAAGGATCGATACCCAACTGTTCCAACTCTTTCAATTTCTCCCTGCGGATGATTTCCTGCTCAGACAAATTTTGACTCATAATCTATTTTAAAAAATGAGCGCAAAGATACTAAAGCGACGGAAATGCTGTTTAAGTTCTTTCACCTCGCGGGGAGTACCGGCATTTTTTTCGAATGTGGTGGACCGGAATAGAAAAAGGAGGATTGGGAAGAGATGAATCCCAACATTTCAAAACTATTTACGGATTATCATTCAGAATCCTGCGGGCAATAAAGCCATTCCCCTCCCACTTCATCACCTGCCCAATGCTTCAAAATCCGCTGCAATTTATTTTTCAACTATCTTCGCAGCCATTTTTAAAAAAAGCACTTTTTCAAGGGTGTAAATAGAATAAATATGAAAATTCTCGTTACCGGAACTGCCGGATTTATTGGGTTTCATCTCGCCAACCGTTTATTGAAAGATGGAGATAAGGTTGTTGGAATCGATAGTATAAATGATTACTACGATGTAAATCTCAAATATTCGAGACTGAAAAAGGCCGGTATCGATACAGATGAAATTGAATGGAATAAAGGCGTCAAGAGCACGAGCGAAAACTACACTTTCTACAGAATGCAGCTTGAAGACAAAGACGCGCTAAACAAATTGTTTGAGGAACATCAATTCGATGGTGTGGTGAACCTCGCAGCCCAGGCTGGCGTGCGTTATAGCCTTGAAAATCCGGATGCTTATATTCAAAGCAATATTGTAGGATTTACCAATATTCTGGAATGCTGCCGGCATCATAAAGTGAAGCACCTTGTATATGCAAGCAGTTCGAGTGTGTATGGGCTGAATGATGAAAATCCTTTTGCCACCTCTCAGAATGTTGATCATCCGATTTCCCTTTATGCGGCCAGCAAAAAAAGCAATGAGTTGATGGCGCATGTCTATAGCCAGCTTTTCGGTTTACCCACAACCGGACTGCGGTTTTTCACCGTTTACGGTCCGTGGGGACGGCCGGATATGGCATTGTTTATTTTTACTAAGGCGATCAGCGAAGGAAGGCCGATCCAGGTATTTAATCACGGCAACATGCAGCGCGATTTTACCTATATCGATGATATTGTGGAAGGAATTGTACGGGTATTGCATACCATTCCGCAGCCCAATCCTGACTGGAAGGCCAGCACCTCCGATGCGTCAAACAGCAGCGCTCCCTATAAGGTGTACAACATCGGAAATAATTCTCCCGTGCAACTGATGGATTTTGTGGATGCGATTGAGTCCGAATTAGGAAAAGAAGCCATCAGAGAATATATGCCGTTACAGCCGGGCGATGTTCCCGCTACCTTTGCCGACGTAAGTGATCTGATCAGAGATACCGGCTACAAACCGGATACTTCCATTCAAACGGGTATCAAAAATTTCATCGGCTGGTACAAGGAATATTTTCACAAAGACTGAGAGACCGACGGTGAGGATCTGCAATAGTTGAAATCCCAATCATCGGGATTAGAATCGTACCGCGTTATTTTTCCCGGTGTTTATCCACTCCCATCTTCTTAAACCTGAGGGATAGAAACAGGGCCGAAAAGGTGAGTCCTGTAATAAATCCTGTCCATATGCCCGCTGCTCCCATATCATAATGAAATGCAAGCGTATAACCGATAGGAATACCGATAATCCAGTAGGCAATGAAGATAAACCAGGTGGGCACTTTCACGTCTTTTATTCCCCTCAATAATCCCGCTGAAATAGATTGTGTACTGTCGGATATCTGGAAGAAAGCGGCAAAGATCAATAAATAAGCCGCCATATTAATTACCGCTGCATTTTCGTTAAATAAAGTGGGAAGCGTTTTTCTGAACAGAATAAAGCCAATTCCGCAGAGTGTTCCGTAAATCAGGGCCATAAAAATGGTGCTTTTGCCGATAAAAGCAATGGCCTTACGGTCTCTTCTTCCAAAGGCATTACTGGTACGAATTGAGCCGGCCTGCGATAATCCCATCGACACCATGAAGGTCAGGGAAGCGAGGCTGAGTGCAATTTGGTGGGCAGCCTGTTCCACCGCTCCGATCGTACCTATTAGAATTCCGGAAACCGCAAAGGCGGCAGATTCCATAGTAATCTGAAAACTGCTGGGAATGCCGATTGCGAGCAGTTCCTTCTGCGTCCGGCGGTTGATCTTCCATACAATTGAGCGAACGGCGATGTATCTCCGGAAAGTTTTGTGGTAGAGAATAATTAAGGCTAAAACCAAAAAAATGAATATTCTCGTGATCAGCGTTGCCCAGCCTGCGCCGGTCAGTTCCATCCTCGGAAATCCCCAATGTCCGAAGATCATCAACCAGTTGAGAAATGCGTTCATCGGAAGTGCGGCCATCGATAAGATCATTGCTGTTTTTGTCAATTCCAAACCATCGCTGAACTGTTTGAGCGCAAGAAAAAGAAGCATGGGAATTACCGACCATCCCATTATCTGAAGATAGGGAACGGCCAGCAGCGCCACTTCCGGATCCTGGTCGAGATGCAGCAGGATGCCTTTCGAAAATTCCAAAAACAAGGCAATCAGGACGGCCGAGCCGGCACAAAGCCAGAATCCGTTATATAGATAGTGACTTACATGCTTGCGGTCGTTTCTTCCATGAGCCATTGAAACCATCTGCGACACGGAGATGGTGATCCCAATTCCAAATACATAGGGAATATTAATGAAACTCATAACCAAAGCGGCTGCGGCCAGCTGTTTGTAGCTGACAGCTCCCACCATGGCAGTATCGATAATACCGAGTGCCATTTGGGAAAGTTCTCCCAGTATGATGGGAAAAGCAAGTTGTAGTGTTTTCCCGGCTTCAGTTCTAAGCATAATGAAGTTCCAAAAAGGTAGCAAAGCTAAGAAAGCAAATTGAAGTGCGGCCTTGTGAAATGAGCAATCTTCGGCTTAGGCAATTATCCATCTCGCCTCACCGTGCGAAATCCGCTTTTCAGCGCCGTTTGCATTCACAATCAAACGTCCGCTTTTATCCACCCCCTGAAGAAGGCCGTGAATGGTTGTTTGGTCATTTTCGAGTTTAATTTCAGATCCGAGTTTATAGAGTTTGCTGTTATAAAGCTGAAACAACTCCTCTTCTTCTCCCGCTTTCAATCGTTCGAAATAGCGGAAAACAGCCGGAAGCAGTTGTTTGGCAAGTTGCACCGGTACGAATTCCTTTCCCGTAAGTATTTTCAGCGAAGTGGCATTTGAGGTGTCCGGAAAGGAATCCTGGTTTATATTAATTCCCATTCCCACGACCGCCCATTGCCATCGGTTGCCTTTGATTCTATTTTCGATGAGTATACCGGCTGCCTTTTTGTCATTTACATACACATCATTTGGCCATTTGAGCTTTACCGGCTCTGTCACAAAAGATTGATAAAATTCCTGAATGGCTAAGGCTACCGCCATATTAAAGACCGGCTGACTACTGAGTGCAATACCGTTTGCATCGAGGATTGTGGTCAAAAGGATATTTTTTCCAGGCGTCGATTGCCACATCTTTCCTGTTTGTCCTTTTCCTGCGGATTGGTAGTAGGTGAAGAACGACATTTGATGGTTTGCCAATCCTTCATTTATCCATCCCATGGCATAGTTGTTGGAACTGTCAACACATAAAATTTCTATAAAAGGCAGACCTTCTTTATGAACAGTAAACATGGGAAATAAAGAAATACTATTTTTGCACAATATTAGGATTTTTAAAAGTCGGGCGTAATTATATTGGATTATTAGTCGCCTGATTTGTTTTGGTTTTGACAACTTCAAAATCTGAGCAAAGCTAAAAGATTTAAATTATTAAAAACGTTTGTATTATTGGAAACCTTATCTCTGTTGTCTAACCGTAAAAAGAAGGGTATTGTCAGGCTCACCAGAAATTCAAAAATCTATAAGACGATTATAAAAGCCATTCAGGAGAAAAAGGGCGAAAACATAGTATCCCTCGATCTTCGGAAGATTCCGGAAGCGGTAGCTGATTTTTTTATCATCTGCGAAGCAACGAGCACAACACAAGTGAAAGCGATAGCTGATTTTGTAGAAGAACAGGTAAAAAAGAATTGCGGTGAATCGCCTTATCAACATGAAGGACATGGTGCAATGCAATGGATGCTGATTGATTATGTCAACATTGTGGTGCATGTAATGCTGCCTGAAATCAGGAAGTTTTACCGCCTGGAAGACCTGTGGAGTGATGCCGTTTTAACAGATCACAAAGAGGATTAAACTTAACTTGCATTAAACTAAAATTAATAATGAGGCGATCTGAGTAAACCTTCTATCGCTTTTTGAGTAATAAAATTATGGCACAGGACGACAAAATAAAACAGGATCCTTCAAATCGTATGGATGACAGAGGATCTAAAAAACCGCCCCGCTTTAGCATATACTGGATCTACGGTCTGGTAGCCATTGTATTGGTAGGATATCAATTAATGAATTTCGGAACTGCTGATGCCACACGTACCAGCTTCCAGGAATTCAGGCAGGATATGCTGGCTAAGGGCGACGTACAGAAACTCGAATTGATTAAAAATAAGGATCTCGTAAGGATCTATATTTATAAAGACAGTCTCTCAAAACCGTTTTATCAAAATAAGCTGAAAGGAATCTCAAATGCTTCGACTGTAAACGGTCCATTGTTTGAATTTCAGGTTACCGACTGGGAAAGTTATCATACCAATATGAATGACTTTTACAAACAGCATCCGGAAGTAAATCAGGTGGACGAACAGGCGAGCAGTGAGGCAGAATGGCTTGGCCCTATTGCGCAAACCATCCTTACGGTGTTGTTGTTTGTGGGGTTCTGGGTGCTTCTCATGAGAAAAATGGGAGGCCAGGGTGGCAGTGGTGGCCCGGGCGGCATCTTTAATATCGGAAAATCAAAGGCGCAGCTTTTTGATAAGGGTACAAAGGTTAACATCACCTTTGCCGATGTGGCAGGCCTCGATGAAGCAAAAGTTGAGGTAATGGAAATCGTGGATTTCCTGAAAAATCCCAAGAAATATACTTCCCTCGGTGGTAAGATCCCGAAGGGTGCGTTATTGGTCGGTCCTCCCGGTACTGGTAAAACCTTGCTGGCAAAGGCTGTGGCCGGCGAAGCACAGGTTCCGTTTTTTAGTATGAGCGGAAGTGATTTCGTAGAACTTTTCGTAGGCGTGGGCGCGAGCCGTGTAAGAGATCTGTTTAAAACAGCCAGAGAAAAAGCACCTTGTATTATCTTCATCGACGAGATCGATGCAATTGGTCGGGCCCGTGGACGCAATGCAGTAATGAGCAATGATGAGAGAGAAAACACCTTGAACCAGTTATTGGTTGAAATGGATGGTTTCGCCGGCGATGCAGGTATCATCATTCTTGCGGCAACGAACCGTCCCGATGTACTCGATTCGGCTTTATTAAGGCCGGGCCGTTTTGACCGGCAGATTTCGATCGACAAACCCGATGTAGTGGGAAGAGAAGCGATTTTTAAAGTACACTTAAAACCAATAAAGGTTTCCCAAAAGCTCGATATTCATAAACTGGCCGAACAAACGCCGGGATTTGCGGGAGCTGATATTGCGAATGTTTGTAATGAAGCCGCCCTTATCGCCGCCAGAAAAGGCAAAGATGCCGTGGATATGAGCGATTTCCAGGATGCCATCGATCGTGTGATCGGAGGATTGGAAAAGAAAAACAAGATTATTCTTCCGGAAGAAAAAGAAATTATTGCATACCACGAAGCAGGACACGCAATATGCGGCTGGTTTTTGGAACATGCTTATCCGCTGTTGAAAGTAACCATCGTTCCCCGCGGTACCGCCGCATTGGGATATGCGCAATACACGCCCAAGGAGCAATACCTTTACGATACCGATCAGCTGATGGATCAGATTTGTATGACTTTGGGAGGAAGAGCAAGCGAACAAATCTTCTTTGGAAAGGTTTCTACCGGAGCTTCAAATGACCTTCAGCAAATCACAAGAATGGCTTATTCCATGGTAACGGTTTATGGAATGAACGATAAAGTGGGAAATGTAAGCTATTACGATCCTTCACAGGAAAGCAGCTTTACCAAACCTTACAGCGAGGAAACAGGAAAACTCATCGATGAAGAAGTAAGAAAACTGATTGATGAAGCCTACCAGCGTACGATAGAGTTACTGACAGAAAAGAAAAATGAAGTAGAAACGCTGGCAAAAGAGTTGTTGAAAAAAGAAGTATTGTTTAAGAGTGACGTAGAAGAACTGATTGGAAAAAGACCGTTTGAAGAAAAGAAATTGCTGGATGTGGATGAAAACGGAAAAGAAGAACATCATCAGGAAAATGGCACCGTAAGCCAGGGCGTTCCACCTTACGACAGCCATGTGCCGGTTCCTCCGCTAAAAGTAAAAGAAAATTGAGGAAATAAATGATCGCATAAAAAAGAGCTGTCTCGGTTTTGAGTCAGCTTCTTTTTTATAGATAATGACGGTGGATATTTTCTATCTTAGAAGCAATGAATGAATGGAAAAACAGCGGCCATTTTTTCATTTTAAAATATCTTTTTTATGGAGAATAGGATCAAAAGTTTATTTGTCTACGGATCGTTAATGAGCGGTTTTCAGCAGGCTGCCTACGAATATGTGAGCCGTTATTTCACCTTGATAGGAGAAGCAAAGGTAAGAGGACGCCTTTTCGATATGGGCAGTTATCCCGTTGCAAAACCTTTCGACGGGAATTCGTATTTGTATGGTGAACTCTATACCATCAAGAACCCCGATGAATTCAATTATGCTATCGGGCAGTTGGATCAATACGAGAACGTGACGGTGGAAGAAGGCGAAACGCCGCTCTATAGAAGAGAATTGTGTAAAGCGCACTTCAATGACAAAGAGCTGGACGCGTGGATTTATTGGTATCTCGGAAATGTGGATGACAAACCGGTTTTTCCGGGCGGAAGGGTTTCAGATTATTTGAAAATGAAAAACTGGATGTAATCGAATGGAAATACAGCCTGGTAAAAAAATTTATTTCCTTTCAGATTTTCACCTCGGCATTCCCGACCATGCAGGTAGCCTCCAACGGGAAAAAAAGGTAATCGCGTTGCTCGATGCAATAGAAGAAGATGCAGCGGGCATCTTTATATTGGGTGATATGTTTGACTTTTGGTATGAATACAAAACGGTTGTTCCAAAAGGATTTACCCGGTTGTTTGGAAAGCTTGCAGCGCTTACAGATAGCGGAATACCGGTAACGTTTTTTGTGGGAAACCACGATATGTGGATGAACGGATATTTTGAGAAGGAATTCGGTATCCCGGTTTATCATCATCCAAAGAGCTACGAATGGAATGGAAAGAAATTTCTTCTCGGACACGGCGATGGATTGGGCCCGGGGGACAAGAAATATAAGTTCCTGAAAAAAATCTTTCGCAGTAAAATAAGCCAGTGGCTGTTTGGCATTCTGCATCCGGACTGGGGAATCGGGCTGGCAAATTACTTCAGCCGGAAAAGCCGTGTCAAAACCATGCAGGCCGATAAAAAGTTTTTGGGAGAAGATAAGGAATGGCTCATCTTATTCTGCCGCCAAACACTGGCGAAGGAACATTTCGATTATTTTATTTTCGGACACAGGCATTTCCCAATGGAATACAACCTCGGACATACGAGCACTTACATTAATCTCGGCGATTGGATCAGGGATTTTACCTATGCAGTTTTTGACGGTGAAAAAGTGGAATTAAAAAAATGGGAAAATTAACCGCACTGTTTCTTCTGTCTTTTAGATTTCTGTGGGTTGAAGCGCAGCCTCCCGGCAACCTCGCGACCCAAAAACCGGTTGCTTCTCTGGCCGGAAGTTTCTCCGATTTTTATGTTGACAATTTTCAAAACATTTATCTCATATCCGAAAGCAACCAAATAAAAAAAATCAATGACCGTTTCGATTCGCTGGCAGTGTACAATGAGGTAAGAAAATACGGCGACATCGCCTCGCTTGACGTAAATAATCCATTGAAAATCGCGGTTTTCTATAAAGACTTCGCAACCATCGTCGTGCTCGATCGGTATTTGAGTTTTAGAAACAGGATCGATCTGCGGAAGGCGGGAATTCCAGAGGTAACAGCATTCAGCCAAAGTTTCGACAATAACTATTGGATATTTGACCCGATCGATAACACCATCAAAAAGATTGATGATAATGGCAGGATATTACAACGATTCAATGATTTCCGGCTATTGTTTAATTTCACCTTTAATCCAAATACAATCATTGATCAAAACAATTTTATTTACCTGTTTGACCAAAATTATGGTTGGCTGATCTTCGATTATAATGGATCATTGAAACAAAAACTGCCCGCCAAAGATCTCACAAACGTTCAGGTAGCCAATAACGAACTCGTGGGCCAAAAGGATGGCAAACTGGTCTTTCTACACCCCAAAACCTTCACCGAAAGTTCGATGACAATGCCATTGACCGAAGGGCACATCTTAAAGTTCTATCTCGACCGCTCTAATTTATTTGTATTAATCCCATCGGGTTTGTTTCTTTATTCTCTTACAAAATAAAACCGATGAAGGACTTTTTATCACAAACATTCTTCAACAATCCGCTCTCGCTTTATCTTGAAGTGACTGCCGTAATTTTACTGGCACTTTTTGTAAAAAGAATTTTATCGAAATATGTAGGATCGGGAATACTAAAACTGCTGATTAAATCAGACAGGCGACATCATAACGCTTCCTTCCTCCAGGACATCGTTAAGCCGCTTGAAACATTCATTTTTTTATTTGTAATTATCATATCGCTAAGCAAACTCAATTTTCCCGATATCCTCAAGTTCAATATTTACAAAATCTCATTCCAGGCTTTACTGGAGGGAATCGCCAATACTGTTTTAATTATTGCATTTATCCGCTTTTGTATCGGATTTATAAGATTTGGAGCACTTCTTTTTGAAGAGAAAGCGAGCATAAATAAAAATGCACGGGAAGGACAGTTTGTTGTTTTTTTCCGCGATTTTTTCAAGGTGATTTTCTATATCCTTGGTGCAATTCTCATACTTAAAATAACGTTCGATTATGATGTTACAAAGTTATTAACCGGTTTGAGCATTGTGGGTGCTGCCATTGCGCTGGCCACAAGGGAAAGCCTTGAAAATCTTATCGCTTCCTTTATTATTTTTTTCGATAAACCCTTTACTACCGGCGATACCGTGAAAGTACAATCATTTACGGGCACGGTAGAGCGTATTGGCCTCAGAAGCACCCGCATCAGAACCGATCAGAAAACCTATATTACCGTTCCCAACAAACAAATGGTGGATACTATTCTGGATAATCTTTCCCTTCGAACGCAAAGACGAGGTGAAATAAAAATTGAAGTGGCAGTGAATGTTCCCACAGAAAACATTGTTCATACCTTAAATGACATCCGGAAAATTTTGTCGGAAAAAGAGCTGATCTCATTTACTGTCTGGCTGTCGTCCACCGGGAAAAGCGGAAACCTGATTTCGATAGAATATTTTAAGGGAATGGAAATTTCGCTGGATGATTTTAACCGCCAACATCAGCAATTGATCTTATCGGTTCTCGATATTTTAAAAAAGAATGATACGCCCATTGCCACCAACTCAAACTCAATTTGATGGCAACCCGGCTACTATCTCTCCCAATTCTTTATCAATCGTTCCATATTTTCCATACTCTACCACTCGTCCCACTTCCTTTCCTTTGTACATTACGATAAATGTCGGAACTTCCTCAATGGCAAACGCCTCCGTTAAACCATCAGCGGTTGTTTTATCCTCCTTTACACCAATTAAGCTGATGCTGCTATCCGGAAAATCTGAAAGATCGGTAAGCCGGTAAAAAACAGGCAAGAGATTGTGGGTGTCTTCACACCAGCTTCCGGCAAAGATGACCATCTGAAAATCATTGCGATGTTTCTTAAAAGCATCCACGGCAGACTGGTCTGCCCTTCCCAATTTGTAGTTCTGCTGAAACCAGGAAAAGCTGCTGTCGTCCTCAATATCGCTTCTGCTGATCAATCCGTTTAACACCTTTGAACCATCAGAAGCACGGCTCGTTTCAAAAAAGGATTGCGCAGGTAATAGCTGACAAAAAGCGAGGGAAATTAACAAGGATAGTACTGTTTTCATGTGTCGAGATTTGCCTTCCATTCTAATAAAAACGACTTGAATCGGGTCAATAATTCCAATAATTGCATCTGACTGTCGGCTCTGTTTTTATTTTCTTTTAAAAACTTTTTTGCGCCTTCGATCGAATATTTTTTTTGCCGCAGGAGATAATAGATCAGCCGGATATTCTTTACATCTTCGGGTCTGAACAGCCGGTCTCCTTTCCGGGTTTTCCGTGGTTTTAAAATATCGAACTCATTTTCCCAGAAACGGATCAGAGAGGCGTTTACAGAAAACCATCCTGCCACCTCACTGATGGGATAATACTGTTTTCTGAAAAGTTCTTCATCATCGGGCAGCGAGAGATTTACGATTTCAGCATCAATCTCCTTATACGATTTTCTTCCTCTTTTTGACGGGGTTTTTTTCTCCGCCTGGTGGTGCAGCGGCGCCGACGGCGGATTTTCTGCTTTTTCATCGATTTTTACTTCTTCAACAGGCACGCTTTTTTTATCCTCCTGTTCAACAAATACGAGATTTACCGGAGAAGCAACGGAATCAATGTTTGGTTCCGCATCCTTTTTTTCCTCCTCAATGTATCCGAATAAATCTAATTGCCGCATGTTGTAAAAATAGTAATCATTTTTTTAGAAAGATGAATGTTTTACAAACAACGTGCAAAAACGGATAAATGTATGATTATTGTGAATGAATGGGAAGAATTTAGGAATACAAAAACAGATCAGCAAAAATGGATACGGAAGTATCTTTACCAAAAAAAATATTAGCATGCCCGAAATGGATCTTTCTTATATCATAACAGAACTTGCCGAGGATCGTGAGAACTACTTCAGAGCCATCGCACCGCCAATTATTCAAACAAGCAATTTTGCGTTTAAGACAGTTGACGAGTTGAGAAAAACTTTTTCCGACGAATATTATACCTGGTTGTACACGAGGGGATTGAACCCAACGGTGGAGATTCTTCGGAAAAAACTGGCGGCTTTAGACAATGCGGAAGACGCCCTGGTTTTCAACAGTGGTGCCTCTGCAATTTTTGCAAGTGTGCTGGCAAACACAAAAAGCGGCGATCACATCATCAGCATAAAAGATCCCTATACCTGGGCGAGAAAAACATTCACTGATTTTTTAACTCGCTTCAATGTAGAAACGACATTTGTGGAAGGGAAGAAAATTGAAGAGTTTGAAGCGGCTGTTCGCCCCAATACCCGGATCATTTATCTTGAAAGTCCAAACAGCTGGAATTATAATATACAACCGCTCGCTCAAGTTGCGGAACTTGCAAAAAAGCATGGAATTCTCACCATCTGCGACAACAGCTACTGCTCGCCACTTCTTCAAAAGCCCATCGACTTCGGAATTGACCTGGTATTGCAATCCGCCACGAAATATATTGGCGGACACAGCGATACCGTAGCCGGCGTTCTATGCGGAAAGAGGGTAATGATGGAAAATATCTTCCGCCACGAGTATTTGAATATAGGAAGCGGAATATCGCCCTTTAATGCCTGGCTCCTGATAAGAGGTTTAAGGACACTGCCGGTGAGACTGGAAAAACTCATGCAGACAACGCCGGTTTTGATTGCTTTTCTAAAACAACATCCGATGGTTGAGAAAGTAATCTATCCATTTGATGAAGACTTTCCCCAGTCCGAGCTCGCCAAAAAACAGATGAAAGGCGCAGGAGGATTGTTCAGTTTTGTAATGAAAGCGGAATCACTGGACCGGATTGAATCTTTCTGTAATTCCCTGCGGCACGTTTTGATGGCGGTGAGTTGGGGCGGATATGAATCGCTCATCCTGCCGAATTGTGCTAACCTCACAAATGAACAGTTTGATCCCAAAAATGAGCAACACCGGGTAGTAAGATTTTATCTGGGATTGGAAGATCCGCAATACATCATCGACGATATGACACAGGCCTTCGAAAAGGCTGCGGAGTATCCGTAACCGGAATAGGTGAAAACCGCTGAAAATACGTGAAAAATCACATTTTTCTCCTCCGTCTTTTTATTCATATTTGAGGCATCATTAAGGCTACATTAGTGATACTTTCAAGGGGGTTTTTTATTTGACAAATCACGGAGGTTTTCTAACCTCCGTTCTTCTATCCCGTTTCGGGAAAGCATGGGGAAAACTTTCGGCATCAAATGCGGCTGTTGCAATAAAAATTCTCTGTAATTTAATCGCGCCAATTCAGACGCTTCCACAGTTTAAATGGCATGTGAATTGTCCTAATTATTTAAATTAATTTATATGAAATTTCAATCAAACAATAGCAGCTATATTGAAGAAAATGAAATGACAGAATCTCTTTTCGATCACTACATTACCGGAAGTGCGATTGGTGACGGAGAAAGTGGTGCGGAGGATGAAGATGATCTAACCGACGAAGAGGATTATGAGGATGACGACGACACGGAGGAAGAGGAGGAAGATGACCTCATTATTGAGTTTGAATCCGACGAGGATGAGGACGAGGAAGATGAGGACGAGGAAGATGAGGACGAGGAGGAAGATGATGATGACGAGGAAGATGACGATGATGGCGATGATGACCTGACCATTGTGTATGACGATGAGGATGATTTTGAAGGTGACGAAGAAGACGATTTCGAAGGAGATGAAAATATAGGTGAAGAAGGGGATACCGGAGAAGATGAAATCATTTTCATTCAAGAGGACGAGGAAGACGAAGAGGAGGATGATTATTAAGGGTCAACGTAAATTCAGCTTAGACAGTACCGGAAAAAACGAGGAGTATTCTTCGTTTTTTTGGTTGCCGTTTTAAGACTGGCAACTCTTCGTTCTTCTGCTCAATTTGTAATTCAGGAAGTGGGCGGCGAGAATCAGCGAAACGGCGGGAACGAGAAACCATAATTGATTATGGTGCCAGATTTGTTTCAAAATCAGAAAAATCATTCCTCCTGAAAAAAGATAAAACGGAAGATAAACGGCATGGTGTTTAAAGCCGTGCATCAGCGAATAAATTCCAACAATAAAGGCAAGGAGGATCATTACGACTTCAAACAAGGTATTATCAATGATGTTGATCCCGAAAAGTGGAAGTGAACTGAGTACAACCGGTAAAATGGCGCAATGAATCGCACAAGCGATCGATGTAAAAATGCCGAGCGCATCCCAGTTGATCTTTGAATTGACTTTTTCCATTCCGAGGCAAATTTAATTCTTTGCAACGGTGTTGCAAAATAAAGTTTAGCGAATTGATAAATTTCACAATTGATTAGAAACCTAACTTTGCAGCATGAGCAGGAAATATTTGGGTTACATCCTTTTTTTCGTCATTGTTGTAATTGGTTTTTTTATCGCTTCTTTCTGGGGAACTGACCGGCTGGAAGCCCGTTCTCCATCCATCAGTTATGTGCGGCCGTTTAGTTTTACAACGGAAAACGGCGAAAAATTCACGGATCGCGATATGGCGGGAAAAGTTTGTCTGGTAAACTTTTTCTTCACTACCTGTAAGGGAATTTGTCCCAAAATGAATCATCATGTAAATGAGATCTATACTGAGTTTAAAGACTACCCGGAATTTTTGATCGTTTCCCATACGAGTGATCCGGAAAGAGATGATGTGGCGCAGCTAAAGAGATATGCCGATTCCCTGAAGGTGAATGAACACAAATGGATCTTTTTAACCGGTCGGAAAGACAGCCTTTACAACCAGGCTCGGCTGAGTTACTTGCTGGATGATCCGCAAAACAGTCTGAAAAACATCGACGATGAATTTCTCCATACGCAGTTTATTGCACTCGTGGACAAAAACGGCGATATAAGAGGAAGCATCTACGATGGACTGAAGGAAAAAGACCTCGATAAATTAAAAAAGGATATCAAAACCCTGCTGCAGGAAAAACCGGGAAAAAGCCGCTTTTCAATTGATATGGCTACCAATTAATGATCGATGTTATGGAAAAAGAAATTACGGAGCTTTTAAGAAAGAATAATTTGAGTATTACGGAAAACCGCTGCAGAATACTCGACATTTTTAAAAATCATAACGGCGCACTGAACCATGGCGATATTGAAAAAGAGATTGCCGGGCAGTTTGACCGGGTGACTATCTACAGAACCCTTCAAACCTTTGTTGACAAGGGAATTATTCATACTATTCCAACCACCGATAACTCCGTATTGTATGCGCTTTGCCCTGAACAATGTTCATCTCAGGGACATCATCACGACAACCATATTCATTTCATCTGCGATGAGTGTCAGACCACTTATTGCCTTCAAAATGCGGAAGTGCCGGCATTTGAATTGCCATCAGGATTTGAAGCGAAACAAACAGATATTATCGTTAGCGGTAAGTGCCGGAAATGTACGCTGAACTAAAGCTGTTCAACTTCATCTTCCTCCCATTTTCCTGCTCCCATTCTTATTACCTGATAGTCAGAAGTAGTGCAATCGATGACGGTACTTGCAACCATTCCACCGGGCCCGCCGTCTATCACAATATCCACCAGGTTTTTGAAGTTTTCGTATATCCTTTCCGGATCCGTGTACTCTTCAACCATTTCACCGGGAAGCGTAGTACTGAGTAACGGACTTCCCATTTCTTTTATAATGGCACATGCAATACGATTATCGGGAACCCTTATTCCAACCGTACTTTTTTTTGTTTGAAGGATCTTCGGCACTTCCTTGCTTGCCGGCAAAATGAAAGTGTATGGCCCCGGTAAATGGCTTTTCAAAATCCTGTACAAAGGCGTAGAGATACTCTTGGTGTATTTACTCAGATCACTGAGATCATAACAAACAAATGAAAGATTTGCCTTTTTTGGATCAATATTTTTGATCCTGCAAATCCGCTCTACAGATTTTTGCTGGTAAATATCGCAGCCTAATGCATAGATGGTATCCGTAGGATAAACAACAACACCACCATTTTTAAGGCATTCCACTACTTTGCTTACATTTCGCGGATTGGGATTGTCTGGATGAATGTTTAATAGCATGGGATAAATTTACTTCATTACGGTCTAAAAACCAATAGTTTAGATCGCGAATTTTTAAACGAAATTTATAGGCGCAAAAAAATCGATTCAACTAACTTTGTTTCAAATTTTTCCTGATGAACCTGAAAAATATTGACGTGGTTTCTGATATCCGCGGAGAGGAATTTAAGGTGAAATATTTCGATCCGAAAATTCCCGTCGTTATTAAGGATCTGTCAAAACAATGGCCCGCCTACAACAAATGGAACTGGGATTATTTTAAGGAAATCGTTGGTGATAAAAAAGTCGGGATATACAATAATGTGAAGAGCGATGCCTATACACCCGTAAACAAAGCCGATGATTATACTACCTTCGGAGAATATGTTGATATGATCAGTAAAGGCCCTGCTGCCTGGCGCATCTTCCTTTTCAACATCTTCAACCATGCTCCGCAGCTGACTGAAGATTTCACCTGGCCGGATCATCTCATGAAAGGATTTGTAAAACGCGTTCCCATGCTGTTTGTGGGTGGCAAAGGCTCTATTACGCACATGCATTTCGACATTGATATGAGCCACATTCTTCATACGCAGTTTATAGGACGAAAACGAGTATTACTGTTTCCATATACCGAACAACACAAACTTTACCGCAAGCCATTTGAAGTATTGAGCATTGCAGATTTCAGTAATTATTATGATGAAGAAAAAAGTAAACTCGACATCCATAAATTTCCGGCCGTAAAAAATGCAACAGGATACGATGTAACCTTAGAGCATGGCGATACCCTCTTCATGCCTTGCGGATACTGGCACCATATGGAATATCTTGACAGTGGATTTGCAATGAGTCTGAGGGCACTTAACAGCAGCTTTACCGGCAAAATGCAGGGCGTGTGGAATCTTTTAGGAATGAGAAGCATCGACACGATTATGAAAAAGACCGCTCCCGTAAAATGGTATGAATGGAAGACCAAAAAGATTTTTCAGGCCGCAAATGAAGAACTGGAAAAAGTATAAACGTTATTCCACAATCCTCAATTTGGCATAGTTCAACATTATCTTCTTTTCGCCATTCAGATCAAATCTGATTGTTGCAATGGGGTTATGCGCACTTCCTTCAAGCTTCGCCACCTCACCAAATCCAAATTTCTGATGTTCAACCTTTTGTCCCACCTGTAAATTGCTGGTATCGCTCGGTGTAAATCCGGAGGTAGGGACATGTTCCACCGTTTTTGCCGGTTGTTTGGCCGGCAGGTAGGAAGGAGCTGTTTTCTGTGGCGGCGGCCCGTACATTTTTTCGGCCTGGGCAGTAGATCCGTATCCGCGGTTCATCCGTTCGTAAGCGGTGGAATTGAACAGTCCTGATGCCTGGTTGCGAACACCACCGCCGGCAAAACTTTTATCGAGAAAATTCTCCGGTAATTCGTGAATGAACCGGCTTGCTTCATTCTGCACAAGGCTTCCAAAACGGTAACGGCTATTTGCGTAGCTCAGCCATAATTTCGATTTTGCCCTTGTAATAGCCACGTAAAACAACCTTCTTTCTTCCTCTAGTTCCTCACGGGTATTAATACTCATTCCACTTGGAAAAAGCAGCTCTTCGAGGCCGGCCACAAATACGCAATGAAATTCAAGTCCTTTTGCAGCATGAACGGTCATTAATTTTACAACGTCCGCCTGCGGATCTTTTTCATCTGCGTCTGTCAGCAAGGTGATCTGCTGAAGATAGGCAGCGAGACTCTTATCCGTTACTTCCCCTTCTTCATTATCCGGTGATTCTATCCATTGTTTTATACTGTTTAACAGTTCCTGGATGTTTTCATAACGGGCTACTCCTTCCAGACTTTTATCGTTGAAAAGCTCCTTTATCAAATTCGTTTGCTTCCCCACGTGCATAGCTACTTCGTAAGCATTTTTTGAAGACAGCAGGCTGCGGCAGCTTTCAATCAGCAAAACAAAATCTTCAATAATCTGAAGCGTTCCCGCCCGGAATCCAAATTGCGAAGCTTTTGTAAGTATTTCCCACATACTTACATTGTTTTCGTTTGCCAGTAAAACCAATTTATCAATTGACGTTTTACCGATTCCTCTTGCAGGATAATTGATGATCCTTTTCAGGGCTTCTTCATCTTTCGGATTTACCAATACGCGCAGATATGCAAGAAAATCTTTGATCTCCTTGCGTTGATAGAAGCTGATACCGCCGTAGATCACGTATGAAATACCCATCCTCCGAAGATTTTCTTCGAATGCCCTGCTTTGCGCATTGGTGCGGTAAAGGATGGCGAAATCGCGGTTGTTGTAATGGTTACGCAGCTTTTGTTCCTGGATTGCATCGGCTACATATTTGCCCTCATCATTGTCAGTATGTGTACGAACGAGTTTGATCCTTTCCCCTTCCTTATTATCGGTCCACAAGGCTTTTGGAATCTGTCCCTTATTGTTTTTGATCACCTCATTGGCAACATTCAGGATACTTTGTGTACTACGATAATTTTGCTCCAGCTTGATCACCTTCACATCATCATAATCTTTCTGAAACTGAAGAATATTTTCTATAGTGGCTCCCCTGAAGCTGTAAATGCTTTGCGCATCATCTCCAACCACACAGATATTTTCATGTTGTGCGGCCAGAAGTTTGATGATTTCGTACTGAGCGGGATTTGTATCCTGATACTCATCAATAAGTATGTACCGGAATTTTGTCTGAAACTTCAGCAAGGCTTCCGGATATTGCTTCAGCAGATGATACATGTTTAATAAAAGGTCGTCAAAATCCATCGCCCCATTCCTGAAGCATCGCTTTACGTAAGCCTCATAAATTGCTCCGATACCCGGACGGTTATTGCGGCTGTCTTCCTGTTTAATGTAATAATCATTGTTATAATCGTCAGCACCTACAAGGGCATTCTTGGCAGCCGAAATTCTGTTATAAACCGTGTTTGGTTTATAAAGTTTTTCATCGTAACCTAATTCTTTTACAACCGTTTTCACTACGTTTTTAGCATCATCGGTATCATAGATCGTAAAGCTGTTTGGATAGCCAAGCCGGTGCGCTTCGCCTCTCAGAATACGGGCGAAAACGCTGTGAAACGTTCCAATATAAAGGTTGCGGGCCTCATTGTTTCCAAGGATGTGTTCAATCCTTTCCTTCATTTCCTTTGCGGCCTTATTGGTAAACGTGAGTGCAAGGATATTGAAGGCATCTACGCCTTGCGACATTAAATGGGCGATCCTGGTGGTCAAAACCTTTGTTTTTCCGCTTCCTGCTCCCGCTACAATCATCAGGGGTCCGTTGATGTGTGTTACCGCTTCCCGCTGCTGCTCATTCAAGCCATTCAAATAATCCTGCATTTTGTAAAGGTAAGAAAGAGGTTTTCATTGAAGGTTGATGAAACCAAAAATGTGGAAATTTTAGTAGGTCGCCGGCTCCGGCAGCCATGGAAAAGCAGAAAAACGGGATCCCCTGTCCCAAAAAATCAAATGAACAATTTATCCTAAATTCTGTACTTTGCAGCAAGAGAATGAAAATATTATCTCCCGCCATATCGCGACTTGCCCGGCTAAGGTCATGGAAGATTGAACAATGGCTTTTTCATCCTTTCGAATCACAAAGGGAGGTTATGCAAAATCTCATTACCCATGCCCAGCATACAGAATTTGGCCGAAGGTTTGGATTCGAAGATCTTTTTAGTGAGACTGATTTTAAAAGCGCAATTCCGCTTCAGGAATACGAAGATCTGAAACCTTACATTGAGCGGCTGATGACAGGTGAGCAATATTTGCTTTGGAATACCCCTGTCAATTGGTTTGCAAAGAGCAGCGGCACCACGAGTGAAAAGAGCAAGTTTATCCCCGTTACCACCGAAAGCCTTGAAGAATGCCATTATCAGGGCGCGAAAGACGTGCTGACACTTTATTACAATGTTTTTCCGGAAAGTGATTTGCTTACGGGAAAGGGTCTCGTGATCGGCGGAAGCCATCAGATTCATTCGTTGAATGAAGAAACCCATGTGGGAGATCTCAGTGCCGTATTATTGCAAAATACGCCTTTCTGGAGTCAATGGATCCGAACGCCGGATCTCGCCATTGCCCTGATGGATGAATGGGAATCGAAGATCGAAAGCATTGCCCATTCTACCATCCACGAAAATGTGACTTCCATTTCTGGTGTTCCTACCTGGACGATGGTATTGATCAAAAGAATACTCGAAATTACAGGCAAATCAACCCTGAAGGAAGTTTGGCCGCAACTCGAAGTTTACATTCATGGCGGCGTATCATTTCTTCCCTACCGCGAACAGTTGGATAAACTGATTGGTGAGCCGATTCATTATCTTGAAATGTATAATGCGAGTGAAGGATTTTTTGCCGCTCAAAGCCATCCCCTGGAAGAGGGCATGTTGCTGTATCTCCATCATGGTATCTATTATGAATTTCTGCCCCTCGCCGAATACGGGAAAGAAGATCCGAAGACGCTTAATCTGAAAGAGGTAGAACTAAATAAGAATTATGCGATGGTGATTTCCACCAACGGCGGTCTGTGGAGATATATTTTGGGTGATACCATTGAATTTACCACCTTAAATCCATTCCGGATAAAGGTTACCGGCAGAATCAAACATTTCATCAATGCCTTTGGAGAGGAAGTTATCATTGATAACGCCGATAAGGCCATTTCCGCCGCAGCAAGTAAAACCGGCTCCCTGGTGACTGACTATACGGCCGCACCTGTTTATTTCAGTGAAAACAGTAATGGTGCCCATGAATGGCTGATTGAGTTTGAGCGGGAACCCGCAAATATTCAGGTTTTTGGCCAAGAGCTGGATGCCGAATTGAGGCGACTCAACAGCGATTACGATGCAAAGCGGTACAAAGATATTGCACTCAGAAGTCCGCAAATTGTAGTTTTGCCAAAAGGTACCTGGGCACAGTGGTTGAAAAGCAAAGGGAAACTTGGAGGGCAGCACAAGGTTCCAAGGCTGTCAAACGACCGCAGATATGTGGAAGAAATCAAAGATATGCTCAAAGATCGGTGGCCCAATTTTGGATAGATATACTGTTCCTTGGCTAATAAAAAACGCTTCTTCATTTCTTATGACTACTGCCATTCAAAAGTTTTCACTCGCACTGCTTACAATTTGTATCCTTTGGGCCTGCAACGGCGATGAGGAAAAAGACAAGGCGGCCAACCCCGTGAGTCCGGTTGCTGATTCCAGTGAAAGTCTTGCCAGTATTGCAAAAGAAGACAGTGCATTATTGTTTGATAAGGATCCTTCAAACCTGTTTGGCTCTGAAATGAAAGTTCCTTTGAATTGGCAAACCGTGGAATTGATGGATTTTTGGGTGGAAGACAGCTTGCCTACAGAAAAGCTTTTACATTCTCCCGAATTTTTCAAAGACTATGCGCCGGTATTGAAATGGTCGCCCGACAGCGGACATATCCTCGATCTCGGATCGTACGGCAAGGCGATTATTACGGATGCTGCCGGAAAAAAGGCCATAGCCGACGGCGATATTGATTCCAGGATTTCCGTGATTGATCCAAAAAATAAGAAAAAGCAGGAACTGATGTTTTTCGGATCCGATACGCAGTTCATCGACGGCGGCTGGTTGAATAACCACCAGGTTGCAATTCTCGCTGCAAAACTCTCAGCCGACAATGTTCGTTCCGACACACTAATGTGGCTTATTGATCTCGATGAAAACTTCTTCCGTAAATACGAGTTGCACTAAAAACAAAAAACACCCCAATATCAGAGTGTTTTTGGATGTCCTTCATAAGGAAATCAGAATTTTCAAAACCCCCGTTTTGAAATACGCTTATATAAAATCAACTATAATGCCAATTAGATATTCATCTGAAAATCATCTAAAACGGCTTGATTTTCAGGCAACTATATCCCCAATTGTTGTAAACTTCAGGCAGAGAGGCCGAAATTTTTCCCCGAAAATTGACCTGATAATTTGCAGATTCGTGCAAAAATTGTAGAATTTTCTTCCTGAAACCCCGGCTATTGTGTACGCTGTGGTTTTGGACGGGTCAAGCTATCAGCCGGATATTTTGATTGCATAATTTCACGGGTAGAATTGGCCCAATCCATGATCGCCTGCTTGTCTGCATCCGAAAGCCGGGCATCCGCATGAATGAGTGTATAAGACTTCAGAGGCATTTCTCCTTTCTGCACCATTTCACCAATCTCGTCCAGCTTTTTGTATTGTTTCGAAGCCCGATAGGTAGCAAATTCATTAAAATTCAGTTCCTCTTTTCCCTCTATCACATGGTCATTGAGCCACCAGGCAACCGGCTGAATTTCGGCATACCAGGGATATCTGGTATTGTTGCTGTGACAATCGTTGCATGCGTGTTCAAACATAGAACTGATATTTTGCGGAACCGGATAGACGGTGCTGATATCATTGGGAAAAGGACCGGCGGATACGTTTTTCTCCGGGCGGAAAAACTGAATTACAATCAGCACAAGGATTAAGATGATGATTATTCTTTTCATATTTGTTTGGTTCAATCTGAAGTGGCCTTTTTGTAATCCTCCTCACCTTGTCTGATTAATATATTACCCGTCATTTCCTTTGGAACCGGTAATTCCATGAGTTTCAGAATAGTTGGCGCAATATCACCCAATTTGCCGGGCACAAGCTTACCGTGATAAGTATTACTGATCAAAAATAAGGGAACTAGATTTTTTGTATGAGCAGTATTCGGGCTGCCATCGGGATTGATCATATAATCCGCATTGCCATGATCGGCAGTCAGCAGGATCGAATAGCCGTGAGCCAAGGCTGCCGTAACCACCCTTCTCACGCAGCTGTCAACCGTTTCAACAGCCTTGATGGCAGCTTCCCAAACACCGGTATGACCTACCATATCCGCATTGGCATAGTTGAGACAAATGAAATCGGCCGTTTCATTTTCAATCTCCGGAATCAGCTTATCGGTCACTTCCACTGCACTCATCTCCGGTTTCAAATCGTAGGTGGCCACTTTGGGAGACGGAACCATGATCCGGCTTTCTCCCGGAAACGGATTCTCCCTTCCGCCACTGAAAAAGAAACTTACATGCGGATATTTTTCGGTTTCCGCAATGCGGATCTGCTTCAACCCATGATCAGAAATCACTTCCCCGATGGTATTGTGCAGATCATCGTTCTCAAATATGATATGAATATTTTCAAATGTCTTATCGTATTCCGTCATCGTTGTAAAGTCGAGATGCAGAGTATGCATATCAAACTCCGGCATGTTTGTTTGTGTAAGCACCTTTGTAATTTCCCGGCAACGGTCAGTTCGGAAATTAAAACAAATAACAGCATCCCCATCACTGATCATTGATTTGGAAGGGTCAGTTCCGGCATTGATAATCGGCTTAATGAACTCATCGGTTATGCCCTCGTTATAAGACGTTTGCACTGCCTCTAGCACGTTGTGCGTGTGCACACCAATTCCTTTCACCATCGCATCATAGGCCAACTTTATCCGTTCCCACCGTTTATCCCTGTCCATCGCATAATAACGACCGGTGACCGTAGCGATGAAACCGCCCGTTTCATCGAGCGTAGACTGAAGATCTTTCAAAAATCTGATCCCGCTTTTCGGATCAGTATCCCTTCCGTCGGTGAAGGCGTGCACGTAAATATCTTTCAGCCCCTTGTCGTGGCAAACATGCAATATTGCTTTCAG
The DNA here is from genome assembly GCA_023423835.1 of Bacteroidota bacterium. GTDB lineage: Bacteria > Bacteroidota > Bacteroidia > Chitinophagales > Chitinophagaceae > JAFAEW01. The sequence goes on along the minus strand of JAFAEW010000053.1, from coordinate 23,098 downwards.
ATGGTTGATGTGACTATGAATACCGCCGTTGCTCACGAGCCCCATAAGATGCAACGGCTTTTTATTGTCGATGGCATATTGAATAGCGCGCAGTAATACGGGATTTTTTTGAAACAAACCATCGCGGATGGCCACATTTATCCGCTGCAATTCCTGATACACAATTCTTCCTGCTCCCAGATTCAGATGACCAACCTCGCTGTTTCCCATCTGCCCGTCCGGAAGCCCTACCGCTTCGCCACAGGTAACCAAAGTAGTATGTGGATATTTATTATAAAGTGAATCAACAAAGGGTGTATTTGTCTGTTGAATGGCATCAGATAAAGGTTCTTTTCCTAATCCCCAGCCATCCATTATTACCAATATTACTTTATTTTGCATCCTGCTAAACTACATTATTTGGTAAAAATTACCATAAGGCTTAACATTTACAGCAAATTTTAAACTCGGATGGCATAATTTTAGACCCGATTTCAAAAAATATTATGAAAAAAATTTCTATATTAATATTGCTTCTTTCCGCATTGAAATTTACTTATGCCCAGGATGCCGGGAAAATAACACAGGCGTTGAAACAAGGAAACGCATCGGCTTTTGCAGGCTACTTCGACAACCTGATTGATCTGAAACTGCCGGAAAAAGACGAACTGAAAAACGTTGGAAAAACGCAGGCAACGATTACAATAAAAAGCTTTTTCGATAATAAGGGGATCAAAGGTTTTGATGTAACCTCTCAGCGTGAAATGGGAGGGACGATGTACATTACCGGAAAGCTGCAGGGCAACGGCTCATCCTATAACCTGACTCTTTTAATGAAAGTGAGAGGAGACAATCTTTCTATTATCACTGTGCGGATAAACTGATAAGCTATTTTCCACCTTGTGTTCCTTTTGGTTAAACCGGCTCTGCCTTTTACAGCCTTTTCCTTAAGAAAATCCAAAAACCTTTTCTGATATACTTATTCCTCCTGTTGTTCGTTAGAAAAGAAAAACACCGTTTGAGAAAATTCTACTTCAATTGCTTGTTTAACCACTTGAAATTTCGTTATTCAAATGAAAAGAGGACTTTTCGCCTTTGCTGCTATCCTGTTAGTTTTTACCACTTCATCGTTTTATATTCCGAAGGAAAACGCAAATCAATATTATATCGTCATCAGTAAAAGCCGTTATGAATTAAGCGTGTATGATCGTCTCGGGTGGCTTGTGACTTATCCGGTTGTTTTTGGGAATAAAGATCTTAGAGATAAATTGTATGAAGGCGACCGGCGCACACCGGAAGGTACGTTTACGATCTCCAGCAAGAGGGTTCACGATAAATGGGATCGTTTCTTAGCCCTTGATTATCCCAATGCTGAAAGTGTTGCAAAGTTTAATGACCGGAAAAGACGCGGTATCATTCCGGCGGGTGCGAAGATTGGTGGTGGCATCGGCATTCATGGCGTATGGCCGCATGAAAATTATGCCGTGGATCAATACCAGAACTGGACCGAAGGATGCATCAGTATGAAAAATAAGGATGTGGAAGACCTTTTTAGCTATATTCCCATTGGAACGAAAGTGGTCATTCAGCGATAAACTCAAACTTTAAAAGTTCTGAAATCTAATAGGGCTACGTCCCGGGGAAAACTATTTTATCAGATCCGAAATACGAATGCAACACAGCTGGTATTTTGATGAAATTATCCTGCTGATTATTCTCCAGCAGCGAGGCAACAATTCTTGGCAAGGCAAGTGAACTTCCGTTTAGCGTATGCACCAACTGCATTTTTCCACTTTCATATTTAAAACGGCATTTTAAACGGTTTGACTGATAGCTTTCGAAATTTGAAACGCTGCTTACTTCCAGCCATTTTTGCTGTGCTGCACTGTACACTTCAAAATCGTAGGTGAGGGCGCTCGTAAATCCCATATCGCCGCCGCAAAGTCTCAGAATGCGATATGGTAATTCAAGGCTTTGCATTAATCTTTCCACATGATCAACCATCTCCTCCAATACCTGGTAGCTTTTCTCCGGATGCACAATCTGAACAATTTCCACTTTCTCAAACTGATGCAAACGGTTTAATCCTCTTACATCTTTTCCAAAACTTCCCGCCTCTCTTCTGAAACAGGGAGAGTAAGCGGTCATTTTGATCGGCAAATCCTGCTCTTTCACAATAACATCGCGGTAAATATTGGTTAGGGGAACTTCTGAAGTGGGAATTAAATAAAAATCATCGAGCGTTACATGATACATTTGACCTTCCTTGTCGGGTAACTGTCCTGTTGCGTAAGCAGAAGCACTGTTTACCATAAAAGGTGGAATGAATTCGGTATAACCGCTTTCTGTATTAAAATCAAGAAAATATTGAATAAGCGCCCGCTGTAATTTTGCTCCTTTTCCCTTATAAACCGGAAATCCCCGGCCGGTAAGCTTTGCTCCGGTCTCAAAATCAATGAGGTCATATTTTGTAATAAGATCCCAATGCGGCACCGCATTTTCCGGGAGATCAGGATTATCATTTCCTCCTGACCGCACCACCACATTATCTTCTGCATTCTTTCCGGGAGGAACAGTGGGGGATGGCAGGTTGGGAAGCATCACCAGTTTTTCCTGAAGGAGCGTTTCTGTTGCCGACATCTTCTTTTTTATCGGATCAAGCGCTGCTTTCCATTCGGTAACCTTCTCACGGATATTTTTGATTTCTTTCTCATTGCCCTGAGCCTTCCACTTTCCGATCTCTTTCGACGAACTGTTTATTCTTGATTGAATGTTATCGTATTCTGTTTGCCATTTCTTTCTTTCCTCATCCAATTCAAGGATAACATCCACTAATTCGGGATTGGGGAACCCCCTGAAAGAAAGCCTTTCCCTAACATGCGCCGCATCCTGCCGCAATATGTTTAATTGTAACATTCAAAAAAGTTTCGGTAAAGGTAGTACGATAATTAAAACTTGAAACCGCTTTCCTTAATAGCAGATAAATGGTAAATGTTGAGTTTGCTTCCCACCGGGAAAATCATACAAAAATTCTATATACCACAAAGCTCATCATATATGCCAGTCCGGTCATGTACACAAATTGAATGATGGGCCATTTCCAGGATTTCGTCTCCCGTTTTACAATTACCAGTGTACTCATGCATTGCATTGCCAGCACATAAAAAACCATGAGTGAAAGCGCGGTGGCCAGTGTGTAAACTTTCGTTCCGTCCGGCCGTTTTGCTGACTGCATTTTTTCCTGCAGGGTGCTGTTGCTGTTGTCTTCCACGCTGTAGAGCGTTGCCATTGTTCCCACAAAAACTTCTCTTGCAGCAAATGAAGTGATCAGGGCAATTCCGATTTTCCAGTCGTAACCAAGTGGACGAATTGCCGGTTCTATGGAATGTCCGAGAATTCCTGCATACGAATTTTGAAGCTTTTCGGAATTATACAGCGTTTCAAGTTCTTGCTTTTGATGCGGCGTTACTGCCTGTTGTTCAAGGTGGGCATATTTTGAATCGAGCGCGTCCATGCGTTTCGAAGGCCCGTAGCTGCTCAAAAACCAAAGTACCAGACTGATTAAGAGAATGATTCTTCCCGCATCGATTACAAAAATCCTGGCTTTTTCTACCATCGTGAACGCAACGTTCTTCCATCTTGGGGGACGGTAAACCGGCAGTTCGAGGATGAAAAAGCTTTTTTCCTTTATCTTAATGATCCATTTGAAAACATAGCTGACTACCAACGCCATCACAGTTCCCAGTAGGTACAAGGCCATCATCACCAATCCCTGAAGGCTTAGAAATCCAAAATAAAATACATTGGGAACCACCAATGCGATGAGGATCGTGTAAACCGGCAACCTTGCACTGCAACTCATCAGCGGCGTAACCATGATCGTTAATAACCTTTCCTTCCGGTTTTCGATGCTTCTCGCACTCATGATAGCGGGAACGGCACAGGCAAAACCGCTTATCATGGGCATCACACTTTTGCCATTCAATCCTACTTTTCGCATGAGTTTATCACTCAAAAAGCTGATTCTTGCCATGTAACCGCTGTCTTCCAATATGGTTATCAGTCCGAACAAAATCATGATCTGCGGCACGAAAACCAGGATTCCGTTCAGTCCCGCGATCAATCCGTTCACCAGTAAATTACTCCACCAGGCGGCAGGTAAAACGGTATTCAGATAACCGGTAATTTGCGAAAATCCCCAGTCAATAAAATTCATCGGGTATTGGGCCAGCCAGAATATACTTTGAAACAAAAGAAACAAGACCACCAATAAGATCACATAACCCCAAACCCGGTTTAATAAAATATTATCCAGCTTTTCGGTGAATAATTTTTGTTGGAGCGGATCAGGCTCTCTTACATTCTGTTTTACAACCAGGTTGATCTTTTTGTAGCGGTTCATGATCTCTTCCGCCTGGGTTTTGGTACCGTTGAAAGCATAGTCCTGCTCAATCTGTTCAATGGTATCCTGGAGGTTATTGTCGAGCGGAAAGTGCTCATGGTTGATGAGGTAGTGAACCGCCGCATAATCACTCAGTTCGGGCAGAACCGACTGAACTTTTCCGATTGCAGCCGGCGCCATCAGCCGGTTTGGAATAAAATCTCTTGAAGGAGCAGAAAACTCGCGTCTGGCGGTTTTAGCCAGAACCTTTTTGAGTTGCGCAATTCCCTTGCCCGTTCTTGGATTGATCGGAATGATCGGCACACCTAATTCGCGTTCGAGACCTGTAACGTCGATTTCGGTTCCTTTTTTTCGCGCAAGATCCATCATCGTTAACGCCACAATCACCGGCCGTTTCAAATCGATGATCTGGCTGCAAAAAAGGAGATTCCGCTTCAGATTGCTTGCATCAGAAACGAGCAGAATAACATCAGGATGAATATCCTTGTCGGCTCCCATCAAAACCTTATACGCTACCCATTCATCGGCCCGTCGCGGATAAAGGCTATAAGTTCCGGGAAGATCGATAATTAACGAAGAGGTTTGTTCATCAAGTGAACATTTGCCGGTCTTTTTGTCAACCGTCACTCCGGGAAAATTTCCAACTTTCTGATTCAGTCCGGTTAATGTATTAAACAAGGAAGTTTTCCCGCTGTTTGGGTTTCCTACTAAAGCAATATTTACAGACTTCACCGCCAATCCTAAAAATTTGCGGCAAAAGTAGCAGAAGAAAGGACGAAGACATTACGAAATTGGGAAGTAAAACAGCCTTCAGATACGAATAAAGCATATTTAACAATTTCTCACGAAAAACAGAAAAGCAGAATTTATTTAATATTTTTGGAAAACATATCAAACTAATCCGGTTTATATGCAACAACAGTCAGCCATATCAGTTTTACTTGCCGATGACGATGATGATGATTGTTTTATATTCAGAGAGGTTTTGAAGGAAATAGCAATTACAACACGGCTCTTCACGGTGAGCGATGGAATCGAACTCATGAACTTTCTCGCCATCAACCAATTGCCGGCGGTGTTGTTTCTCGACTTGAATATGCCTAAAAAGAATGGCATCGAGTGCCTTACCGAAATTAAAAGCCGGATGGAGTTGCAAAATCTGGCTGTCGTGATCTTTTCGACTTCCTTCGATGAAAGCACGTTAAACCAACTGTATAAAAACGGCGCTTCCTATCACATACGGAAACCCGCTGATTTTGAAGAGTTGAAACAGGTTATCGGCAATACGCTGGAGCTGGTACAAAGCAACAGCTTACTAAAAATCAAAAAGTTTAATTAGTCTCAATGAGCATGGTAACAACAGAGAAATTAAGATCAGAGATATTCCTGAAAGGGGGTGGCGAAATGGGCGAAATGATCAGAAAAAAAGACTGGACAAACAGCCCGCTGGGTCCCGTCTCAGACTGGCCGATCTTATTGTTACGTTCATTAAGAATGCTTCTGGATTCAAAGATTCCGATGTTTATCTCCTGGGGACCCGATCTATTGTGTTTTTACAATGATGCCTACCGGCCAAGTCTGGGAAACAAGGGCAAGCATCCATCTATTCTCGGTATGCCGGGCCGCGAGGCATGGCCTGAGCTGTGGAATTTGCTTGAACCGAGGATCAATAAGGTCCTGGCAGGCGAGTCAATCTACACCGAGGACGAACGCCTCTCCATGTTCAGAAATGGAAAAATGGAAGACACTTACTGGACGTCCAACTACAGTCCTATAAAAAACGATGAGGGTGAAAATGAGGGCATACTCGTGGTCTGTATTGAAACGACAGCAAAAGTTGATGCCTTTCGAAAATTAGAACAGGAAAGCAGAAAATTCAGAGAGTTTGTAGAAGCTGCGCCCACTCCCATCGGAATTTATACGGGTGAAAATCTGATAGTGGATACCGTTAACCAGTCGATCTTAAAAACCTGGGATAAAGATGAATCCGTAATCGGTAAAACCTTTAGAAACGCTCTTCCCGAGCTGGAGGGACAGCCGTTTTATGAAATTCTCGAAAACGTCTATCGCTCGGGAATTCCCTATCATACAGGGAATTCGAAGGTTGACCTGTTGCGAAACGGGAAGATGCAATCGTTCTATTTCAATTTCAGCTACACGCCACTGAAAGCCGGTAATGGTAAAGTATATGGCGTTTTGAACACTGCCAATGATATTACTGAACTGGTACTCACACAAAAAAAACTCGAAGAAAGTGAACGCAACTTCCGAAATATGATTCTTCAGTCGCCGGTGGCGATGTGTATCCTTAAAGGTCCGGAGTTCGTTGTAGAAGTGGTTAACCCCGGCGTATTGAATATTTGGGGAAAAACCCTGGAGGATGTAATTGATAAACCGGTATTTGAAGGTGTTCCGGAAGCGAGAGAACAGGGTTTGGAAGCGGTTCTGAAAAAGGTCTACGAAACAGGCGAAACCTTTGTAGCCAACGAACTGCCAATAAGCCTGTTGCGGGACGGGAAAAAAGAGCTCAAACACCTCAACTTTACCTATCAGCCGCTGATCGTTGAGGATGCAGTGGTGGCCATTATGGCATCGGCCATCGATGTTACCGAACAGGTAAACGCAAGAAAAAAATCGGAAGAAACAAACAAACAATTTCAGTTTATTGCAGATGCCCTTCCTCAAAAAATCTGGACAGCAGGTAAAACCGGGAAGATCGATTACTTCAATAAAGTCTGGATCGAATATACAGGCCTCAGTGCCGCGGAACTGAAGGAAAACGGATGGGAAAGGGTTATTCATCCCGATGAACTTCAGGATTATAAACGCTGCTGGGAACGATCGGTTGCAACGGGCGAAGATTTTGAAATTGAAACAAAACTGCTGGATAAGCACGGAAATTTCCGCTGGCATCTGTGCCGGGCAATGAGTCTGCGAAATGGTGACGAAAGAATAAACCTGTGGATCGGCAGTAATACAGACATTCATCTCCAAAAAACCCATTCCATTGAATTGGAAAATGCGGTAGCACAGAGAACTAAAGAGCTGCTGCTCGCCAACGAATCCTTGCAGCTCAAAAACCAGGAAATTGCGTTAAGCCGGTACAACAAACGGTTTTTAACCGAATTTTCGGAGCGTTTTTCAGCTTTCAATTCAAATACAGAATTTTTTAATTCCCTCGTACTCTACATTTCTGATCTTACACACATGGATTTTGTGTTGGTGGGAAAACTGGAGGAAAAACAACCGGGCGTCTACAATGTGAGTACGATTGCTCTTGCGGCCCATGGAAAATTAGAAACAAACTATTCCTGTCCGTTGCTGAACAGCCCATGTGAACAGGTCGTTAGGAATTTTAAATATGCCTTTCCTGAAAACTGCCGGCTGCTTTTTCCAAAACATGAAACCACGCAGCATTTCGGGATTGAGGGATATATTGGCTACCCGCTTTTTGATAATGAAGGCAATCCGATGGGCTTGATATCGGTCTTGAATACCAGACCCATCAGCGATAGCGAAACCGTTTCTTCAATCTTAAAGATCGTTGCAAAAAGGGCGGAAGTGGAACTGCAGAGGATTAAATATGAGGAAACATTGCATCAAAACAACCTGATGCTTGAGGAGAAGAACCATGAACTGGAAATGATGAACGATGAGTTGAAATCGTTTGCCTATGTATCGAGTCACGATTTACAGGAACCGCTTCGGAAGATCCGCATCTTTTGCAATCGCCTCATGGAAACCGAAAGAGCAAACCTTTCTCCTTCCGGCTACGACCAGTTTGGGAGAATTCAAAATGCCGCATTGCGTATGCAAACGTTGATTGAAGACCTTTTGACCTATTCAAGAACGAATTCGGCCGAACGGGTATTTGAGCGCTGTTCTCTTGACCAGCTCGTAGCAGAAGTGGCAGACGATATGAATGAGCTGATTCTTGAATCCGCTGCAAAACTTGAGTTTGAAAACCTCGGACAGGCAAAAGTCATCGCCTTTCAGTTTAAACAGCTTTTGCAAAACCTGATGACCAACTCAATAAAGTTTTCACAGCCGGGACAGTCTCCTGAAATAAAAATAAGCAGCAAAACCATAAAAGGAAATAAGACGTTTCATCCCAAACTCAAACCGCAAATCAATTATGTAAAAATCACCCTGAAAGATAACGGAATCGGCTTTCAGCCCGAATATCAGGACAAGATTTTCGAAGTTTTCCAGCGGCTGCACGGGAAAGACAGCTATCCCGGAACCGGCATTGGCTTAGCTATCGTGAAAAAGATTGTCGAAAACCATAACGGCGCAATCGTGGCAGAAGGTAAGCCTGAAAAAGGTGCAACCTTTCATATTTACATTCCCGACAATTAAAAACAAAAATGGAGCTTTCGGAAATCATTCAGCAAAAAATTGCCCTGAAGAGACCGCTCTCTTTTCGCGATTTTATGGAATGCGCACTCTACCATCCCGAAAAGGGATATTATACTTCCTCGGAAAATATCATCGGCGAAAACGGAGATTTTTTTACCAGTTCGAGCCTTACTCCTGCTTTTGGCTATTCAATCGCGAAACAAATAGAAGCGATGTGGAGTCGTTTGGGTGAAGAGCAATTTACCATCGTGGAATACGGAGCGGGAACGGGATTGTTGTGTAAGGACATCCTCACCTATTTTAAATATGAAACGCCTCTGTTTGATCGGTTAAACTATGTGATAATCGAAAAAAGCGAGTCGATGAAAGAAAAAGAAAGATCCTTGCCAACCGGAAAAATCAAATGGGTTGATTCGATCGATGAAATTGCGCCCTTTTGCGGATGTGTATTTTCGAATGAACTACTCGATAACTTTTCTGTTCATAAAGTTGTAATGCAGGAAAAGCTTATGGAAGTAATGGTAGATTATGCAGATGGATTTGCGGAACAACTCCGGTCGGCCGATAACGCCCTCGTTGATTATTTCAGGGAACTGAAGGTTGAACTATCACGTGGATTTCAAACTGAAATTAACCTTCAGGCCATCGGATGGTTGGAGGAAATCTATGAGGCAATGGAGAAAGGTTTTATATTAACGATCGATTATGGCGGACTTTCATCTGAGCTTTATCAGCAAAGCAGGCGGGAAGGAACGCTGCTCTGTTATTACAAACATAAGATCAATGACGACCCTTATACGAATATTGGAAAACAGGATATTACAGCCCACGTGAATTTTTCCGCCCTGATGCATTTTGGAGATAAACTTGGTTTCAGCACAGCCTGGTATAGCGACCAGGGAACGTTTTTACTGAAATGGGGATTTAAGCAGTTGTTGCTGAAAACCCTCGATCCAAAGGATGGAATTTTTCAGCAGGCACGGAAAGAAGCGAGGATCAGCAGGTTGCTTCTGCTGGAAATGGGTGCTAAAATTAAAGTGCTCATTCAGTCGAAAAATGTGGACGATCCGGAATTTTAATTTTATTACTTTGCCGGGATATGCCGCCCGGTTGAAATTTAAACCGTGATTGATATTCTATTAACTTTGGATCCAAAAGTTTTCGCTATGCAAATACAGCAATTTGAAGATAAACAGCTATCTCATTACAGTTATGCCATTCTAAGTGAAAATGAGATCGCAGTTATTGATCCTTCGAGAGATCCGCAACCATATTTTGAGTTTGCAAAAACACATGGTGCCAACATCAAAATGGTGATCGAAACGCATCCGCATGCCGATTTTGTCAGCAGTCACCTCGAGCTCCATAAAAAAACAGGGGCTACAATTTATGTGAGCGAACTGTTGGGAGCCGATTATCCGCATCATGGATTAAAAGATGGAGAAGAAATCAGATTGGGAAGGGTAAGCTTTGAATGTTTGCACACCCCGGGACATTCGCCTGATAGTATCAGTCTATTACTGAAGGATGAAAACAAAACACCGGTGGCCGTCTTCACGGGAGACACGCTTTTTATTGGCGATTGCGGACGTCCCGATCTGAGAGAAAATGCCGGATCAATTACCGCGGCAAGAAGAGAGCTCGCAAAACAGATGTATCATTCGTTGCGGGAAAAGCTGGCCGTTTTGCCCGGTTCGGTTATCGTTTATCCCGCCCATGGAGCCGGAAGTCTCTGCGGAAAAGGATTAAGCAAGGCAAATCAAAGTACAATTGCATCGGAAAAGATCAGTAACTGGAGCCTCCGGGATCAGTCGGAGGATGAATTTATCGAAGCACTTTTAGAGGGGCAGCCGTTCGTTCCCAAGTATTTTGAATTCGATGTTTCGCTCAATAAAAAAGGAGCAGCTTCCTTTGAGGAAAGTATCGCCGGAATAAAGCCGGAAGATTACCGGGAGAAAGAATTTGTGCCTTCAGAAAATATTACTCTCATCGATACGAGGCCGAAAGAGCTGTTTTATAAAGGACATTTAAAAGGCGCAATTAACCTGTTGAACAATCCGCGCTTTGAAACCTGGCTCGGGAGTATCGTTTCACCAGGCGAAAAATTTTACCTGATCGCAGCAGATGAACCCACACTGAAGGAATTGATTGCAAGAGCCGCCAAAATCGGCTATGAATCTCAAATCGAAGGCGCGATCATCGGGGGAAATGGAACAGAAACTTCAACAGAATTCGACAGCGACAATCTTCGTTCTCAGGGCGAAAATTATGTGATCGTTGATGTCAGAAATGAAAATGAAACTGCGGCAAAAAAAATCTTTGCAAATGCCATCAATATTCCGTTACATCAGTTACGGGAACGAACAAATGAGATTCCTAAAGGGAAAACAATTATTGTACACTGTGCAGGCGGCACCCGCAGTGCAGCGGGCAGCAGCATTATAAGAACAGCAGTAGGAGAAGAAACAGAAGTGTACGATCTCGGCGCTGCCGTTAAAGAATTTGAATAAGCGGGATTCCAACCGGTCAGATCCGTCATCCGGTTGGGATGACGGATTTTTGATTTCCTGCAACCGGCAGACTCCATTGAACTTTTTATTCCTTAATCCAGCCGGAGAGGTCGTGGTATTTTATGAATTTATATTCACCAAAATAACCGATGACCTGCATTTTCGCTCCCGCATTGATCTCCGCTTTCGGAGCAGCAAACTTCAAAGGTTGCGCATAAAGGATGACCACCGAATCTGCTGCAAGGCCGGCAACCGGCTTATCAGAAAAGGCAATATCCTTATCGCGAACAAATCCCCCACTTCCGTCGGGAAGACTGATCCTGTAATAATCTGAAACCGCACTTTCTACACGCACCATCATATTACGCGGAAGCGTTTTGATAGAAGTTGCCCGGGACTCAGGCATCTGCAGAAGGGGAGATTGGGATCGTATTCTGACGAACTGATTTAAGACAGCGGTATCCGCTTTTACAGCAGAAAGCTGCCTGCTGTTGTGGCGGATGAATGGATAAGGATCAATCGCTCCGCCATTTGTGTAAATCCCAAAGTGGAGATGCGGAGGCGTGGACCGCGCATTTCCTGTATTTCCAATCAGTCCCAAAGTGTCGCCGGTTAGCACCCGCTGTCCTTCCCTTGCAAATTGACTGTCTAAGTGCGCATAATAAAGAACATAATCCTTTTGATCAGGACGCATAAAAACCACCTTTCCGCCCAAACCTCCTGTTCTCACACTCGTAACATATCCATCGGCAGCAGCGATGGCCGGCGTTCTGAATTTTGCGAAAATGTCAACGCCTTCATGCTTTCTTTTTCCCGCATCGCGTTGATCGCCCCATATACTTGCAATACGCGGATTGGCATTAGCCGGAACGGGAAAGGCTAAAGACGGACCGGTAGTCATGGTGAGGGTGTATGAACCGTTAGATAAAAGTTCGGGTTGGATGCGGAGAATGTAACTGCCTGACTTTTTCACCTCAAACTGAAGACTTAAAGTAGCCGTGTCGGCTGATGATAAATAGCGCGCCGGTTCATTTTCCGTCTTATCCCACAAGTCAATAAAGAGATAGAATCCGGTTACCGGAGTTTTTTCAACCGCCACCTTCAAAAATTCTCCCCTTTGCAGATCGAAAAGATAACCTGCAGCCGATGGAGTTTCAGCAGAAAAATAGCCGGTTTCTTTGTAAGGAAGCGAAATCTGAACCGGCGTGGTAAGCGCCTTTTCCGCAGCCTTTAACCAGGAAATACCGAGCGCCGAATTTTTCAGTCCTGCCCTTTCCAATCGATCGGCATACAATTCATGGGGCGACTTTTTATTGAAAAATCCCATTTGCGGCGAAGAACAAGCGGAAAATATTACACAGACCAATCCCGCAAGGAGGACTTTAATGGGGCGATAAAACATTTCAATTTCATTTTATTTAAATACTCAAAAACTTTACCACCGGCTTGCCATTTTTGCAATGCGAACAATACCTTTGAAACCGGGCGAAGAGGAAAAATTATAATGCGTTGATATTATCCATTTTCAAGCTGATCGGACAATTTCATCCGGCAATCGTGCACCTGCCGGTCGGCATCCTGCTGTTTGCACTTTTTCTAATGGCATTACCGGCTTCTGATAAAAACAAAAACTTTGATCGGGCGGTTGCACTTGCATTGCTGGTGGGCTCGATTACGGGATTCTTAGCCTGTATCACCGGTTATATTTTATCAGAATCACAGGCGGGCTACGATAAAGTATTGGTGACCCGGCACATGTGGAGCGGCATCGCACTCGCCGTGGTGTCTCTGATGCTGTACGCAAAAACGGTAAACCCCGAATTCGGAATTCCTAAAAAGCTTTTTGCAATACTATTGCTGCTGTTGATCATCCTGACCGGATACCTCGGATCAATGATCAATCCCCATTTTAGTTAGTAATACAGTTGCAACGGGACAGCTTGGTTTCGCGTGAAGCTTGTTCTTTAACCGGTTAAGGGTGGCATATTATTTTAGCCTTAACCCGAAAACGGATATTTTATGAACTATATTGTCGAATCATTCGAGCTTGTTGTTGACGGCGTTCCTTACATGATCGAAACCAGGGAATACGATTATAACGGACAAAAGCGGTACCTGGTTTCTTACAATGGTGGGGAAGAAACAGTATTTGTCTTCAATCCTGAAATCAATCAATATGTTTCAATTGGAAAAGACACTTCAACTATTCCTGATAATGTGGAAAAGGCGATCTCTGACCGTCTGATCGATTTTCCAAAGGCGAAAAAATAATAAAAGCGTAAAATTTTTGCCCGTATTAAGCGATCTCCGCCTGCTGAATAATGTTGGCTTACCTTTGCAAAAATCTCAACGATGGCAAACAGAGGAATCGTGCTGCTGAATCTCGGCTCTCCGGATTCAACGGAAGTAAAGGATGTACGGCATTATCTGATGGAGTTTTTAATGGACGAAAGGGTGATCGATTACCCCTATTTGTTACGGTTGCTGCTGGTGGGCGGAATAATCGTTCCTTTCCGGGCGGCAAAATCGGCCGAGGCTTATAAAAAGATCTGGACAAAAGAAGGTTCTCCGCTGATTGTTTTGACAGAAAAATTGAAAGAAGCCCTGCAACCAAAAATCGAGGAACCGGTAGAAATTGCAATGCGCTACTGCAATCCTTCGATGCAACTCGCGTTTGAAAACCTGCTTGCCAAATCGCCTCAATTAGAAGAAGTTGTTGCCATCCCCCTTTATCCGCAATTTGCGATGAGCAGTTACGAAACGGCAGTTGAACATGCAAAGGCGGTTCACAAGAAAAACCGTTATCCGTTCAATTTATCCTTTATCAAACCGTTTTATAACGACCAGGATTATATTTCGGCCTTGGCTGACAGCATTAAGCCACACCTCAATCAGGAATATGACAAAATTCTTTTCAGCTATCATGGAATTCCGAAAAGGCATTTAACCAAAGCCGATCCTACAGGAAACCATTGCCTCAAGTCGGGGGATTGTTGTCAAACCGCTTCCGTTGCGCATGCGACCTGTTATCGCCATCAGTGCTTTTCATCAACCCGGCTCGTTACCCGGGCTCTCAACATTCCCGACAATAAATTTGAAATTTCCTTTCAATCACGGCTTGGAAAAGAAGAATGGATAAAACCTTATACGGCTGAACGGCTTGAACAGCTTCCAAAAGAAGGCGTTAAGAAGTTGCTGGTTGTATGTCCTGCCTTTGTAAGCGATTGTCTTGAAACGATTGAGGAGATTAATATGGAGGGAAGAAAAAGTTTTCTCGAATCGGGAGGCGAAAGCTTTGATATGATTCCTTGTTTAAATGTTCATCCTGAATGGATCAATGCGATCGTGGGCTGGCTCGCAGGCATAAGAAATGGTAAAACTGAAATGCTGTTAGACTAATTATGTATCTCTACCTCAAGGCGCTACACATAATTTTCATCGTAACCTGGTTTGCCGGACTGTTTTACATGCCACGCCTGTTCATCTATAATACAGAGGCAGAAGAAAAAACAGAACCGGAAAAGCAGATCCTTCACCACAATTTTTCTGTCATGATGAAAAGATTGTGGTATGGAATTACCTGGCCTTCGGCAATTCTCACCCTCATTTTTGGACCGCTCGTCTTATTTTACGGAGATTGGGACAAGACCTTGCTTAATCCGGGAGGAAGATGGCTTCTGATAAAACTGATCTTTGTAATTCTGCTTTACCTGTATTTTATCTCCTTACACCTGATTTTTAAACAACAGATGAAAGGCCTTTTCCGGTATTCTTCCCAAAAACTGAGGGTGTGGAACGAGGTGGCCACCATTTTTTTGATCGCCATCGTATTCCTGGCAACGGTGAAAGAGAGTCTGAGTTTTATCTGGGGATTGATAGGATTACTCCTCTTTATAGTTTTACTGATGACGGCTATCCGGATGTACAAAAAGATCCGCAAAACTGAATAAAGCGGTACTTTAGCCCCTGCTTTTTCACCTAAAAAAATCTTTGTATGCGAATTTTTCTTTTGGTTTTCTTTTCCATAGCAGTTTCGTCCGGTTTTTCACAAAAGCAAAAAGCCGATCTGATCGTTTACAACGGAACCGTTTACACCGTAGACGCAAACTTTACCGTAGAAAAAGCATTTGCAGTGAGGGACGGGAAGATTTTACAGGTAGGATCAGATAAAGAGATCCTATCCGGCTACGACAGCAAAAATAAGGTTGATGCAAAGGGAAATGCCGTTTTTCCGGGCTTTATTGATGCTCATGCACATTTTGTTAATTACGGATTCAGCCTGTTTACAGTACAATTATATGACTCAAAAAGCATAAATGAATTGGTAGCGCGGGTGAAAGCTTTTGCCAAAAAAAATCCCGGACAGGGTTGGATAACCGGCCGCGGCTGGGATCAGAACAAGTTTCCGGGTAAGCAATTTCCCGATAATACTTTATTGAATGAAGCCTTTCCCGACCGGCCTGTCTTGTTGAACCGGGTCGATGGTCACGCCGCAATCGCCAATCAAAAAGCATTGGATCTTGCAGGTGTTAAGGCGGGACAAACATTGACCGGTGGAGAAATTGTAGTTGAAGACGGAAAGCTGACCGGTGTTTTGATTGATAATGCGGTGGATCTCGTAGCATCAAAAATTCCCGTTCCGGATAAAGCAATGATAGAAACGTATCTTAAGGCGGCGGAAAAGAATTGTTTCGAAAAAGGCCTTACCACGATAACCGATTGTGGTTTATCGTCTCCCGAAATTGATTTGGTCGATCAGATGCAAAAAGAAGGGAAGCTGAAGATGAAGTTCTATATCATGATGAGCGATTCTAAGGAGAACTATGAGAAATATCTGTCCAAAGGTCCTTATAAATCAGAACGGATGTATCTGAAAGGCGTTAAGGTTTATGCCGATGGTGCGTTGGGAAGCAGGGGCGCCTGTCTCCTCCGTCCATATGCTGATCAGCCAGGATGGTATGGATTTTTGCTCAGCAATCCTTCACATTTCGACAGCGTGGCGGCGATGTTATCAAAAACGGACTTCCAGATGTGTACGCATGCGATCGGTGATTCCACCAACCGGGAATTACTTACCATCTATTCTAAATACCTCAAGGGAAAAAATGACAAAAGGTGGCGGATTGAACACGCCCAGATTGTTGATAAGAACGATTTTCATTATTTCGGCGACTACTCCATAATTCCGTCCGTACAGCCTACCCATGCTACGAGCGATATGTATTGGGCAGAAGAAAGACTGGGTGCTGAACGAATAAAAGAAGCCTATGCCAATAAAGAGTTGATGAATGAGAATGGATGGATTCCGCTGGGAACCGACTTTCCTGTTGAAGATATCAGTCCATTCAAGACTTTCCTTGCGGCGGTTTTCCGGCAGGATGCAAATGGATACCCGAAAGGAGGATTTCAAATTGAAAATGCTTTAAGCCGTGAAGAAGCGATCCGTGGAATGACGATCTGGGCAGCAAAAGCCGGTTTTCTCGAAAATGAAGTAGGAAGTATTGAGGCTGGAAAGCAGGCCGATTTTATTATACTCGATAAAGACCTGATGAAAATTGCGGAAGATCAGATTCTCAAAACAAAGGTTAATGCCACTTATTCAAATGGTGAGCGGGTTCATTAATTTTTCCGCAGAAGCTTCTGCATCGTCGGTGAATCCGTTTTCAGCCGTGGTAAGCAAGATGTCAACCGTAGTTCCACGATCGCCGTTCTTTGACCAGGTGATTTGTCCGTGAAGCAGTTCAATTCGGTCTCTCATGTTTCGAATGCCGAGGCCCGGCCTGGCAATTGCTGACATTTCAAATCCCAGCCCGTCGTCCTGAATTATCACGTGGCAGTTATTCTTCAACCTGATTATCCTTACATCGATCTTGGCAGCGTTTCCATGTTTGATACTGTTTTGAAGTGCTTCCTGGATTACGCGAAAAAGCATTACCTGTGATTCAGGGTGCAAAGGAAGTTCTTCATAATCGCTGTCAAACTGCAGACTAATCTCACGGGCAGCATTAATGCGTCGCGTTTCAGACCGGAGATTTTCTACCAGGTTGAAACTTTTGAGCCATTGGCGATCGAGTGATTTACTGAGAGAACGGAGGTCAACAATGGCTTTTGCAACGGTTTCCTCAGCGGTCTTCAGCGTTTCCGGCACAACATCCATTTGCCTTCCTGTAACGGCGAGCAGAAATTTAGTAGCACTCAATAGCTGCCCGATATTGTCATGCAACTCCTTCGAGAGGGCCGCAGAAGTGTGTTCCTGAACCTCAATCTGCGATTGCATCAACTGCTTCGAAAACTCCTGCTGCATCATCTGCTGACGTAAAAACAACTTATTTTGCTGTTGGCGGGCGGTGACGAAGAATATCAGAAATATCAATCCGAGGCCCACGATAACAAAAGCTGCCACCACAACTATTGTGGGGAGGATGCTTTGCTGTATTTGCGATTGCAGTAGAAACATAGCAGGAAAGAAAAGCTTATTATCAAATAGTAGATCACATTTGCAGCAGTTTCGAGGATGTTGAAGATTACGAGAGTATTTTCAAGTTTCCAATAATCCCGAACGGTAATAGTTGTGAAATTGATAATCAGGATACTGTGATAAAGCAGGCAGGCCGAGACGATCCAAAATATCGGATCGCTGAAAAGATCAGCATATTCCCTCGTAAAAATTCCATACAGGTATCGCACAGAAAGGAAGATGATGAAGACTTCGTACGCAATCAGTGACCGCGTATGAAACAAATTGAATCCGTTTGCTACCAGGTCTGCAAGGGAAAGAAGAATTAAAACAGATCCACCCGTGAAAACTAAGGTCTTCCATCGCCTGTATTTAAAGAAGCGGTAATAGATGAACAGCCAGGTGCCGATGTCGATCAGAGAAAACAAATTATAACAAAGGTTGGTTTCGCCGGCCGTCTTTGTGTGGGGAATGAGTACGAGCTCGTTCACACAGGTAACGAAAAGCAGCGCAACAATAAACCGCAGGTAAAACGGCTTAAGGTACCGGAAAAATACGAAGCCGGTAATAAGCCCAAATAATTGCATGATATATTGGATAATCAGCACGATGACAAATTACATTTTCAGGGGGATCTGCCGATTCCTTATGGAAACTCCAAACCTCCGTTGTTGTACGGAGGACAGGGTTTGCTATAATCGAAATACATTCCTGCCATGTCTTTATGCCGGCCACTCGAATCCTGACTTGTGACAGAAACTACAATTGTAGGATCATCGGCTTTGGGACCACCCGGTTTCCCAACATTTCCCACATTTTTTTTATATTTCGCGTAGTACAACCTCAGACCGGAAAATTTGCCGGCCGGAAAGGTTGTAAGAGCCCTTATAATAGAATCATCCATCCAAATACTTTTCAATGAATTTGGATTACTCTTCTGATGGTATTTGATAAATTCTTTCGCATCATCATCATCAATCTGCCTATCCAACAAGTTTTCGTACGCCGTCTTTAGAATTGAAATATTTTCGGAAAGGTTTTCCATCAGTGAACTTCTTGCCTTGGCCATAAAATTGTAGTTTAACGGTGATTTAGAAGGCACAATATTCAATTATTTCAAAAGATCCGCAACCGTGAAAAGACGGTTTTTTTCTGTTTTTTTCCGGTCTCATCCGCATAAAAAAGGCCGCCATGCAGGCAGCCTTTTCTATAAGGAAATATTATTTAGTGTTTTGCCCACCAGAGCGGGGTAAACAAGTCATCCGGTCCTCCCAAAGCACTTACTGCCTGGTTGTATCCGCTTTCATTACTTGTTGCCAGCGTAGAGGGATATTTAATCCTCTGCGGGAAAAACTTCACGCTGCTGGTCATATAATTTGAAGAATTCAAAGCGGGTAAAGTGGGAATCGGAACCTCAATAGCAGGGTTTTCAAAGAATGGTAATCCCAATCTTCTTTGATCGTTCCATGCTTCAAGGGGTTGCCAGGGCACCTGTGCAATATATTTTTGTGTAATGATTTTAGTGAGATGATCATTTTTTACTGCACCTCCCTTATAAAGATCATTTTTCGGATAAGTGAAATTGGTTGTTCCGGCCTGTCCGGTATATCCATCCACATAATTCATGCTTACAGAAGCCGGCGGCTCGGTTGTATGATCCCAGCTTACCGATGTGCCGCATCTGTTGTAATCTGTTGAAGTCAGATAAGCGCCCGGTGTTAATCCCCAATAAGCAAAACTGGCACTGATTCCTGCCTCATAGGCGTCTTTTCCAGCCATCGGAGAAGCCCATCCTCTTTCAGCTCCTTCAGCAATGAGGAAGTAAGTTTCCCATGGTCCAAAAAACACGCGTTTGCTGGTGCTGTTTCTAAACTGTAATGAAAGGCGCGGAACGGTTCCTTCATAATACCAGATCACCTGGTTTTTAGGACCTTTTTTACCCCAGTCACCATTGATGCTTGGATTCCAGGTATTCTTTGCATTGATGGTCTTTACCACATTTCCGGCATCGTCAACGAGATCTCTCACTGTGTTACTTGCGCTGGTAGTCCAGGATGGGTAGTAACAATAGTTTGGATTGGTAAACATTCCCGGAATGATGAACGCCTTATATGCTCTCGGGTCGATGCTATAGGGCAATCCGTCAAAGAAATATCCTCTCGAGGGATCATTGGTCATAGTGGCAAAATGATCGGTAAATCTTTGTCCCATCCAGTTGGCAGGTTTAACCGCCGCCTTCATAGAATCGGGGAGCTGATCCTCTGATCTGATACCACCCAGTCCGAAATAGATGTTGAACAAGGTGGGTGATAAAAATTGCGGATTCCATTCACGGCTCATTACGCCGGTAAGCGCATCCCAGCCTGGTTTTTCCTGCACCTGAAAGGTTTCGTCAGCAGCGGTAAGCAGGGGAAGTTTTACCGCATCTTCATATTCAGCCTGTGCTTTTGCCGCATCCACTTCTGATAACCGCATTGCGAGTCTCAGACGCATAGAGTTGGCGTATTTCTGCCAGTAGGCATAGTTGTATGCGTAGGCAGGATCTTCTTTTTTTACGGCATCGGGATTGGTAACGGAAAGATCGAGCTTTGAACTTGCATCTTTCAATTCATCCAACAGAAAATAATAAACCGTCTTTACATCTACAAAGTCTGGATTGGTTCCCTGAAATGCGTCGATGGGAATAGATCCAAAAAGGTCAGACATTTCGCTCATCAGATATGCTCGCCAGATACGCGCAACCTGGATAAGGTTTTGTGTGTAAGGTTTTGAAGTTCCGTCAGCCAGTTGTTCTTCTCCTACCTGGATGGCCGTATTGGCTGAATTTAACCAATCGGAAACCTGGTTGTAATAGGCAGTTGTCCACTGATCGTTATAATAACCGGAAGAAAGGCCTTCATCTTCCTGCTGATGGGCCGCGGTTTTCCAGTACAACACAAACGATCTTTCCGCCACATCGGGATTTTGCTGTGCCTGAATGATGGAATTGTTGATGAAGTATTCTACCTGCACCTGACTGCCATCGGCAGCGTAGGGGCTCTTATTGATCTCTTCAAATTTTTTACAGGAAGCAAACAGCAGCACCGAAGCCGACAAAAGCAATCCTGTTTTTTTAATATTCTGATTCATATAGTTAGATTAAAAATGTTAGAAGCCTAATGATAAATTAAACAAGAAAACACGGGTAGTTGGAGGACTGGCATTTTCAAATCCGATAGCATTCGTGTTTGTAGCATACACTGACTCAGGATCCACACCATTTAAGTGGCTGGAAATCAACCAAACATTATTGCAGGATATCCCTACTCTTGCATGCTGGAAAGGCGTTTTGCTGAGGAAGTTCTTTGGAACATCGTAGCTCAACATAATATTCCTTAACCTAACGTTGGAAGCGTCATAAATATTGGCTTCAATTATACCCAGATTGCCCTGGCCTGCAACTGCATTCCAGTATTGTTGCTGGGTAATTGAAACGGTATTTTGTGTGTACTTACCATTTTCATCCAATACAACACCATCAACCACAACATCCGGTCTGCCTCCACCGGGAGCTGTAACGGCTGCTGTACCATTTTGTTGCATTTCGGAATTGGTGCCTGAGAAAATCTGCCCACCGATACGTGCATCAACGAGGAATGAAAGTCCGAACCCTTTATAGCTGAAAGAGTTGGTCATACCGAATAATCCCGTAGCAGATTGATTTCCCAATCTTTTCGGCGTTGTATTAACCTGTGGCAAACCTTCGGCCGTCAACACCATCTTACCATAAAAAGGACTGTTTTGATCTTCAACTCTTACGAAGCTGGTTCCATAGATCTCTCCGTAGTTCTCTCCTGTAACTGCGGAAATCTGCAGGGCGTCGAATCCGCCGAGATTATAAGTAGTTACGTCCGGAGTGAGTTCGATGATCTTGTTGCGGTTTGCAGAATAGTTAATCTGCGCATTCCAGTTCAATCCTGAACGGCTGCTGAGCAATCGTCCGTCAACTACCAGTTCTACACCCTTATTCTGAATGTTTCCGGCATTGATCTTTCTAAACGAGTAACCGCTTAAAGGATCCATTGGCAGGTCAATCAGCTGATTGGTTGAATTTGATTTATAGAAAGAGAGATCAAATCCAAAACGGTTTTGGAAGAAACGCATATCCAATCCCAGTTCATAAGCCTTAATCAGCTCACTTTGTACATTAGGATCATATAAGGTTTTGTTTCTGAAACCGGTTGTATTTCCGTTTGGATCTTTTCCGATTCCATAGGTATTATACAATTGATAAGGCGGAAGATCATTACCCGCAGCGGCATAGGAAGCTCTGAGCTTTCCATAAGACAGCCAGCCGGGGCTGTTCATACCGAGCTTCGTCATCATATCTGTAAATACATAAGAAAGGCTAACGGACGGATAGAAAAATGAACGGTTGGTCTTGCTCAACGTAGAACTCCAGTCATTTCTGAAAGTCGCATCCAAAAACAGATAGCCGTCGTAGTTAATCTGTGCATTTCCGTAAAGAGAATTCATCATTCTGTGCGTAAATCCTTCTCCTACAGTTGGGTTACTTACACCGTTATTCAAAGAAAAGAGGTTTGGCACAACGAGGTCGCCTGAAGAAGAATTAATTGAACTCCATTTCTGATTCAGGAGATTTCCTCCCACCATTATCAAACCGCCGAATTTTCCTGCCAGGTCATCTTTCCTTGCGGTTAACATCGCAGAATAGTTGGTTTCGGTGAAAGTTTCTTTTCCAAGACTGTATCTTCCGGTATTGGTGATCGGGCTTCCGGCATATGTTTTCGATTCTGTATTCGTAGTGTAAAGGTCACCTCCTGCTCTCAGTTCGGCAGTTAACCAGTCTGTAAAATCATATTTCAGGTCAGCGGTCAGGATGAAGCGGTCACGCACATCATTGTTGAGGTTGTATAACGCCATCCAATATGGATTGTATTGGTTTGCACCGTTATACCAGAGCATTTTCCCGTTAGCATCTACCGGCGGATTAAATTCGCGGATGTCAATCGAGCGGGGCAACATAAACAGCGTAAAGAAGGCATTGCTGTAGTTATTACCACCAATAGGACGGTTTTTTGCATTGTTGTTGGTATATTGAACCTTGGTATCCAATGTCCATCTCTCATCTTTTCCAAATTTGGTAACGGCTCTCGTAATGAGGCTGGTACGTGTAAGTTTGGCGCCCGGGATCATACTTTTATCATCCAACCGGTTGAAAGAAGTGTAGATGGAGGTGTTGTTGAATTGCTGCTGCAATGACACATTTTGTTCATAACGCATTCCTTTGTCGAAATAATTATCAACATTATCATAGGTGCGAAGCGGAACAGTTTCGCCATTCCAGTTTTCAACCTGTTGTCCTTCTGCTTTAGGTCCCCAGCTTAGGTT